>NZ_CP054836.1:1270833-1588541 GCF_013358405.1 Oricola thermophila
TTTCGGGTTGACGCATGTCGAAACCGAGGTCTGGGGCGGCCTGCTGGTAACGCTCGTCATAGCGGTTACCGGGATCGCCGCATCGCTGCCGCTCGGTATCGCGCTCGCGCTCGGGCGGCGCTCGGCACTGCCAATCGTGCGCTTTTTCTCGATCGTGTTCATCGAGTTCTGGCGGGGCGTTCCGCTTATCACCGTGCTCTTCATGTCGTCGGTGATGCTGCCGCTGTTCCTTCCCGAGGGTGTCAGCTTCGACAAGTTGCTGCGTGCCCTGATCGGCGTGGCCCTGTTCTCGTCCGCCTACATGGCGGAGGTCGTGCGCGGCGGATTGCAGGCCCTGCCGAAAGGCCAGTACGAGGGAGCGATGGCCCTCGGGTTGAACTGGATGCAGATGATGCGCATGATTATTCTTCCGCAGGCGCTGAAACTGGTGATCCCGGGTATCGTGAATACGTTCATCGGCCTGTTCAAGGACACCACGCTTGTCCTGATCATCGGCCTGTTCGACTTCCTGGGCCAGATCCAGTCGTCCTATTCCGATCCGACCTGGTCGTCGCCCGTGCAATCCCTGACGGGCTATCTGTTCGCCGCATTCATCTATTTCGTCTTCTGCTTCGGAATGTCGCGCTACTCCATGTTCATGGAGCGTCAGCTCGATACCGGACACAAACGATAGGAACCGTTATCATGGCATCTGACAATGCTGCTGCAGCCGAGGAACTGAGGGCCGACCGCTCGAAAATGACGGTCTCGGACACCGATGTGGCCATCGAGATCATCAACATGCACAAGTGGTATGGCGACTTTCACGTCCTCCGCGACATCAACCTGAAGGTCATGCGTGGCGAGCGTATCGTCATTGCCGGCCCGTCGGGCTCGGGCAAGTCGACAATGATCCGCTGCATCAACCGGCTGGAGGAACACCAGAAGGGCAAGATCATCGTCGACGGTATCGAACTGACCAATGACCTCAAGAAGATCGACGAGGTGCGGCGCGAGGTCGGGATGGTATTCCAGCACTTCAACCTGTTTCCGCATCTCACGATCCTCGAGAATTGCACGCTGGCGCCGATCTGGGTGCGCAAGATGCCGAAGAAGGAGGCCGAGGAGCGGGCCATGCACTTCCTCGAGCGCGTCAAGATTCCCGAGCAGGCGAACAAGTATCCCGGGCAGCTGTCGGGCGGCCAGCAGCAGCGCGTGGCCATCGCGCGTTCGCTGTGCATGAATCCGCGCATCATGCTGTTCGATGAGCCGACCTCGGCCCTTGACCCGGAGATGATCAAGGAAGTGCTCGATACGATGGTCGGCCTCGCGGAAGAGGGCATGACCATGCTGTGCGTGACGCACGAAATGGGTTTCGCACGCCAGGTCGCCAACCGCGTCATCTTCATGGACCAGGGACAAATCGTGGAGCAGAACGAGCCGGATGCGTTCTTCGACAATCCGCAGCACGAACGCACCAAGCTGTTCCTCAGCCAGATCCTGCACTAGAGTATTGCGTATCAATGTGCAGGCAAAAGCCGGCCCTCGTGGCCGGCTTTTTCATTCAGTTATCCGGTAGCCGTATAGCCAGTCGAGGTCGCCGAAGAAGGCTTCCGGCGAGCGCATCTGGAAGAACATGTTGCGGGCGATCCGCCCGGCGCCGCTCTGGTGGTAGGTCCAGCGATTGAAGGCGGTCCGGCGCGCAACGCGCAGGACGCGATCGAGCCGCAGTGCGCGGTAGTCGTTCAGGGCCTTGGAATGATTCCCCCGACTGGCTGAAATCGCGAGTCCGGCGGCGTAGCCGTCCTCGATCGCCATTGCCGCTCCCTGGGCTGCAAAGGGTTCCATGCCATGAGCGGCATCGCCGACGAGAAGAATCCGACCGTGATGCCAGGGGGCCGACGGCGCCACCGCGCTGAGCGGCCACGTGGTCCAGCTTGCCTTGTCGAGTGCGCCGAGGTCAGTGACGCTTCTAGCGCTTGCCAGCAGCCTGGCTAGCTTTTCCCCGTCGGCCTCGTTCGCCCAGTTGTGCGCATCCAGCTTGCCATGGGTTACGGCCACGATATTCAGCGTCTCGGAATTGCGCACGGGATAGGTCACGAGGTGACTTTCCGGTGCCATCCACGCCGTCACCTTGTTGGCGCTTGCAGCAGAAGCCGGACCTATCGCACGCCATGCGATGCGCCCGGTCGACCGGGGACGCGCCGCACCCGGAATTGCCTCCCGAACCTTCGACCAGATGCCATCCGCGCCGACCAGCAGGTCTGAAACGATTTCGCGCTCGCCTGCATCGCATGCAAGTCGGGTGGTGACGCGGTCGGCGTCTTGGCGAATGTCGGCGACCTTGTGGCCGGTGAGGATGTTGATCAGGGGGTCGGCGACTGCTGCCGTGTAGAGTACACCGTGCAGGCTGGCCCGATGCGCGGTCAGATAGGGGGCACCCATGCGATCGAGCCATTTCGGCGTTATCGCCATGTCGAGCAATATGCGACCGCTCGGCGCGTCGCCCAGCCGGATCGATGTCGGTGCGACGGCCCTTTCTGCGAGTGCGTCGAGGACACCGATCTCGCGCAGGATGCGGGTGGCGTTGGGCGCGATCTGCAAGCCGGCGCCGACCTCGGACGGTGCGGAGAAAGCCTCGACGATGGTCGATCCGATTCCGCGTCTGGCCAAGGCAAGAGCGGTGGTGAGGCCCGCGATTCCCGCCCCGGCAACCAGAATATGCGTCTTGTCTTTCACCTGCCGCCCGGATGTCTCGCGTGCGCCCGGAAATCAGGCCGCCGTTTGTTCCGTATCGAACACGCAGCCTTCCGGTCGCGTTTCCTCAGCGCCGAGTTTGTCGTTGAAGACATAAAGCGTCGAGCAATAGGGACACACCTTCTCGTTATCGTCCCCCATGTCGAGAAATACATGTGGATGATCGAAGGGCGGATTCGCTCCAACGCACATGAATTCCTTAACGCCGATCTCGATGCGAGCATGTCCGGCATCGTTCTGGAAATGGGGCGTCGCGTGGCCAGCCATCGTAAAATCCCGTTTGAATGACTAAATTTCTGTTCGGCCGCAGGCGGCCAATTTCGCGATGCACACTAGCGCCCCGAAACCGGAATTGGTAGCCATTTGCCGCTCAAATCCGCCACGAATCCCAATCACGTGACACAACGCCCCATGCCAAGTTTCATTCATGACAATCTCTCGCTCACCTATTTCGACGAAGGGGAACCCGCCGGCGATCCCATCCTGTTGATTCACGGTTTTGCCTCCAACAAGGAGGTCAACTGGGTCAACCCCGGCTGGCTGAAGACGCTAGGGGACGCGGGGTATAGGGTCATAGCCATCGACAACCGCGGGCATGGCGAAAGCGACAAACCGCACGGAACGGAGGCGTATGTACCCGAGAGGATGGCGGATGATGCCATCGCCTTGTTGCGGCATCTCGAAGTCCCCCGAGCTCACGTGATGGGCTATTCGATGGGAGCCCGGATATCTGCATTCATGGCGCTGGCCGCTCCCGAAATGGTGCGGTCACTGGTCTTCGGCGGCCTTGGTATGGGCATGGTTGAAGGCGTGGGCAGTTGGGAAGGTATCGCAGAGGGATTGCTAGCCGACTCCATCGATACCGTTTCGGATCCAAGAGCACGTGCCTTCCGCTTGTTTGCCGACCAGACGGGGAGCGACCGGATCGCGCTCGCCGCGTGCATCCGCTCATCGCGCAGGAAGCTTACCGCCGAACAGGTTCGAAAAATCGAAGTGCCCGCCATGATTGCCGTCGGCACGAAGGACGATATCGCCGGTTCGCCCCATGAACTGGCGGCGCTGCTGCCAAGGGCGCAGGTTGTCGAGATCCCGGGCCGCGATCATATGCTGGCGGTTGGTGACCGAGTGTTCAAGCAGGCTGTTCTGGAATTCCTCGCGTCGAATCATTAACCGCGATTGATGCGCACTTGAAAAGATTTGAAGCCGTTTCGTTTTATAAAGCGGCGGGATGCGCTATCTATCAACGAACCTAAACCGATGGAGGCCGGAATGGCACAACATCGCAAGTCCGTTTCGTCGTCGCAGATCGAGGCGCTGGATCCGATCTGGCATGCGGTTCGTGAGGAAGCCGAGGCCGCCATCGCCAAGGATCGGGCGCTGGGCGCATTCATGCTGACGACCGTGCTCAACCAGCCCTCCCTGGAAGAGGCCATCATTCACCGCATCTCGGAGCGGCTGGACCACCCGGACATGTGCGCTGATCTCCTGCGCCAGTCGTTCCGGTCCATGATGGAATCCGATCCGTCCTGGAGCGAAATCGTGCGTGTGGATATGCAGGCGGTCTATGACCGCGACCCGGCCTGCACCCGTTTCATAGAGCCGCTCTTATACTTCAAGGGCTTCCATGCGATTCAGACGCATCGGCTGGCTCATTGGCTGTTTCGGGAAGGCCGGCTGGATTTTGCGCTGTATCTGCAGAGCCGTTCATCGGCGGTATTCCAGACCGATATCAATCCGGCCGCACGTATCGGCAAGGGCATATTCCTCGATCATGCCACTGGTCTGGTGGTCGGTGAAACCGCGGTTGTAGGTGACAATGTCTCGATTCTTCATTCCGTGACCCTTGGCGGAACCGGCAAGGAAGGGAGTGATCGTCATCCCAAGATCGGCGACGGTGTTCTGATCGGTGCCGGGTCGAAAATTCTCGGCAACATCAGAATCGGGAACTGCAGCAAGATAGCGGCCGGTTCCGTGGTTCTGAAAGACGTTCCTCCATCGAAAACGGTGGCGGGCGTGCCGGCACGGATAATGGGCGATTCGGGGTGCAGCGAACCCTCCCGTGTCATGGATCAATTGCTCGAATCGGACTGACGGGCATCTCGATTACAATACAGGACAACCGGCGCGGCGGGCTTGCACTGGCGCGTCAATCATGTTTTGCCAGCGGGACCCGCA
This sequence comes from Oricola thermophila, assembly GCF_013358405.1. Taxonomy (NCBI): domain Bacteria; kingdom Pseudomonadati; phylum Pseudomonadota; class Alphaproteobacteria; order Hyphomicrobiales; family Ahrensiaceae; genus Oricola; species Oricola thermophila. The sequence goes on from NZ_CP054836.1 coordinate 1,275,745, forward strand.
GGGCGAAGACCACAACCGTTACAGGGAGCCAGTCCGTGACATCCGAAGAACTCACCAAACTGACGCGTTTTTTCCAGAACACCTTCGGAAACACGGCCCTTGCAGTCAAACCGCGTCCGCGCATCACGGATTCTGCGGAGCTCTATGTGGGCGATGAGTTTCTGGGTATCGTTACACGCATCGAGGACGAGGGGGAGGTTTCCTACGACCTGTCCATGTCGATTCTGGACATCGACCTCGAAGACTAGTCCGCGGATCGGACAAGAAGGCTGCGAAGGAAAACGGGCAGGGCGACATGAAGGCCGCGCCATTCGTCGAGCAGCCTGGCCGGAAACCGGATATGCGCCGATAGCGTTTCGCCGAAATGGATATCGGTTTCGCATGGCGCCAATATTATCCGGTCCTTCCCGGTGTCCTGACAGCGCGCGACGAAACGCCGGCCACTGGCCTTGTCGGGAGACGAGTAGACAAGGCGTTCGTTGATGTAGCCGTGTTCCTCTGACAAGGCGAAGCTGCGCAAGCCTCCCGGCGCGGGGGTCGCCGCTCCGGTAACCACTTGGCGATAAACGGGGTCAAAACGGCCAGCCATGTCGCGTGTCGTTGCGCGGGGCATGATAGAGACGAACAGAATTGAGTTCGTGGCCGGATCGACGTTGTTGAATTCCGCAGATAGACGATCACTGAATCCCGAAATCGTGGGCCAATGCAGGTAGATGTCGAGCCGGGCCGTCTCTCCGGATCGGCGTTGGTTCTGCTTGCGGATCATGTTTGCCGGTACTGAAACGACATCGTTTCCGACAACGATATCGTAGCGCTCGGTGGCGGAGGTGTGCCCTGCGCGAACAAGCGTGCGACCGTAGAGCTTCCCCGCGACCATAATGGCAAGCGACAGCGCCGCCATCACGCCGAATGCGACAAGCAACCGCGTCGCGAGAACGGGCATCCCTTTTCGAACGTCGAAACGTTCCTCTGCTGATGCTGCTGTAGGGACCGGCATATTGCGGGCGGAGTGTCCTTAACTGGCACAGGAAAACTGGCATTCAACGTGCATCAGTCGATAGGTTCTTGGTAAACTTTCGGTAAACAGGGGCGTGTCGATGGTTGTAATGTTGGTCTTCTTCACCGGCGTGGCGGTAGCAATGGCTATGTTTCATCTGGTTCGGGCACAGGTCGGGTTCACTCCCGGATTCGACCGCAAGACACTGGATGAAATTGGCCCCGTGAACGCGTTTCTGGTCTATTGCTGCACGGGCCCCGTACTCCTGACGCAGGCTTTCGACAGAACCGTGCCGCCAAATGCCGTTGTTTCATTGCGGAACACCGTGGTCTTCATGCTCCTTCTATTGCTTTGGACGTTTTCTCTCGGTGTAGTCATCGTGGAAAGCGCGCGGGCGCTCTTGTAGTCCATGTATTACGCGATGCAGGGTTCGCGCTGAACTTTGGAACGAGAAACGGTGGGAAGAATGGCACTCTATGATCTCGATGGTGTCGGTCCGGAGTTGCGGGGCAGGGGGCCGGCCTTCCTGGCCCACGACGCAAAGGTGATCGGCAAGGTCACGCTTGGCGAGGACAGCGGGATCTGGTTCGGGTGCGTATTACGCGGAGATAACGAGCGTATCACGATCGGCGCGAGAACGAATGTGCAGGAACACTGTATAATGCACACCGACATGGGATTTCCGCTCGTCGTCGGAGATGGATGCACCATCGGTCATCGTGCGATGCTGCACGGCTGCACCGTCGGAAACAACAGCCTGATCGGTATAGGTGCCATCGTGCTCAATGGTGCGAAGATCGGGAGGAATTGCCTGGTCGGCGCCGGTGCACTCGTCACCGAAGGCAAGGAATTTCCGGATGGCAGCCTTATCATTGGGTCTCCGGCGCGCGTTGCCAGGACGCTGGATGACAAGGCAATTGCCATGTTGCGGGAGTCGGCCGACCACTATGTCGAGAATGCACGGCGCTTTTCCTCCGGTCTGAACCGGGTTTAGGCTCCCTGAAAAGGCGAGCCGACCGTCTGGATGGACGGCCGGCTCTTGGCCCGGTCGTTGGGGATGGGATGGTTTGGGGACTCGACCGGGATTTCTGCATTCAAATTCGCGTCAGTTTCGGGCGATGTTCCTCCGCTCGTCGACGATCTCGACCCATCGTCCGGAGTTCACCGATGACTGCCGTTTGAGGTAGTGGTAGCGGGTATCGCGCCAGTCGAGAACATTGCCGACGAGATTGTCGAGAATGAAATCGCCGTGATCTGTGCGTACCGTGAGAACGGCATGTCCATCGCCGTTCGGTTGCAACACCACCGTGATCAACAGGTTGCCGGGATTGAAGCCGGCCTGGATCAACTCGTGCCGCTTGAGCAGGACGTAATCCTCGCAGTCGCCATACTTGACCGGATAGGACCAAACCTCCTCGCGGCCCCACATCTCCATGTCGGTTCGCGGCACGATTGTCGCGTTAATTGCGGCATTCACGCGTACAAGCGTCTTCCATTTTTCCGGTGTCAGGCGATCGGGGGCAACATTCCGACCGACTGCACGGCAGTCTTCCGGAACCTGCTGGCAGAATTCGTAATGTCCAATGGGCTGACTGGTCTGCCGTCCGAGTTTCATCGGTGCGGCATGTGCACCTGCCGCGCTCGCCCCAAATGCGAAAGCGGCAGCGAAGAAGGCAAGCGTGAGTTTCTTTTTCTTGAGTATAACCATACCATCGTCTCCCCAATAGGGAGACAATGGCACGTAGAATTTTAGTTATCGCGAAGGGTGCTCTGTATATTTAAGAGAAAACTGTACTATATTTTAGGCGCCTTTTATCTCAATTTGCATCGCAATTGAGACCAATTTGCATAAAACTTTATGGATGGTTCCAGCGCTGTTTGTTGTGTTGCCAGGGCAGGCGAAAAGAAAAACCCCGCGGATGCGGGGCTTTCACAAGATGATACGGGGAGTTGCCGGCTAGCCGAGATACTGTTTCAGCGACTCTTTTCGCTGAATGACCGCGAATTCGATTGCAATGCCTTCCTCGAAATGCCGCACCACCTGGCCGCGCATGTTCCCGAGGGTGACAAGCGTTCCTATGGCAGGGCGCACGTCTATCTCGATCGCCGCGCCCGACAGCGAGAGGTCGATAATGCGACAACGGTACTGGCGTCCGTCTTCCAGTATCAGCACACCTGCTGGATTGCGTGGAGCGATACGCTCGTGCCTGCGGTCTTCGGGCAGATCCAGCTCGTGTTTGTTCGCAAGCCAGGTCAACTGGGCAGCCAGCTTGGATTTCTTGCGAGGCGTAGTGTTCAACTCCAGGGCAAAACCGTTGGGCGTGACCCGAGAGATCTTGCCTTCGATCCGGCCAATGTGATCGACATAAGCGATTACCTTCTCGCCCATGCGCCCCGTGCCTTCCGTAACCAGAAGCGCGCTTCCCGGCGACATGTCGACAACCTGGCAACGGTGTTCCGAATGGTCGGAAAGCATGAGGCGTCCGTGTAGCAGAACCTTCACCCTTTGGTGCTGCCGACGTTCTTGTTCAAAACCGATTTGCTGTGCGCCGAGCATTGCGTGGTCAGTCCGGTTGGTCTGATAGAATGCCTGCACCATAGTGTTTGGCTGGTTAACGCGCAGTTATTGGGCGCGGACATTTCGGCAGAATCCGTACCGCATCCAGACGGTTTGGTTACTTTTTTCCGCCTTCGTGCACGGTGAATATCCTCAGAGCCTTGGCCGGGCCTCGAGTGTTGGGACCGCCTAGCAGTTTGAGATGGTTCCGGACACCTTGGGATGGCGCCTGATTTCGGTTCATGATCGGCACGCTAGGGCGGCTTTGCAGGAAGAGGTAATCCGCGCTCTTGTCGAGGAAGCGGATACCGCGCAGTTCCAGCAAGGCGGGTTCGGCACCGAACCAGTAGGGTTCCCATTTCATACTGACGGCGCCGAGTATGCGCACCGTTTCGTCCTCGAGGGGAAACAGGGCGATCTCGGTGGGCACGTCGTTCCCGTCCCTGTTCGAAACTCGGGCATCGAGAACCGCCAGGGCGTTTTCCTCGGCGACGGAATTCAGCACCCTCTCCAGTGCTGGCCGGTCGCAATCCTGGAACATGCCGGCAAAGGGCCGCCCCCTGAGTTCCCGGCACCGGATGCTGCAGATCTTCGTGCCGGCGAGGCGAAACAGGATATCGCCGCCGGGTTTCCTCTCGACGAGCATCACCGACGACAGGAGAGGGCCGAGCGCCGCAGGCGAGACCTCGGACCGCGCCGGGGCGTCCCGGCACCCGCGGATCTCGTTCCAGTAGTTGAACAGGCCGATCGTTTCCTTATGGCGCATTTCCCGGTTGCCTCTGCCCCCGAATGTTGAGCCGTGTTCCAAATCGGCACAGCGGCTGCGGTTATCCATTACCGCATTGGTAAACCTGCATCTTTCGGGCCAGTCCGGCATCGTCGCGGCGATTAAGGTTAATGAAGGGTTTCGATTGCGGCCGGCGCGGGATGTTGCGATTGTGTGGCCAGAGATCCTGCGGGTTTCACAGCAGCAAAAATCGGTTTGGGCAGGGGGGCTCACCGGGCCATTCAAGCGCAATGCTTGAATGGCTTTCTTTTTGTCCGATATGCTGTAGCGGACCAAGCAAGAAGCCTCATGACAGTTCCCCGACAGCCCCGAACGAACACAGATGAGACACACGTTCCCGCGCGCCCGCCTGCCGGTGGCCCGCCGATGTTCAACGTGCATGGCGCGATCGTGTGCCTTTCGCTCCTGTGCATCGGCATTCATGTCCTGCGCACGAACTTCCTGACACCCGAGGCGGACCTTCGCCTCGTCGTTGACGCCGCGTTCTTTCCGATACGCTATCTTCCGGAAGTCTTCACGATCGATATTCCGACGGTCTTTTCTCCCGTTACCTATGCCTTCCTGCATGGCGACTGGACCCACCTGGCCATCAATATCGTCTGGCTGGCGGTGTTCGGTTCGCCGCTGGCGTATCGCATTGGCTGGGTCCGCAGCATTGCCTTCTGGATCGTCACCGCGGCACTCGCGGCCGCGACCCATCTCGCGATCTATTTCGGCGATCCCGTTCCGGTAATCGGAGCGTCCGGAGCCGTTTCCGGCTTCATGGGGGCCGCGGCGCGTTTCGGCCTGCGTGCCGATCGGCGAAATCCGCGGCGTGGTTTCGTGGGACCCTTGCTGTCCGTGGGCAATGCCTTCCGGGTTCGCGGTGTCATTCCGTTCCTGCTGGTCTGGATCGGGATGAATGTCGCGATCGGTTTCGGCGTCCTGGGCTTGCACGAGGGCGATTCCGTCGCCTGGGAAGCGCATATTGGCGGGCTGGTGGCGGGCTTCTTCCTGATCCCGGTCTTCGACCGCCCGGACGGAGGCGTGGTCCGAGCTGACGCATCGTAAGCCATTCTTGCAAATTCCCGGTCCGGAGCGCATGCTGGTGTCACGGGACGCAAGGAGGAGAACGCATGCTCATGATGGTCAAGCACATACTTGCGGACAAGGGTACGAACGTGTTCACGCTGCCCGTCGACGCGTCCGGAATGGACGCACTGAACGCGCTGGCCGAGCACAATATCGGCGCGCTTGTCATTGCCAGCCCGGAAAAGAAGATCAAGGGCATCCTGTCGGAGCGCGACATTGTTCGCGCAATAGCCCGTACCGGCACCGAAGCGCTACAGCGCCCCGTCGCGGACCTGATGACGACCAAGGTGCGGACCTGTTCCGAAGAGTCCACCGTGCACGAGGTCATGGAACTGATGACCGAGGGACGCTTCCGTCACCTTCCCGTCGAGCGCGATGGCCGGCTGATCGGCGTGATCTCCATCGGAGACGTCGTGAAGCGCCGGATCATGGAAGTCGAGCGCGAGGCCGAGGAGATCCGGTCCTATATCGCTTCGGCCTGAAGGTTCAGGCCAGCTCCGCCAGCCTCCGAAGGTCGGGGAGGCGATCCATCGTTACCTCGTAGCCCAGGTCGATCGCCTCGGAGGCACGGTGAAAGTCGGCAAGCCCGATATCGGAAAGCCGCGGATGCAGGGAATAGTCCGGCGGGTCGCCGGCAAGCCGGGCTCGCGAGATGCGATCCTGGATGATGTTGTAGGACTCCACCATGACGCCGGAAATCCCCAGCCGAACCGGCTTCGAGGGTGATTTCCGAAGCGAGCCGGAACTGCTTTCAGCGGTTGCCCGCACGTTCATTTCCGCGCGCGGAGCCCCGTGTTTCACGACGCCGGATCGGCCGAACAGGTCGTAGTTCAGGTTGACCGCGACAACCCTTGGCTGCTCGTAGGCGCGGCAGACCGACACGGGAACCGGGTTGACGAGGGCGCCGTCCACGAGAACCTTTCCATTGCACTCGACCGGCTCGAATATCCCGGGCAGCGAGTAGGAAGCACGCACTGCCGTGACGAGGTCGCCATGGGTGAGCCATATCTCGTGGCCTGTCGATATCTCGGTGGCGACAGCGACGAATGGCCGACGCAGCTCCTCTATCTGCACCCCGCGCATGTGCGATTCCATTTCGCGGTTCAGTCGCATGCCGCCGAACAGGCCCGAACCGGCGAACTGGATGTCCAGCAGGCCGAGCATCCGTCGGCGGCTCAGCGAGCGCGCGAAGGTTTCGAGTTCGTCAAGCTTTCCGGCAAGATAGCACCCGCCCACTAGGGCGCCGATGGATGTGCCGGCGATCATTGCAATCCTGAAACCGGCCTCGTCCAGGGCGTGCAGTACGCCGATATGCGCCCAGCCGCGCGCCGCGCCGCCTCCTAGCGCGAGGGCAATTGCGTTTCCGCGCGTCTTTTCCAACTTGTCGGATAGTTCGGGCGGATCGATGGTTGCCGCCTTGTCGCGCGAAGAGGATGCTAGCTGCATGACACGTAGAATTCGTCCCCGGTCTCGGTTCGGTCGAGTGTGAGACAAATTGGTGTCAAATCCGTGAAAATGCGTTTTGTCAGCTGTCGCTGCCGTACACCGTATTCGGGTCGAAACGCGGTTGGTCGGATTTGTCGGTTTCAAGCCGGGGCCTGCCGTCCACTCCCTTGGTGACGGCCCGGTAGAAACAGCTCCGGCGGCCCGTGTGGCAGTTTGCACCGTCGCCGGCCGTCGTCACCTTGAGCAGGACGCAATCCTGGTCGCAGTCGATGCGGAGTTCCCTGACGGATTGCATGTTGCCGGAGGTTTCGCCCTTCTTCCAGATTGCCTGACGCGAGCGCGACCAATAGTGCGCAATGCCTGTTTCAACCGTCAGCCGAAGTGCCTCCGAGTTCATGTGAGCCACCATCAACACGGTGTTGTCCTCGGCGTCGACCGTAACGGCCGTGATCAGGCCATCGGGGCCGAAGCGAGGAGACAGAACGTCGCCGGTCTCCAATTCCGCCTTCGGACCCGGAGCGGGGAAGGGCATGTCGCTTGAAATCGTCATGTGACGGCTCTACGCGGCCTCGCCGCTCGGATCAAGCGGCGTTCCCGTTGCGAACCATGGATATGAATCGGGCCTGTTCCGTCGGATCGTCCCTGTAGGAACCGGTGAAAGTGGTCGTGATCGTGGTCGATCCCTGTTTGCGAATTCCGCGCATGGCCATGCACATGTGCTCCGCCTCGATCATGACGGCAATCCCGCGCGGCATCAGCGCCTCGTTGATCGCATCGGCGATCTGGGCGGTCATCGCTTCCTGGGTTTGCAGTCGCTGCGCGAAGATGTCGACGACGCGTGCGATCTTCGAAAGGCCAAGCACCCGTTTGTCGGGAAGATAGGCAACATGCGCCTTGCCAATGATCGGCACCATGTGATGCTCGCAATGCGAGTGGAAGGAGATGTCCTTGACCAGAACCATGTCCTCGTAGCCCGCGACTTCCTCGAAAGTGCGAGCAAGCACCTCCTGCGGATCCATGTCGTAGCCGGCGAACATCTCCCGGTAGGCCTTCACGACGCGCTGCGGCGTTTCGATCAGCCCTTCGCGGTCCGGGTCGTCACCTGCCCAGAGCAGCAAAGTCCGCACCGCGGCTTCTGCCTCCTCCCGGCTTGGACGTGCCCGTTTCTCTGTTGCCTTTTCCTCTTTCTCTGCGTTCGGAAAGGTCTTGACGATGGCATCCATGAAGTGTCTCCCGTAGTTCCGGTCTGGTAACGCCGGAACGAGTTGAACGGACCACTGGTATCCAAATTAACCGGAACAGGCGCGTGCCGGTCAATTGCACGCGGCATATGCCTTGTTCTCGGGCGCATGTAAAACATATATGATGTCGAACGCGGGAAAACAGGCCTGATCATCGAAAAGCCGGCGAGCGGCAGCGGGATATCGGAGCGGACCAAGTGATCGACGACATCTACAACGCGAAAATTCTCGAGTTCGCCGGGAATATCCCGCGAACAAACCGCTTGTCCGAGCCGGATGCAACCGCGAAGGCACACTCCAAACTTTGTGGCTCGACTGTCACCGTCGATTTGAAGATGGACGGCGACACGGTGGTCGACTACGGCCAGGAGGTGAAGGCCTGCGCGCTCGGTCAGGCATCGTCCTCTATCATGGCGCAACACATCGTGGGCGCTACGGAGGAGGAATTGCGTACTGTACGCAAGCAGATGGTTGCCATGCTCAAGGAGGGCGGACCGGCTCCGACCGGCCGTTTCGCCGACCTGCAGTATCTGATGCCGGTCAGGGACTACAAGGCGCGGCATGCATCGACCCTGCTAGTATTCGATGCCGTCGTTGATGCGCTGGAGCAAATTGCCGAGCAACGGGCGAGTGCTGCCTGAGCGAGATGTGTCCTGAACCGAAGCGAAGCGGGATCGCCAATCTTGCCCGCGGAAGCCGCAATTGGCAGGGCAGGTGGCCAAAGACGCCGGGTCGGCTGGTGGGGATATTCCTGATACGGATCTACCAACTGACTCTTTCCGGCTTCATCGGTCACAGTTGCCGACATATCCCCACCTGCTCGGAATACGGATATGAGGCAATTGCCCGGCACGGCCTTCTTGTCGGCGGCTGGCTGACGGCCAGGCGGGTTGCGCGATGCGGGCCTGGAGGCACCTGCGGCATCGACAACGTTCCAGAGAAACTCTGAACGTTCCGCCTTTTCGAGCCTGCGGGAAATCCCTTGCAAAAAACCGGCAGGAATGGCCGACAGGCAATTGTATTTTCAGAACCTCGCCTTAACTGTGGGGGCTGCGCATTCGCGCTACGGAGCTATACCGGTGACCGAGACGCAAACGCCGCACACCGAATTGGCAGGCGAGCCCTTCAGCGCTGAAATCTACAGCGATGACGGATCCGTGCGCGCGGATTTCTTGGACCGCGTCGTCGCCTCGGTGCAACACGGCGACGTGGAGGCGCTCGCCTCTTCGGTCGCCGGACTTCACGAATCCGAACTTGGCGATCTGATCGAGGCGCTGGACGCCGAGGACCGCCGGAGTCTCGTGATCCAGCTCGGCGACCGCTTCGACTTCTCTTCGCTGACCGAAGTCGATGAAGCGATCCGTATGGATATCATAGAGGCACTGCCGAACGAGCAGGTTGCCCACGCCCTGAAGGCGCTCGACTCGGACGATGCGGTCTACATCCTCGAGGATCTTGCCGAGAAGGACCAGGCGGAAATCCTGGCCAAGCTTCCGTTCACGGAACGAATTCGGCTGCGGCGTTCTCTCGACTACCCGGAGGAAAGCGCCGGACGGCGCATGCAGACCGAGTTTGTCGCCGTGCCGCCATATTGGTCGGTTGGCCAAACGATAGACTATCTGCGCGACAGCGAGGATCTGCCGCATTCCTTCTCGCAGATCTTCGTCATCGATCCGACCTTTCATCTGGTCGGTGCCGTCGATCTCGACCAGATCCTGCGGACGCCGCGTCCGGTAAAGATCGAGGAGATCATGCACGAGACGCGGCATGCGATTCCGGCCGAAATGGACCAGGAAGAGGCCGCTCTGATCTTCGAACAATATGACCTCTTGTCGGCGGCTGTTGTCGATGAAAATGAACGTCTGGTCGGCGTCCTTACCATTGACGATGTCGTCGATGTCATCCAGGCGGAGGCTGAAGAAGACCTGAAGCGCCTGGGCGGCGTCGGCGACGAGGAACTGTCCGACTCCGTGATCGAGACAACCCGGTCTCGCTTCACGTGGCTGCTTATCAACCTCGCCACCGCGATTCTCGCATCGGTCGTTATCGGCTTGTTCGATGCAACGATTACCGAGATGGTCGCGCTGGCGGTGCTCATGCCGATCGTCGCTTCCATGGGCGGCAATGCGGGCACACAAACCATGACCGTCGCAGTGCGCGCATTGGCGACGCGTGACATCGACATCTACAACGCATCCCGCATCGTGCGGCGCGAACTTACCGTCGGATTCATAAACGGGGTCATATTCGCGGCCGTGATGGGGCTGGTAGCCGCATTGTGGTTCTCGAGCCTGTCGCTCGGAATCGTTATCGGCTTGGCAATGATCGTCAATATGGTATGTGCCGCGCTTGCGGGAATTCTGATTCCGTTGCTTCTTGATCGCATCGGCATCGACCCGGCCATAGCGTCCAGCGTGTTCGTGACTACCGTCACCGATATCGTTGGCTTCTTTGCCTTTCTGGGGCTCGCCGGGTGGTGGTTCGGAATTTGAACGGCGTTCCGCCTCGTTGTCCGATTTCGGTTTCAGGCGGTTATTTGACTTTTACGTAAGAGTACTTCATGCATAATATCGATTTAAACGGCGGCTTGGAAAGGGTCGGTGTATGCGCGAATACTACACCATAACGGAGTTGACCCGCGAGTTCGGCATTTCCACGCGGACGCTCCGGTTTTACGAGGACGAGGGGCTTATCCATCCCGTGCGCCGTGGTCGTACCCGGCTGTTCAGGCCCGCCGATCGGCTTCTGGTCAAACAGATACTGAGGGGCAAGCGGCTCGGATTCTCCATAGCCGAAATCCGTGAAATCATAGAAATGTACAAGGCGCCGCCCGGTGAGGTCGGTCAACTGCGCGCGATCATGACCAAGATCGCTGAAAAGCGCGAAGAACTTCGTCAGAAGCGCAAGGACATCGAAGACACGCTTGCGGAGCTGGAGCAGGCCGAGGAGGCCTGCCTGGGCCGGCTGGCCGAGTTGCGTGTTACTTCCTGACGCCTGCCTAGATCCAGCGATTCACACGCTTCCTGTAATCCCGATAGAGCTTGCCGAAACGCGACTCGAGGTGTTTCTCCTCGCGCTCTATGGCCAGCTTCTGCGTCATATAGGCCGCGATCAGGGCGAGAGGGAAGTACCAAACAATTCCCGATATTAGTCCTGCGCCGATCACCAGCATGGTATTGGCGAGATAGATCGGGTTCCTGGAAACCGCAAACACGCCGTTTGTCACGAGGTGGTCGGCCTTCCGGTTGGGCAGAATGGTCGTGCGCTTGCGGCGCATGGTGTTCATTGCCGCGATGTCGATCGCGAGCGCCCCGACGATTGTCAGGATGCCGGCTGCAAAGAGCACTTCGCCGGTCATGCCGCCAATCCATGGCGTTTCAAGGAAGTGGCCGAGAGGCCATCCGGCCAGAAGTGCCGCTGCATAAATGATCGGCGGCCATGGAAGGCGGTTTGGCCGATCACTGAAGCCATCATGTTCAGTTGCCATTGAATCCTGCCTCGACAGAGCATTGACCGGAGATCGCGTCGAGTAGCGGCGCGGTCTCCTCGATCCTGTTGCCGGAATATACACTCGCAAGCTCGTCGGCATCCACAAGTCTGGTGGTCACGCATTCGCAATAGGCGGTGCATTGGAGTTCGGACGCCTGGGCGCGGCAGGCCGAAACGCAGGACTGGACGAAAACCTCCTCCATGGTGGCCGGGACGGGCGGGCTTGCAAGCGAAAAAAGGTACACTGCGGCAATCAGAACAGGCTGGTGGATGAGATAGGTTGCCAGGCTGTGACGGCCGAGAAAGCCCAGGCCGCGCAGAACCGTATTGTCGCCGGGCGTTCGGCGGGCGAGTCTTTCGAGACGGCCGGACGTGGAAAGATGGCGCCCGATAGCCATGCCTGCCAGAACAGCGCTGAACCAGGGGAACAATGGCACGTAATCGTTGGAGTGCGGCGGCAAGGGGGACAAACCGACCCAGAGCAATGCCGGATGGGCGAAGAAGTCGGATTTTGCCCAGAGAAAAACGGAGAACCACGCGACGGCAAGGACTGCAAGCAGCGTTGCGGGCAGGCGCAGGAATGCGAGCCCGAGCAGGCTGGCAACCGCGATCTGGTGCAGTATGCCGAAGAATATGAAACTGGCCGGTGTGGCGAACCAGGTCGCTATGGTGATGGCAAGGGCCGCAGCGGCGACCATCGCCAGCCTTCGGCCAAACCCCTTCCAGCGAATACCGTTTCCGTGGGCGAGGACAAGGCTTATGCCGACGAGAATGAGAAACGAGGAGGCGATGCCGCGCGCATACCATTTCAGCGGTCCGCTTCCGGCCGATCCGGGTTCCAGATAGCCAAAGAATTCGAGATCCCAGCAAAAGTGATAGCTCGCCATCGCAACCAGCGCGATACCGCGCGCGATGTCGATCCAGGCGATGCGCTGCTTCCGGGCGGTTCCGGATATCGGCAAGCTGGCTGGCGATTCTACGCTGGGCATGAAAAACCTATCGCATGCCGTGCGACAACTGGCTAGGCGTTGGACTTGCGGGCATGAGCATACGCGGATGCGATCGGCAGCATGCCTGTCGGGATCGCGTGAACCGCACCGCCGGGAGCGTCGCGCAGGATTGGGAGGTGAACTGCATGTTTTTCACCGTGTCGAAAGTCGGCTGGTTGCTGGTGCAGCCGCTGGGACTCGTGGCCATTGCCCTCGTTGTGCTCGTCGTGCTCGCGATCCGGCGCCGCGCGATGCTGTCGACCTGGATCGCGGCCTTCGCCCTGGCCGTATTGCTGGTCGCGACGCAGACGAATGTCGGGCGTCTGCTTCTGCAGCCGCTGGAAGACCGGTATGCGCGTCCGGATGCCGTTCCCGATCCCGCCGACATCGCCGGCATAATCGTGCTTGGCGGCGGCTTTGACGGATCGGTGACCCTGGGTCGCGGCGGATACGAACTCGGCGAGGCGGGCGACCGTTTCGTGGAGGCGGTCCGGCTCGCGCGCCTCTATCCCGACGCTCCCGTGATCGTGTCCGGCGGCGAGGCAAGCCTGATCGGCGTGACCGAGGGCGATGCCGCGATCGCGCGCCGATTCTTCGCCCATTTCGGCCTCGATTCCGACCGCCTCCTCCTGGAAACGCACTCGAAGAATACGCACGAGAACGCAGTTTATACGAAAAATATGCTGCCTGATGAATCAACCGGAGACTGGTTGCTCATCACATCCGCGTTCCATATGCCGCGCTCGGTTGGCGTGTTCAAAGGGCAGGGCGTTTCCGTAGTCCCGTGGCCCGTGGATTATCGCACATCCGGAACCGAGGAGTTGAAGCTGGGCCGTGACGATCCGGTTTCTGCGCTTTCGGAACTTTCTCAGGCGCTGCGCGAATATCTCGGCCTTCTTGTCTACCGGATGACCGGCCGAATTGGCCGCAATGTGGAAAAGTCGTAAGCTATTGAGAGTGAATACCCTTTTGCTCCGCGATGCGAAGCGACTTGTCATTTGCATGGTCGCCCTGACTCATTAGCGATTGATTAACGTTCCGGCTCGGCTTATAGGGCCGCCTCCAGAAGGTCGCGGGAAGACCGTGCCTAAGAGAGAAGGGGCAAGTTCCTTATGGATGAAAAGATCCAGAAATCCTGCTGGGGCATTACCGCCTGGGCAGTTCTAGGGTTCGCATGCATAATGGCCGTCATTTATCTTACCGGGATGAACGAGGCTGCCGAAGTGACCGCAGCCTTGCCGGGGTGACAACTCACATAGACGTGCAGATCAGAAATTCCGCGCCCAGACGATGTCGTAACACGGCCACAGCGCGTCGGATCCCCATTCGCACAAATGACGCGATCTGCTAGCTTGCGGCCAGGCAATGGCGGCAGGCTCCAATGTTTCTTTCGGTATTCGAACTCTACAAGATCGGTATAGGTCCATCGTCCTCGCACACCATGGGACCGATGGTTGGAGCGGCGCGTTTCCTGAAAGAAATTGCTCAAGGGGATTGGCCGCGCCCGAGCGACTCCCGTGTAACGCGCCTGTCGGTTTCCCTGCATGGCTCCCTTGCTTTCACGGGCGTTGGCCATGCTACCGACCGGGCCGTCATTCTCGGTCTCGACGGCCACCATCCGGATACTGTCGATCCCGATGCGATCGCGGCCATCCTTGCGCGTATCCGGAAAGACAGGACTGTAGCGCCGCCTGGCCATCCTCGATACTCATTCGACCCAGACATCGATCTCGTTTTCGATCGCAAGAATTCGCTTCCCGGTCATGCAAACGGCATGGCGTTCGTTGCCCGGGACAGTGATGGTCGCCAGCTGCTGCGTCGGGTCTACTATTCCATTGGGGGCGGTTTCGTGGCCAGCGAGGAGGAATTGGAGCGCCTCAAGGCGGATCATCAGGCCGGAGCTAAGTCTGGGGATGTACCCTATCCGTTCCGAAATGCCTCCGAGATGCTCCGGATGGCGAGAAATAGCGGCCTGTCGATTGCCGCGCTAAAGCGAGCAAACGAGGAAACTCACCTTTCGCGTAGCGCACTCGATGCGAAACTGGATGCGATCTGGGCAGCGATGGATGGATGCATCGAACGTGGCTTGCGTGGCGAGGGGACGCTGCCTGGTGGCCTCGACGTCAAGCGCCGCGCCCGTAGCATACATGAACGCCTCGAGGCAGACTGGCAAACCAACAGGCCAAATCCCATGCTTGCCAATGATTGGCTGGCGGCCTACGCCATGGCCGTAAACGAGGAAAATGCCGCCGGCGGCCGAGTCGTGACTGCGCCGACCAATGGTGCCGCCGGAGTGGTTCCTGCCGTGATGAAATACATGGTCAGGTTTCACGAGATCGCCAAGCCGGAAGATATACGCGACTTTCTGCTGGCGTCGGCCGCAATCGGGGGCATCATCAAGAACAATGCATCCATTTCCGGCGCAGAGGTTGGGTGTCAGGGAGAAGTCGGCAGCGCTGCAGCAATGGCCGCTGCCGGACTGGCGCAGGTGCTCGGCGGCACGCCCGAACAGGTCGAAAATGCCGCAGAAATCGCACTTGAACATCATCTTGGCATGACCTGTGACCCCATCGGCGGGCTGGTTCAGGTTCCCTGCATCGAGCGCAACGCGCTGGCGGCAGTCAAGGCGGTGACTGCGGCATCCCTGGCTCTGAAGGGGGACGGGAAGCATTTTGTGCCCCTGGATGCCTGCATCGAGACCATGCGTCAGACCGGTCATGATATGAATGAAAAGTACAAGGAAACCAGCCTTGGCGGCCTCGCCGTCAACGTACCCGAATGCTGACGGGTTGCCGTCGCAATTGTGGACGGTATCAGAGGTGGCTTGACCGCAGGCGGCTGCGCCCTAGACCATGTGGCAATGGCATTGAATCTCATAAAGCTCTGCGTCGGTGCAGACGGCGTCGACGACCTGCGAAACTGGATTGAATTCAGGTTGGCTGAAAGGAAGGCTGCCGGGCAGGACGCCGAGCATTTGCACACAACACGGATGGTGCCCAAACGGGTCGACGAGATTATCGGCAAGGGATCGCTCTACTGGGTCATCAAAGGGCGGATACAGTGCCGCCAACGTATCGTCGATATCCGGCCGTTCGTGGACACCGAAGGCGTTTCGCGCTGTCATATCGTTCTGGATCCGCATGTGGTTCTGACGCATTCCCAGCCGAAACGCCCGTTTCAAGGTTGGAGATATCTCAAGTCAGAGGATGCGCCGGCAGACCTTTCCGGGGGAGGGGACGGTATCGAGAGCCTTCCAGCGGACATGAGAAACGAGTTGACGGAACTCGGCCTTATCTGACGGCAATGCATGTGCGATCATTTTCGCGTCTTGCAAGCGCGCGCGAATGATCCACATTTTCTGCATGGCCAGACCCAAGACAGACAAACCGATTGCCAGCATGTCCAGAGATGCGCTGGTCGACAGGAAGTCCTCGCGAAAGGAGATCGCGTCCTTCCTGAAGGCAGCAAGGAATGCAAGTGCGGCAGGTCAAAGCGATGGGCGCATCGTGCTTGCGCTCGATGCCACGATGAGCCGTCAACCGACCTGGGATCTTGCGTGCTCGATACAGGCGGACATGTTCGAAAGCGTTGCCGGATTGGGCAATCTCTCCATGCAGTTGGTCTATTTTCGCGGGATTGGCGAATGCCGGGCTTCCAAGTGGGTCAACAGCGGTGCCGCGCTTGCCGCCGTGATGTCCCGCATAGACTGTCGGGGAGGACATACGCAAATTCTCAAGGTACTCCGACATGCTGCCAAGGAGCATGCACGGCGCCGCATAAATGCGTTGGTCTTTATCGGAGACGCCATGGAGGAAAAGGTCGATGACCTCGTTCAAGCCGCGGGCGAACTGGGGATGCGCGGCGTACCGGTTTTCATTTTCCAGGAAGGTGGCGATCCGATTGCCGAAACCGCATTTCGGGAAATCGCCCGCGTGACACGGGGCGGATGGTTCCGGTTCGATCAAGCATCGGCTGCGGTACTCGCAAGACTGCTGAAGTCGATCGCGGTGTATGCAACGGGCGGTCTGAAAGCCCTGGAGCGTCGGAATACCCGCGAAGACCGGCTTCTGCTGGCGCAAATCTCGGGCGGCAAGGATAGCGACAGATGAGCATCCTGATCCTGCTTGTAGGTGTCGCGGCATTTGCTGTGCTGGGCGTCGTTTTCTTCGCGAAGGCACCACCTTCGCAAATAGCAGCAGTTCTGAGAGTTGCCGGGCCGCTGCTTGTCACTTTGCTGGGCACCATCCTGAGCCTGACCGGCCGCGTTGGGGTCGGGGCACCACTGATAATGCTGGCGGCAGCCTGGTACAGACGGCTTCACAGACAATCCCGTCTGCAGAGACCGCAGGGGCAAAAGTCGGCTGTCAGGTCGGCGTGGTTGGAGATGGAGCTGGACCACGATACCGGCGAACTCGACGGGCTGGTCCTTGCAGGAAGGTACGATGGCCGGGTGCTGAGTGAAATGAGCGAGGATGAGCTGCGCATCCTCGCTTCCGAGCTTGAGAGCGACCGCGAAAGTGCCGAACTACTGGAGACGTATCTTGACCGCCGAATGCCGGGCTGGCGTGAAGACAGCGATATGGATTCTGGTGCGAGGCAAACCGGACCTCATGACACGGGCGCCATGAGTCATGAGGAAGCCTACAAGATCCTTGGTCTTGAGCCGGGTGCGTCCGCCTCGGATATCCGCAAGGCGCATAGAAGCCTGATGCAACGAGTACATCCCGATCTCGGAGGCAACGCCTTTCTTGCGCAGCGGGTTAATGAAGCGAGAGACCTTCTCTTGCGTGATCATGGCGATAGGGACCCTTGATACTCGATACACATTCAAATGGTCGCTGACGTTTGTTCTGCCCGTCAGGAATTGTCGAAAGCGAGGCAGGAATAGTTGTATTTCTTCAGCGCCTTGCATGCCCCCCACGCATCGGATTTGCTCTCGAAGCCGGCGAACCGCGCACGGTGATAGACCACTCCGCCCTTTTCGAATTCCTCCACGAAAGGATCGCGTGCGCTCAATACCGGTGCTGCACGGCTCTGTGCATCGCGCAGATATTCAACTGCCTCGTTCTGAGACGGCAATGAAGCGATCTGAATGACCCAACCGGATCGTGTCGAAGTCGATGCGGTCTGTATAGCATCAATGGGCTCAGACGGCCGCGGCGCCTGCACCGTGGCCAGCGCATCGACTGCCGTTTCAGCCGGCCGATCCTGCGCACGATTGGCGAAGGCCGGAACCGGAATGTCTGACGCAGACAGGCTCGCGATCGATGGGGCGTCCAGATCGAACCGTGCGCCACCTGCGCGTGCGACCAACATGGAACGCTTGCGGCGCTTGGTTGCCTTGTGGAGATTGGCCGCGATCAGTTCCTCCATGTGCGCATCGCGCGACGCGCCAGTTTTGCCGCCCATCACGACGGCAACGATGCTGCGGCCACCCGTGTTGACCGAAGTCACGAGATTGAAGCCGGAGGCCCGAATATAGCCGGTCTTGATTCCGTCAACGCCCTTGACGCGACCCAGCAGCCGGTTGTGATTGCGGAAACTGGTTTTCCCGAACTTGAAGCTGCGGGTCGAGAAGTACTTGTACTGTTCGGGAAAATGCTCCTGCAAGGCGATACCCAACGTCGCCATGTCCCTCGCCGTTGTAACCTGGCGCGAATCCGGAAGACCCGACGCATTGCGGAAGGTCGTCTTGGCCATTCCAAGCGCCCGGGCCTTGGCAGTCATCATTTTCGCGAAATTGCTCTCCGTGCCTCCCAAGTGCTCGGCGACCGCAGCGGCGACATCGTTCGCAGACTTGGTAACGAGTGCAAGGATGGCTGCTTCGGCAGTGATGCTTTTGCCGGCAGGTATGCCAAGCTTGGACGGCTGCATGGAGGCCGCATGCCGGGAAAAGACGATGCGGGTGTTCTTGCGGACCTTGCCCTGTTCCATTGCTTCAAAAAGCATGTAGAGCGTCATCATCTTGGTCAGGGACGCCGGGTAGCGCGGTGAATCCGCGTAACGCTCATGCAGCACCTTCCCAGAATTGGCGTCAATGACGAAGGACGCGTAATTGGGATTGGCCTCGGCAACGGAGCCGATAGCGAGAATGAGAAGCAAGGCAGCGAAGATTGCTGATACCGCATTCGCCAGCGGGGGAGTTGGCAGCGACTTGCTAAGAGACACGATAAACACCTGTGTACACCACTACTCGACGCGCGACCGCTTCATGGATCGCAAGAAACGTGCTGGTGACGATAGCGCGCCGTCGTTACCAAGTGGTTTATGGTGACCGGATGGTTACTGCCGTTTCGCGAATCTTTATCAAATGCAACGGGCTTTTGTGCGGTGCGAAGGGATGGCTTGAATTATTGTGCGCTGCACACTATCTTGAGGCCAAGGCTGGAGTATGAACCCGTCCCCATATCGCGCGAAAACAGGTGTAGACATGATGAAGTCCTTTGAAGATGCCAACAAGGTTGGCAAGGAAATGATGGATCACTCGCTGAAGAGCTTTGCCGCAATGTCCAAGGGCATCCAGGCAATTACCTCCGAGGCGACCGACTATTCGAAGAAGTCCTACGAAGAGGGCATCGCTGCCTTCGAGAAGCTCGCTGCCGCCAAATCTCTGGACAAGGCCGTCGAGGTGCAGACCGAATACATGAAGTCTGCGTACGAGACCTTTGTTAGCGAGGCGACCAAGATGGGCGAGCTCTATGCCGATCTTGCCAAGGAGGCGTACAAACCGTTCGAGACGGCGTTTGCGTCTGCAACGAAGTAGGTTCCAGACGGCTATCGCCTCAAGGCGAGCCCCATATCCGCCCGCATGAGTGATCATGCGGGCCTTTTTGTATGCGCGAGGTAACATGACGCCTTGCAAGCGGCCCAGAGGGGCTTAAAATCCGGCGGGGAGTCCCTAAGTAACTGGTGCGGAGCCGGTTCGGATGTCCGATATTGACAAGGCGATGAAGAAGCAAATGCGGGAATGGATGCAGGCCGATGATGGCCAGGAAGGCGGAAACGCGGGCCGCGGCACGGCGGTTATCACCCGCACCAAACCCAAGCTCAAGAAACCGAGCCTCTATCGCGTCCTATTGCTGAACGACGACTACACTCCGATGGAGTTCGTGGTTCATGTGCTCGAGCGGTTCTTCCAGAAGAACCGCGAGCAGGCGACGCGGATAATGCTGCATGTCCACAATCACGGCGTCGGGGAATGCGGCGTCTACACCTATGAAGTGGCGGAAACGAAAGTTACGCAGGTAATGGATTTCGCCCGCCAGAACCAGCACCCCCTGCAGTGCGTGATGGAGAAAAAATAATGCCGACATTCACCGCCAGCCTGGAGAAGTCGCTGCATCAGGCACTGACCTATGCAAATGAACGTGAACACGAATATGCCACGCTCGAGCACCTTCTCCTGGCCCTGATCGATGATCAGGACGCACGTGCGGTCATGGACGCCTGCAATGTCGATGTCGAGGCGCTGCGCAAGACCGTTCTCGACTATATCGACCACGAATTGGACAACCTCGTTACCGGCTATGACGAAGATGCCAAGCCGACCGCGGGGTTCCAGCGCGTAATCCAGCGCGCCGTGATTCATGTTCAGTCGTCCGGACGGGAGGAGGTCACCGGCGCCAACGTCCTGGTGGCGATCTTCGCGGAGCGGGAGAGCCATGCCGCCTACTTCCTGCAAGAGCAGGACATGACCCGCTATGATGCGGTGAATTATATTGCCCACGGTATAGCTAAGCGTCCCGGGGCTTCCATTACCCGCCCCCCCGAAGGCGCCGAAGAGCAGGGCAGGGCAGAGGGTGCATCTTCCGAAGACGAAGCAAAGAAGAAGCAGCAAGATGCCTTGTCGGCCTATTGCGTCAACCTCAACGAGAAAGCGCGAAGCGGCAAGATCGATCCGCTGATCGGACGGACTGCGGAAGTGAACCGCACGATCCAGATCCTTTGCCGACGTTCCAAGAACAACCCGCTCTACGTCGGCGATCCCGGTGTCGGCAAGACGGCTATAGCGGAAGGCCTCGCCAAGCGGATTGTGGAAGGGGAAGTGCCAGAAGTACTCTCCGATGCAACTATCTTTTCGCTCGACATGGGCGCACTGCTGGCCGGCACGCGCTATCGCGGTGATTTCGAGGAGCGGCTCAAGCAGGTCGTAAAGGAACTCGAGGACTACGAGGGCGCGATCCTCTTCATCGACGAGATTCATACGGTTATCGGGGCGGGTGCGACTTCGGGCGGGGCAATGGATGCCTCTAACCTTCTCAAGCCGGCACTTTCGTCCGGCGCAATCCGGTGTATCGGTTCCACGACTTACAAGGAGTACCGGCAGTTTTTCGAAAAGGACCGGGCGCTAGTGCGCCGCTTCCAGAAGATCGATGTGAACGAACCGTCGCTTGAGGACGCGATCGAAATCATGAAGGGGCTGAAGCCCTATTTCGAGGAATTTCACAAGATCAAGTACACCGATGAGGCCATCAAGTCGGCTGTCGAGCTTTCTGCACGTTATATCTCCGACCGCAAGTTGCCGGACAAGGCCATTGACGTTGTCGACGAGACCGGTGCCAGCCAGATGCTGCTGCCAGAGAAAAAGCGTAAGAAGTCCATAGGCGTCAAGGAGATCGAGGCGACCATTGCAACCATGGCGCGCATTCCGCCGAAGTCCGTCTCCAAGGACGACGAAGCTGTTCTCGCCAATCTCGAGAAGGAACTCAAGCGCGTGGTTTACGGCCAGGACTTGGCGATCGAGTCGCTTGCCTCGGCCATCAAACTGGCACGTGCCGGGCTGCGGGAACCGGAAAAGCCGATCGGCGCCTACCTGTTCTCCGGCCCGACCGGCGTCGGCAAGACCGAAGTCGCACGCCAGCTCGCATTGTCGCTCGGCGTCGAGCTTCTGCGCTTCGACATGTCCGAATACATGGAACGGCACACCGTTTCGCGCCTGATCGGCGCGCCTCCCGGCTATGTCGGATTCGACCAGGGCGGCCTCCTGACCGACGGTGTCGATCAGCATCCGCACTGCGTCCTGCTGCTCGACGAGATCGAAAAAGCGCATCCGGACCTCTTCAACATTCTCTTGCAGGTCATGGACCATGGCAAACTGACCGATAACAACGGCAAGCAGGTCGACTTCCGCAACACGATCATCATCATGACGACCAACGCGGGTGCTGCCGAAATGGCCAAGAACGCCATCGGTTTCGGCTCATCCAAGCGCGAGGGCGACGATGTAGAGGCAATCAACCGGCTGTTTTCTCCGGAGTTTCGCAACCGTCTTGATGCCATCGTACCGTTCGGCCCGCTTCCGGTGCCGGTCATCCACCGGGTGGTCGAGAAATTTGTCATGCAACTCGAAGCGCAGCTCTCTGATCGTGGCGTTATCTTCGACCTGTCGAAGGAAGCTATCGCGTGGCTGGCAGAGCGCGGCTACGATGAGAAAATGGGCGCCCGCCCGCTTGGTCGCGTGATCCAGGAGCACATCAAGAAGCCGCTTGCAGAAGAAGTGCTGTTCGGCAAGCTCAAGAAGGGCGGTACCGTCAAGGTCACTGTCGAAAAGGACGAGTTGGGCGAAGAAAAGCTCAAGCTCGAATCGATTGCCGACGAACCACGATCCAAGCCGAAGAAGCCACGCAAGACGGCGACACGGCGCAAGCCGACGCCCGCCGAAGCAAAGGTTGATGCCGGCGTGACTTCGGCGGATCCGTCGGACGCGACGCCGAAAGCCAAGCCTTCCGTGCCCAAGATACCGCGCAAGTAGCGACCGGAATCCCGATTGCAGATGCGGGCGGGGGCAACCCCGCCCGCCTGTTTTTGTCGGGTCTATCGCAAATCGTGAAAAGTCGTGCTAGCGCAATGACATGGTGCAGAATCGCAACGATCACGGGGGCGAGGGAACGGCACTTCTGTGGCTCGGGCGGGGCATGCGGAAAGTGGTATCGCTGCCTGCATTCATTCTAATGAACGCGTTTATTGGCTTCGCTGGCTTCGCCCGCGAAAGCGGTATCGAGCTGGCCCATGCCGCCTTCATGACGGCAGCAATCTGGGCGCTGCCGGCCCAAGTCGTCCTCATTGCTGCCGTCGAATCGGGCACGACGCTTCTGGCGACGTTCTTTGCAGTCTCACTCTCCTCGGTCCGGCTGATGCCGATGGTGACTTCCCTGATCCCGCAGCTTCGCGGCGAACGGACACGAACGTCGACCTTGTTGTTCCTGTCGCATTTCATAGCGGTCACTTCATGGGTGATGGCCAACCAGTTCATCGAACGTGTGCCGCGTAGATACCGTACGATCTATTTCGGCGGCTTTGCTGTGACCCTGACCGTTTGCAATATCTTGATAGTGGTCGCGGTCTACGGCCTGTCTGCACGAATTCCGTCTTCGGTTCTCGGTGCCCTGTTCTTTCTGACGCCTGTCTATTTCCTGACTTCGCTATGGGCTACAGCACGCGAACGCGTCATCAAGTTGGCCTTGCTGACCGGAATGGCCCTCGGACCGCTTTTCCACCTTGTCGCACCGGAGTTCGACCTTCTGCTCGCCGGAACGGTGGGCGGCGTTGTTGCATTCGCTGTCGGACGGCCGCGGACAGATACGGACAAGGAAGTATCGTGATGACTTTCACGTCGAACAATGCCGAGTGGTGGCCTTTTGTTTTCATATTGATAGCCGGGTGGCTTGCAACAGACGCTTGGCGCTTCGCCGGGGTCGTGCTCGGGCGCCGGCTCAGCGAAACGTCGCAGATATTCCTTCTTGTCCGCTCGGTGGCCACGGCTCTGGTTGCCGCTGTTATCGCGCGGCTTGTCGTATTTCCGTCTGGAGCACTGGCGGAAACGGCTCTCGGCCTTCGCATTGCCGCGGCCGCGATCGGTTTTGTCGCATTCCTGGCGGGCGGTCAGCGCGTGGTCGTCGGAGTCGGCGTCTCGGTCGCTATCCTCGCAGCCGGAATGCTGGCCGGTCTCTAGCCTTCGCTTTCGAGCGCGGCAGCGAGCTTCTCGGCATTCCCAGCGAGAATTTCGGCTTCCTCCATCGTCGCCGCGTGCTGCTTCAGTGGCACGCCATTGATGATCGGTATGACATGGAAATGCAGGTGGAACACCGTCTGACCGCTTGCCTCCTCGTTGAACTGGCGGACCACGATGCCGTCGGCATTGAATGCCTTCATCGACGCTCTCGCAACGCGCTGGATGACTCTGATCGATCTTGCGAGAGTTTCGGGGTCCGCATCGAGCAGATTGCGCGACGGCTTTTTCGGAACGATCAGGGAATGACCGTTCGCCTGCGGCATCACGTCCATGATCACGATGCAGTCGCTGTCCTCGTAGACCTTGTGGCTAGGAATTTCGCCCCGCAGGATCTTGGCGAAAACGTTGGCGGGATCGTATTTTGCGCTCATCACAGAATCCTCATATTCACCGGTTCCTAAATCGGAGCGATCTTCTCATCAATGCGGCATGTGGACTTAGCTCCGCTTTTTGAACGGGGCATGGCTGGCGAGAACGTCCGAAAACCGCTCCACGTCATTGCGTTCATGCTCCAGATAGTTCGCGACGGCTTTGCGAAATCCCGTGTTGGCGATGTAGTGGGCTGAATGGGTGGTCACCGGGAGGTAGCCCCGAGCGAGCTTGTGTTCACCCTGTGCACCGGCCTCCACATATTCAAGCTTCGATGCGATGGCGAACTCGATCGCCTGATAGTAACAGACTTCGAAATGAAGGCAGGGGTGGTGCTCGATGCAGCCCCAGTGGCGGCCATAGAGGCGATCGTCGCCGATGAAGTTGATCGCACCTGCAATATACCGACCGTCGCGCTTGGCCATGACCAGCAGGATGTCATCCGGCATGGTTTCAGCAATGAGCGAGTAAAAGAGTCGGTTTAGATAGGGGCGGCCCCACTTTCGGCTGCCCGTATCCAGATAGAACTCGTAGAATGCGTCAAGCACGCCTTCGGTCAGGTCGTTTCCGGTAAGCCATTCAATGTTGATGCCGTCTGACAGAGCCGTTTGACGCTCCTTCCTGATGTTTTTCCGTTTGCGCGACGCAAGGGAGGCAAGGAAATCGTCGAAGTTGGCATATCCTTCGTTTCTGAAATGAAACTGCTGGTCGGTTCGGAGCAGGAAGCCGGCATCCTGCAACGTCGCAATATCTGTCTCAGTTGCAAATGTGACATGTGCGGAGGAGACATCCAGTCTCCCTGTCAGTGCCTTCAAGCCATCGGCGAGCGCCCGCCGCGCAATCTTGGGATCAACGGTTTCGGATACCAGCAGGCGCGGCCCAGTGACCGGAGTAAATGGCACCGAGCTCTGAAGCTTGGGGTAATATTGCCCCCCGGCGCGCTCATAGGCCTCGGCCCACCCGTGATCGAACACATACTCGCCCTGGCTGTGCGACTTCAGGTAACAGGGCAGGGCGGCAACAATCATTCCATCCGGATCTTCCAGAGTAAGATGCTGAGGCAACCAGCCGGTTTCGGCGGAGGCACATCCCGACCGCTCCAGTGCACTGAGGAACGCAAATGATATAAAGGGATTGTAGGGCTCCGATCCCGCACCGGCACCCGCGGCAGTGCCGCTTAGGCGACGCCATGCGCAACGCTCCATCCCATCCATACCATCACGCACCCGGATGACGTAGCTGCCGCTATCTGCTTGTCGAATCGTACGGGCGGGCGCGTCGTTTTCGCTCATGGAGAAGAATTATCGCATGCAGCGGTTCAGGCAAGCCCCTACTGAAGATCCGGATCAAAACCCTCAAATGTGATCTGGTCCGCGTGCAATCGGGTTGCTTCCACGTCCTCGTGATTGCGGACCGTCCAGGTGATGACCGGCAAGCCAAGTTCCTTGCGGACATGATCCACAAACGGGTTGGGCAGGGCCTTTACATGATAGGAAACAAAGGAGATTCCGATGGCGAGGGCCTTGTTATGTTCCGCCAAGGAGTGCCGGCCGATACCCTCGGCGGTCAAGCCGAGCGGCGCGTCGCTTCCGGTTTCGGCGAATGCGGAAAGCAGGGAGTGCCCGAATGACATCACGGCGACCTGGCCGCTATAGCTTTCCAGCTCTATGGCTACCGCGCGGGCGAGGGCCGCAGGATTTGCGCCATATTCCTTCATCTCGATCACGACAGGAACGCTGCCGTCGATACACTCCAGCGTCTCGGCCAGCACCGGTATGTGTTCGTTCGTACTGCCCAGACGGATTTTTCGCAATTCGCTTGCCGTCCGTTCCACGACCGGACCTGCCCTTGAGGTAAGGCGTTCCAAAGTTCTGTCGTGGAATACCACAGCCGTTCCGTCCCCCGACAACTGGACGTCGAGCTCTATGGCGAAATCGCGGTTTGCGGCCGCGCTGAACGCCGACAACGAATTTTCGAACTGCAAAACGTTGTCGTCATGCAGGCCGCGATGTGCGATCGGTCGCCTTGTAAGGAAGTCCAGCATGTCGTTGCCTCGGACTAGAATTCGATAATCGCTTCGACTTCCACCGGGGCGTTGAGCGGCAGGCCCGCCATTCCGACGGCCGACCTCGCGTGCCTGCCGGCATCTCCAAGCACATCAACAAGAAGATCCGATGCGCCATTGGCAACAATGTGCTGCTCCGTGAAATCGGGATAGGACGCAACGAAGACCGAGATCTTTATAACCCTTCTTATGTTTTCCAGCCCGCCAAGGGCCGCCTTGGCCTGGGCGAGTATGTTGATGGCGCACCAACGGGCGGCCTCAATGCCTTGTTCCACCTCGAGTTCGCGCCCGAGCAGACCGGTGTGGACCAGCTTTCCGTCTTTCAGGGGCAACTGCCCGGAGGTGTACAGCAGGTTGCCGCTTTTGACCGCGGGAAGATAGTTGGCCGCAGGGGCCGCAGCGTCGGGCAACGCGATTCCGAGCATTTCGAGGCGCTCGGCGGGGGATACTGTTTCGCTGGTCACTTTCCACCTTCATCTGAATCGGTTGTGAATGTCGCGCGCTTTCTTGCAACTTTTATCTCGCATCGGCCAAGAGAAAACATATAGTCTTTTTGAAAAACAGGATTCCTGAATGACACGTCACTACACAGGTCTGGCCGTTGCCTTTGGTGTTATGGCCGCATCGGTCCCCGGAATTGCGTCAACGGACGCCATTGCACAGGCACTGGCTCCCCACCGCGCCGTCTACGATGTGGCGCTGGCCAATGCGTCTGACCGGTCCGGAATTACGGGTATGCACGGTCGGATCGTCTACGAATTCCAGGGATCTGCTTGTGACGGCTACACGACGGTATTCAGATTCGTGACCCGTATCCGTTCGGCGACTGGCAATCGATTGTCGGATCAACAGACTTCAACATATGAGGATGGTTCCGGCGATACGTTTCGTTTCGTCACCAAGTCATTCGTTGACGAACGACTTGACCGGGAGCTTTCAGGCAGTGCGATCCGTGACGCCGAAGGAATTGTCGTAACGCTAAAGAAGCCCGAGAAAGCCGAATTTAGTCTTGCTCCAGCGCTATTTCCGAGCGCTCACATGATTGACCTCTTGAATCGGGCGCACGAGGGGGAGAAATTTTACGAGACCGCCATATTCGACGGCACCGAAAACGGTGATCGTATCATGACCACGAGCGTCGTGATCGGTCCGGAGAAAACAGGAGCCGAGGGTGACGGCGCAAATGCCGGACCACTGAAGGACGATTCCTTCCGAAATGTCTCGATATCCTATTTCGACGAGGGCAATGCGGTCGGGGGGGAGGCCGTGCCTGAATACCAGATATCGTTCAAGCTTTACGACAATGGCGTGACCCGCGATCTCGTAATGGACTATGGCGATTTTGTACTTGAGGGTGCATTGAGACAGATCGAGATGTTGCCGAAGGAAAGCTGCGACTAAAAAACGTCCCAATAGGAGGACGCTTTATCCGGCGCGCCCTTGCAAAACGTCCACCAATGCGCTATCGCGCGCCGCATTCCACACACGAAGTTCGGATCTGAGCCGGGAGAAATCCGGTCGGGTCCACCGGTGGCGGGAAACCGCTTTACGCTTCGTGGAGGTTCAACCGGAAAGGAAATATCATGGCACTGCCTGACTACAGCATGCGCCAGCTGCTTGAAGCTGGTGTTCACTTCGGCCACCAGACGCACCGCTGGAATCCCAAGATGTCCCGATACATTTTCGGGGCACGCAACAACATCCACATCATCGACTTGTCGCAGACTGTTCCGCTTCTGCACCAAGCGCTGCAGATCGTTTCCGATACAGTCGCAAACGGCGGCCGCGTTCTTTTCGTCGGTACGAAGCGCCAGGCATCCGAAATAGTGGCCGATTCCGCTGGCCGCTGTGCTCAGTACTACGTGAATGCTCGCTGGCTCGGCGGGATGTTGACCAACTGGAAAACGATCTCCAACTCGATTCAGCGCCTGCGCAAGGTCGACGAAATCCTGTCTTCGGAAGCACAGGGCTTCACGAAGAAGGAAAGGCTGAACCTCGAGCGGGAACGCGAAAAACTCAATCGTGCGCTCGGCGGCATCAAGGACATGGGTGGCACTCCCGACCTGATGTTCGTTATCGACACCAACAAGGAGGCGATCGCCATTCAGGAAGCCAAGCGCCTTGGTATTCCGGTCGTGGCTGTTGTCGATTCTAACAGCGATCCTGATCTCGTCGACTATCCGATCCCGGGCAATGATGACGCGGCACGCGCTATATCGCTATACTGCGACCTCGTCGCGCGGGCAGCGCTTGATGGAATTGCGCGCCAGCAGGGTGCCGCGGGTGTCGATATCGGCGAATCCGTGGAGGCTCCCGTGGAGGAGGTGCTGGCAGCCGAGGCGCCGGCTGAAACGGCGGATGTTGCCGAAGCGCCGGCAGAGGCCGCCGAGAAGGCCTGATTTTTCGATCGGCGCCCGGGCCCTCCCGGGCGCGTCCATCATAAGTTTACATGAATCGGCGCATGGCAGGTGTGATTGCCGCTTGCGTCAATTTTCCGGGCCGCGCGTCCGAACCGCTCGACATTAAGAGGCGAACCGATGACCATCACCGCATCTCTCGTAAAACAACTCCGCGACATGACCGGCGCCGGCATGATGGACTGCAAGGCCGCGCTCACCGAAACCGGCGGCAATATCGAAGAGGCAGTTGACTGGCTCCGCAAGAAGGGAATCTCAAAGGCAGACAAGAAGTCCGGACGCACGGCGGCAGAGGGTCTTGTGGGTGTCGCGTCCGATGAAAATGGCGCAGTTGTCGTCGAGGTGAACTCGGAGACCGACTTCGTTGCCCGCAACGAAGCCTTCCAGGAACTCGTGCGTAATATCGCTAATGCGGCGGTGGGGACCGACGGCTCGATCGAGGCCGTTTCCGCGGCAAAATACGCAGATAGCGGCAAGTCGATCGACGAGGCCGTCAAGGACGCGATCGCGACCATCGGCGAGAACATGAACCTGCGCCGCTCGGCCCGCCTCGACGGGACCGTGGCGACCTACGTGCACAACTCGGTGGCCGACGGCCTCGGCAAGCTCGGCGTGCTGGTCGCCGTCGAGACCGAGGGCGACAAGGATGCCGCGCGCGCCATCGGGCGCCAGATCGCGATGCATGTCGCCGCCACCAACCCGATGGCGCTGGACGTCGACGATCTCGACCCGGCAGCCGTGGAGCGCGAGCGGTCGATCTTCGCCGAGCAGGCCCGCGCGTCCGGCAAGCCGGACAACATCATCGAGAAGATGGTCGAGGGCCGCCTGCGCAAGTTCTACGAGGAAGTCTGCCTGCTGAAGCAGTCCTTCGTCATCAATCCGGACCTGACGGTCGAGAAGGCACTGGCCGAGGCCGAGAAGGAAATCGGCGCTCCCGCCAAGATCACCGGCTTCGTCCGCTTCGCCCTCGGCGAGGGGATCGAGAAGGAAGAAAGCGACTTCGCGGCCGAAGTCGCCGCCGCCGTCAAGAGCTGACCGAAGGCGCAATCCGCAATTCTCTGGATTGTGCCGCACCATGCGGGGCACTGCGTGACAACGCGGTGCCCTTCATGTATCCGGAGACACGTTCAACCGTTTCAATCGAAATATTCCGATGTCCTCCTCTCCGCTATTCAAACGCGTACTGCTGAAGGTTTCCGGCGAAGCCCTGATGGGAAATCAGGGTTTCGGCATTGATGTCGAGGTCGCCGACCGGATCGCCGGCGACATCAAGGACGCGGTGGACCTGGGTGTCCAGGTGGCAGTCGTGATCGGCGGCGGCAACATCTTCCGCGGCGTGGCGGTGGCCTCCAAGGGGGGCGACCGCGTGACCGGCGATCACATGGGCATGCTCGCCACCGTGATCAACTCGCTGGCGCTCCGGACGTCCCTCATAAAGAAGGGTGTCGATGCGGTCGTTCTCTCGGCGATCGCCATGCCGCAGTTGTGCGAAAGCTTCTCGCAGCGCAAGGCGATGTGGAACATAGAGCAGGGGCGTGTCGTGATATTCGCCGGCGGCACCGGCAATCCCTATTTCACGACGGACTCCGCGGCGGCCTTGCGCGCGGCGGAAATCGGGGCGGATGCCCTGTTCAAGGGCACGCAGGTCGATGGTATCTATACCGCCGACCCGAAGAAGGAACCCGACGCGGAACGGTTCACATCGATCACCCACGACGAAGTCATCGCGCGCGGCCTGTCCGTAATGGATGTTGCGGCCGTGGCCTTGACCCGGGAAAATCACATTCCCATTGTCGTATTCTCGATTCATGAGCGGGGCGGCTTTTCTGAAATCTTGCGCGGCGGCGGACGGTCCACCCTGGTGACCGATCAGCGCCTGCCGCAGGAAAATTAGAGGAAACACAGGATGAGCCAGGAATTCGATTTCGACGATCTCAAGCGTCGCATGGATGGTGCCGTATCTGCCTTCAAGGGAGATCTCGGCGGATTGCGGACCGGCCGCGCCTCGGCTTCGCTGCTCGAGCCGATCACCGTCGATGCCTATGGTTCGCAAATGCCGATCAACCAGGTCGCGAACATCACCGTGCCGGAACCGCGCATGCTGGCCGTGTCGGTTTGGGACAAGTCGATGGTGCAGGCCGTCGAAAAGGCGATCCGGGAATCGTCGCTGGGCCTCAATCCGATGACCGACGGCACGACCGTGCGCGTGCCGCTGCCGGAGCTGAACGAGGAGCGGCGCCGCGAACTTGTCAAGATCGCTCATCAATATGCCGAGAACGCGCGCATCGCCGTGCGTCACGTCCGGCGCGATGGCATGGAAACGCTGAAGCGCCTGGAAAAGGACGGCGAGATCAGCCAGGACGAAAGCCGCGACAAGGCCGACGATGTCCAGAAGCAGACCGACCAGACCATTGCCACGATCGATTCCCTGCTGGAAGAAAAAGAGAAGGAAATCATGCACGTCTGACCGCCATCACGCGGCGGCGGCTTGCAATCGGGAGAGAAGGCTATCGCGATAGTCGGTGACATAGGCAACCAGGAGACAAGCGTGCCGCGCCACGTTGCCATCATCATGGATGGAAACGGGCGCTGGGCGGCGGCACGGGGGAGACCGCGCAGTTACGGGCACAAGGCCGGCGTCGAGGCCGTACGCCGCACCGTGAAGGCTGCGGCAGATCTCGGTGTCGAGTACCTTACGCTGTTTGCCTTTTCATCGGAAAACTGGTCGCGACCGCGCGAAGAGGTGCGCGACCTGTTCGGGCTGATGAAGTTCTTCGTCACCCGCGACCTGGCGGAACTGTGCGCGAACGGCGTGCGGATACGCGTGCTTGGTGACAGGTCCGGCCTCTCGTCCGATATTCTCGGGCTGATCGAGACGGCGGAAACGAAGTCGCGGCAGAACACCGCGCTCCAGCTCAACATCGCGTTCAACTATGGCGCGCGCAACGAATTGCGGCGCGCCTTCGCCGCTGTCGCCAAGAGGTGCGCGGAGGAGGGGCGGGACCCCTCCCAAATTGGCGAGGACGAGATCGCTGCCGCACTCGATACCGCGGGCCAGCCCGATCCGGACCTAGTCATTCGCACCAGCGGGGAAATGCGGCTGTCCAACTTCATGCTCTGGCAGGCCGCCTATGCGGAGTTCGTGTTTCTGCCGTGCATGTGGCCCGATTTCGACAAGGAATGGCTGCAACGGGCCATCTCCGAGTTTTCATCGCGCACGCGCCGCTATGGCGGCATCGATGCAGCGAAGGATGTCGCGCTGTGAGCAATCTGCAACTGCGGACAATATCTGCCCTCGTCCTGGGCGTGCTGGTACTTGGCGCCACCCTTGCCGGCGGCATCCTGTTCGCAGTGATGGCCACCGCGATCGCGATGCTTGTCTGGCACGAATGGATGGATATTGCCTGCCCGAACGAAGATGACCGCATCCGGCTGTACGGGTTTCTTTTCCTCGGGCTGATCTTTCTGAGCGCGCTGCTGCTTCCCGATGCGGCCATGCCGGCTGCCTGGATCGTCGCGACCGCCGCATTCGCCGCGCTTTCCCGGATCCTGGCCGGCGGATCCTGGCCCGTCGCGGGATTCCTCTATTCCGGCACCGCGCTCGTTGCGCTGATCATGCTGCGCGCGAATGACGGGGCGGCCTACGGGTTGGTCGCCATCCTGTTCCTCTACGCAGTCGTCTGGCTGACGGATATCGGCGCATATTTCGCGGGCCGGCATTTCGGCGGGCCGAAACTCGCGCCGTCGATTTCACCGAACAAGACGTGGTCCGGTGCCATTGGCGGGCTTTGTTCCGCCGTCGTCGCCGCCATAATAGTCTCATCGGCAGCCGGGCTGGATTCCCATTTCCTTGCCGGGCTGCTGGCCGCGGTGCTCTCGGTCGCATCGCAGGCAGGCGACCTTTTCGAATCGTGGCTCAAGCGGCGCGCGGGCGTGAAGGACTCGAGCAAGCTTATCCCCGGTCATGGCGGCATGATGGACAGGGTGGACGGACTCGTCTTTGCCGCGATCATACTCTGGCTGCTCGCAATCGCCGCCTCGGGTTCGGCCTATCCGTCGGCGGCATTCTTCGGCGCTTCGTGAAACGAAACATGCCTTGCTGATGCCTGAATGGGTGTCTAAGCGGAGGCGCTCACACAAGGACTTATCGTGTCATGGATTTGGTGACGGGGCTTTTTGCAACGGACGGGTTTCTTCTCGGAACGGTCCTGCCGTTCCTGTTCGTCCTGCTGATCGTCGTCTTCGTGCACGAACTCGGCCACTACCTTGTCGGACGGTGGTGCGGAATCGGTGCGACCGTGTTCTCGGTCGGATTCGGGCCGGAGCTCGCCGGGTTCAACGACCGGCGCGGCACGCGATGGCGCCTTTCATGGATACCGCTGGGCGGCTACGTGAAATTCGTCGGCGACATGAACGCGGCATCGGTACCAAACGCGGAAGACGATTCGTCGCTCAGTCCGCAGGAACGTGAGCAGGCGTTCCAGTTCAAATCCGTCGGGCGACGCGCGGCCACCGTCTTCGCCGGACCCGCCGCCAACTTCCTGCTGGCAATCGTCATCTTCACCGTGATCTTCTCCGCATTCGGGCGCGGCGTGGCCGATCCGGTGGTTTCCGAGATTCGCCCGGACAGCGTCGCGGAGCGCGTCGGCTTCCAGCCGGGCGACAGGTTCATCAGCCTGGACGGCATCCCCGTGGAGGAGTTTTCCGATGTCCAGCGATATGTCTCGGTGCGGGCCGGCACAACGATCACGATGGTCATGGAACGCGACGGCGAGCGACTGACCTTCGAGGTAACGCCGGAACGGCTCGAGATCGAGGACCGGTTCGGCAACAAGATGGAACAGGGAATCATCGGCGTCGTCAACAACAACCAGACGGGAGGCC
This sequence comes from Oricola thermophila, assembly GCF_013358405.1. Lineage (NCBI taxonomy): Bacteria > Pseudomonadati > Pseudomonadota > Alphaproteobacteria > Hyphomicrobiales > Ahrensiaceae > Oricola > Oricola thermophila. Next base: position 1,309,068 of record NZ_CP054836.1, read on the forward strand.
GCCGGGTCGAGCGCTACGGTATCGGCGAATCGCTCGTGATGGCTGTCGGCGAAACCTGGTATGTCGTCGAGAGAACCGGCGGCTACATCGCGGGCATATTTTCGGGCCGGGAAAAGCCGGACCAGATCGGGGGACCGATCAGGGTTGCCCAGATGTCGGGGCAGGTCGCCACGCTTGGATTCGTGCCGCTGCTCAACCTTGCCGCGATCCTGTCGATTTCCATCGGCCTTCTGAACCTGTTGCCGATCCCGATTCTCGATGGCGGCCACCTCGTGTTCTACCTGTTCGAGGCGTTGCGCGGAAAACCGGTGTCCGAACGCGCCCAGGAATATGGCTACCGCATCGGATTCGCCCTGATCCTGGGGCTCATGGTCTTCGCGACATGGAACGACATCACCATGCTTTTCGGCCGGAGCTAGTTGGGATTTTAGATAAATCGTTTACCATGCGGGGAGATGGCACGTGACGATTTTGCCACGTTTCGTTCGATCGTAAACGGATTTTAACCTGAACCCTTGCGTGTGGTTTCAAAGCCTGTAATACGATGAATTCAATGATTTACGTTCAAGGATCCCGGTTTGGGGGCGGACTGGGAAATGGGGGAATTACCCGATGAAGCCGGCACCGAAGTTGTTTAGCGCCGTATCGGCGATGGCATTGGCGCTCACACCGGCCGTGAGCGGCGGTCTTGTGCTCAACCTGCTGACCGCGGAGGCCGCTCACGCAGCGGTTGCCAACGCGATTTCCGTGCGCGGAAATTCGCGCGTCGCATCGTCCACCATTGCCGACCTGATCGGTTTCCGGGCGGGCAAGAACTATTCGGCTGCCGATATCGACGATGTGGTGAAGCAGCTGTTCGCCACCGGGCTCTTTTCCGACGTCAATGTGTCCGTTTCCGGCTCGACCCTTGTCGTTTCGGTCCAGGAGTCGTCGGTCGTCAACCAGGTGATCTTCCGCGGCAACCGCAAGCTGAAGGACAACCGTCTGCGCTCGGTCGTCAGGCTGCAGCCGCGCAGCGCGTTCGACCAGTCGACGCTGGATGCCGACATACAGGCCATTGTCGAATCCTATTCCCGCATCGGCCGCGCCGACGTGATCGTGGACGCGAGCGTTGTCGATCTCGGCGAGGGCCGGGTCAATGTCGTGTTCGACATCCAGGAAGGCGATCGCACCAAGATCACGCAGATCAATTTCGTCGGCAACAACGCTTTCAGCGATCGCCGGCTTCAGAGCGTCATCTCGACCAAGAAGTCCAACCCGCTGTCGTGGTTCACGCGCACGGACATCTATGACGAGCAGCGCCTGGCGGCCGACGAGGAGCAGCTGCGCCGGTTCTACTTCAATCACGGCTATGCCGACTTCCGCATTCTGTCCTCGGGCGCGACCGTCGATCCCGCGACCGGCAACATCATCGTCAATATCGAGGTGGACGAGGGCGAGCGGTACACCTTCGGCAATGTCGATATCGACAGCACCGTGACCGGTGTCGATACGGAAGATCTGCAACGGACAGTGGCGACACGCTCCGGCGCGGTCTACAGCGCCGAGGATGTCGAGGATACGCTCATCGAGATGTCCGAGCGGCTTGCGGCAAACGGATTTCCCTTTGCCGAGGTGACGCCGGTCGGCAATCGCAATTTCGAAACCCGCACGATCGACGTCTCCTATGTCGTCGACCAGGGGCAGCGCGCCTTCATCGAGCGAATCGAGATCGTCGGCAACAGCCGGACGCGCGACTACGTGATCCGGCGCGAGTTCGATCTTGCCGAGGGCGACGCCTTCAACCAGATCCTGCTTCGCCGCGCGCAGAAGCGTCTGGAGGCACTGGACTTCTTCGAGCGTGTCGACATTTCCACGCGCCGCGGTTCGGCGCCGGATCGCGTCATCATCGTCGTCAACGCGGTCGACAAGTCCACGGGCGAGTTCGGCATCGGCGCCGGCTACACCACGGGCGCCGAAAATTCCGGCGTGTCCGTCGAGGGCAACATCACGGAGCGCAACTTCCTCGGCCGCGGCCAAACGCTGCGCCTCGCGGCAGGAGGCGGGCTCGATTCGCGCACCTACAACATGTCCTTCACGGAACCCTATTTCCTCGGCTACAGGCTGGCCGCGACCTTCTCCGGCTTCCGCCGGACGAGGGACTACGACGAATACGATCAGGCGACGACGGGCGGCTCGATCAGCTTCGGCCTGCCGATCACCGAGGAACTCAAGGCCGATATCGGCTACCTGTTCCAGCAGGACGAATATTCGGACGTGGATCCGACGGCGCCGACTTCGATCCAGGCGGATGAGGCGCTTGGCGCATGGACCAAGTCCGCGGTGACCTACGGCCTGACCTACAACACCATCGACAATGTCCAGGACCCGCATGAGGGCCTGTATTTCCGCGTGAACCAGGAGATTGCCGGCCTCGGCGGCGATGCGAGCCACATCTCGACGAAATTCGTGGGCAATTACTACCGGACGCTGTCGGAAGAGGCCGACCTGGTCGGTTCGCTGAAGCTCGGCGGCGGCCATATCGAGGGCCTCGGCCAGTCGGTGCGCACCTATGACCATTTCCGCCTCGGCCCGAAACAGATCCGCGGTTTCGCCTATAACGGCATCGGTCCGACCGAGCAGGGACCGGCCGGTGTTGGTGAACACCTCGGGGGCAAGACCTATCTCCATGCCTCGGCCGAGGCGCAGTTCCCGCTGCCGGCGCTTCCGCGCGACCTCGGCTTCAAGGGCGCCATCTTTGCCGACGCGGCCACGCTGTTCGGCCACGACAGCACGACGGCCCTCAACACGGACATGGAGTGGCGGGCCTCCGCCGGCTTCGGCCTGATCTGGCAGTCGCCCTTCGCGCCGCTTCGGTTCAACTATGCCATTCCGCTCAAGAAGGAAGATGGCGACGAGGAACAGCGGTTCAACTTCTCTGTTTCAACCGCATTCTGATCCGCAGGCCCGGCGCAAGCCGGGCCGTTACCGTCGTGAGCACGTCCTCTCCGCAATTCCTCAAGCCCAGCGAAACGCTCAGCGCAGGTTCCGCCGCGGATGTCTGCGGCGGCCGCCTTGTCGACGAGGCGCAGGCCGATACCGTGATTGACGGCCTGTCGTCCGCTGCCGACCCGCGGGCAGGCAGCCTCGTTTTCGTCCAGCGCGCGGGCGACCTCCAGCGCGCATCCGTCGCGGCCGCGGTTCTCTGCAGGGAAGACGCGCTTGAAGGCAGCGCGGGCGGGCCGGCGCGCATCATCGTCGACAATCCGCAGGCCGCCTTCGCGGCGATCGGCCGCCATCTCTATCCGCAGGCCCTCGGCCCGGCCGCCGTCACGGCTTCCGGCGGCTTCCGGCCGGATTATCCCGGCGCCCGCGTGTCGAAACTGGCGGTGCTGGAGGAGGGGGTGACCGTCGAGCCGGGCGCGGTGATCGGCGATCACGTCGCGATCGGGCGCAACTCGGTCATCGGCGCCAATGCGGTGATCGCCGACCATTGCCAGATCGGACGCGATTGCCGCATCGGCGCGTCGGCAAGTCTCCAGTACGCCTTGCTCGGCAACGGCGTGATCCTGCATGGGGGCGTCCGGATCGGCCAGGACGGGTTCGGATACGTCCCCGGTGCGGCCGGGCTGGAGAAGATGCCTCAGCTCGGCCGGGTCATCGTGCAGGACCGGGTGGAGATCGGCGCCAACACGACCGTCGATCGCGGCACGATCGACGATACGGTGATCGGCGAGGGCACCAAGATCGACAATCTGGTGCAGGTCGCGCACAATGTGGTCATCGGCCGCAATTGCGCGATCGCGGGCCATGTCGGGCTTTCCGGCAGCGTCACGATCGGGGACGGCTGCATGCTCGGCGGGCGCGTCGGCGTCGCCGACCATGTCCGGATCGGCTCGGGCGTCCAGATCGCGGCGTCGAGCGGGGTCATGAACGACATCCCGGACGGGCAGCGCTGGGCGGGCACGCCGGCCATGCCCCTCAAGGACTTCTTCCGGCAGACCGCCAAGTTGCGCAAGCTGGCGCTCGCGGATAAGAAGCCGCAGCAGGACAAATAGGCAGGTCAACACATGAGTCACGACGATCAGCGGCACGCAACGCTGGAGGCGATGGAACTCGCCGAAATCATGCGGATACTCCCCCATCGCTATCCGTTTCTGCTGATTGACCGTATCATCGAGATCGACGGCGGGAACTCTGCGATCGGCATCAAGAACGTGACGGCGAACGAGCCCTACTTCCAGGGACACTTCCCCGGCAAGCCGATCATGCCCGGCGTGCTGATGATCGAGGGAATGGCCCAGACGGCGGGTGCCATCGGCATTCGCGCGCAGGGCTTCGACCGGCCGGCTCTCGTCTATTTCATGACGATAGACAATGCGAAGTTTCGCCGCCCCGTGGTGCCCGGAGACGTGGTCGAGTACCACGTCCAGCTCACCAAACGCCGCGGCACGATCTGCCGCTACAATTGCGTCGCCATCGTGAGGGGCGAGAAGGTCGCGGAAGCCGATGTCGCCGCGATGCTTTCGCCCGAAGAGCCGGAAAGCTGATCCAGTGAGCCAAGACAATTCGATTTTCGTACACCCGACCGCAGTCGTCGAATCCGGGGCGGAACTGGGCAACGGTGTGCGTATCGGTCCGCTCTGTCATGTCGGCCCGAATGTCGTCCTCGGCGACCGCGTCGAGCTGATCAGCCACGTGGTCGTGACCGGCGACACCACGATAGGCGAGGGCACCCGCGTGTTTCCCAATGCCGTCCTGGGAACCGAACCCCAGAATACGGCCTACAAGGGTGAACGAACGACGCTCGTGATCGGCCGCAACAACACGATCCGCGAGGGCGTGACCATGCATATCGGCACGGGCAACTCCCGTGGCGAAACAGTGGTCGGCGACAACTGCATGTTTCTCGCCTATTCCCATGTCGCGCATGATTGCGTGCTCGGCGATCACGTCACCTTCTCCAACAACGTCATGATCGGCGGGCATTCGACAATCGGCGATCGCGTCATCGTCGGGGGCGGGGCAGGCATTCACCAGTACTGCAATGTCGGCCATCATGCCTTCGTCGGGGGCATTGCGGCAGTCGTGCATGATGTTATTCCTTATGGCATGGTAGTGGGGAACCGCGCATATCTCGCGGGTCTCAACCTCGTCGGAATGAAGCGCTCCGGCATGTCGAAGGAAGAGATCAACATGCTGCGGCACGTCTACAGGGAACTGTTTGCGGACAATGGATGCACATTGCGCGAAAACGCTCGCAAGCTGCAGCAGACATACGCCGACCAGCCGGCTGTCCGCGACATTGCCCATTTCATCCTTGCCGACAGCAAGCGCAAATTCACCACACCCCGCAGCTCGCGGCGCACCCGCCTGGATAGCGGCGATGAGTGATGGTGACAGGCAAGCATGATGCGGCGGCCCGGGGCCGCGTCGCGCTTATCGCCGGAAACGGGCGAATTCCGGTATATGTGGCCGGAAGACTCAAACAATTCGGACGCAACCCTTTTGTCATAGCCGTGCGCGGCGAGGCGGATCCCGAACTGTTCGGTTATGAACATGACGTCATAGACACCGCGGAAATCGGCGTTCTCGCATCCATTCTCAAGCGCGTCCGCCCCGCCGAGGTCGTCATGGTCGGCGGCATTCGTGCGCGGCCGGACTTGAGGCGCCTGCGCCCGGACTGGACGACTATCAAGCTCGCGGCATATCTGCTGCCGCGGCTTCGCGCGGGCGATGACATGATCCTGCGCGGCCTGATCCGCACCATCGAAAACGCGGGGTTTCCCGTCCGCGGCGTGCATGAACTCGTTCCGGACCTTCTGGCCGGCCCGGGTCATATTGCCGGTCCGAAACCGACAAGGGCCGACCGGGAGGCAATCGCCGTCGCGGTACGCGGTGCACAGGCACTGGGGATCCTGGATACCGGACAGGCCTCAGTGGCGATCGGAAGGCGCATTGTGGCACTCGAGGCAGCGGAAGGGACCGACCTCATGCTTAAGCGCGTGGCCGAACTTCGCGAAATCGGACGCCTCGGTTCCGGGCGCAATGGCGTACTGGTCAAGCTCGCAAAGCCCGGACAGGAGTTGCGGGCCGACCTGCCCACAATAGGCGAGGCAACCGTCGAGAATGCTGCGAAGGCGGGCTTGAGGGGGATCGCCGTTCACGCCGAAAACGCCCTGATTTCGGATTTCGAAGCGACCTGCGAGAGGGCGCGAGAAAGGGGCCTGTTCCTGATTGGAATTGACCCGGACAGCCTGCCCGACGGAGAGGGTGCTCAATGAATGCAAAGAGGCCGCTGACGATCGGGATTGTTGCCGGCGAGCAGTCCGGGGAAAACCTCGCTGTCGACCTGGTGGAGTCGATAGCCGAGCGAACCGGATCCATGCCACGCCTCGTCGGGGTTGGCGGCGGACGGTTGGTCGACATGGGATTGCGGAGCGTGTTCGATCCCGCGGAAATCGCCATCACCGGCGTGACGGCAGTTGTGGCCTCTCTCCCGCGCCTGGTCCTGCGTATCCGGCAGACCGTGGCCGCCCTGGTATCCGCGCGGCCGGACGTCATCGTGTTTATCGACAGTCCCGATTTCTCGCTACGCGTCGCACGACGCGTGAAAAGGCTGCTGCCCGAGACGCCCATCGTCAAATATGTATCGCCGACAGTGTGGGCCTGGCGCCCCGGACGGGCGAAGAAGATGGCGGCCTATGTGGACCACGTGTTGGCTATCCTGCCATTCGAGCCGGATGTCATGCGCGATCTGGGCGGTCCGGAAACCAGCTACGTTGGGCATCCGCTTGCAGCCGATCCCGAATTGGAAGCGGTCTGGATGGCGCGCCGCCGCAAACAGGCATCGCAAGAGAATCATGATTTGGAACTGCTGGTTCTCCCGGGGTCCAGGACAGGCGAGATCAGGGCATTGCTGCCGGACTTCGGCAAGGCGATCTCTATACTTCACGACAGGGGACATCACCTTCGGGTCACCGTGCCGACGCTACCACGCCTGGAGCCGGAAGTGCGCAGGATGACCGCCGAATGGCCGGTGACGCCTCGTATCACGGTCACGCCGGAGGACAAGCTATCGGCTTTTCGCGAGGCCGATGTCGCCCTGGCCGCGTCGGGAACGATCATTCTCGAACTTGCCCTAGCAGGTGTTCCGGTCATCAGTTGCTACAGGACAGACTACCTGATCAGGCTGGCGATTTCGATGATCCACGCCTGGTCCGCTGCCCTGCCAAATATCATTGCCGACCGTCCAATCGTGCCAGAATACGTAGATTACACGATCCGGCCCGGAATGTTGGCGCGCCGCATCGAAGAGCTGGCAGCCCCCAAGAGCCTTGCCGCCAAGGCCCAGGGAAATGGTTTTCGCAGGGTCAGGGAGCTCATGGCGGTCGACGAGAAGCCGGGTGCGATGGCGGCTCGCATTCTCCTCGATCTGGCGAGCGGGTCAGAAAAAAGCCGGCCCTGAGGCCGGCTCTTTCAGTGTCTCGCCTGTTTCAGCGTTTCTCAATAGGTACGTAATCGCGCTTCGGTGAACCGGTATAGAGCTGCCGCGGACGGCCTATGCGCTGGCTCGGGTCTTCGATCATTTCCTTCCACTGCGCGATCCAGCCCACTGTGCGCGCCACGGCGAACAGCACGGTGAACATCGTGGTCGGGAAGCCTAGAGCGCGGAGCGTGATGCCCGAATAGAAGTCGATATTCGGATAGAGCTTCTTCTCGATGAAGTACTCGTCATTGAGCGCGATCTTCTCGAGCTCCATAGCCACCTCAAGCATCGGATCGTCCTGAATGCCCAGTTCCCCGAGGACCTCGTGGGTCGTCTTCTGCATGATCTTGGCACGCGGATCGTAGTTCTTGTAGACGCGATGGCCAAAACCCATGAGGCGGAACGGATCGTTCTTGTCCTTCGCCCGCGCGATGTACTCGGGAATCCGTTCCACGCTACCGATTTCGGCGAGCATGTTGAGCGCGGCTTCGTTGGCTCCGCCATGCGCCGGGCCCCAAAGGCACGCGATGCCGGCAGCGATACAGGCAAACGGATTTGCACCCGACGAGCCGGCGAGACGCACGGTCGAGGTGGATGCGTTCTGCTCGTGGTCGGCATGCAGGATGAAAATGCGGTCCATGGCACGGGCCAGCACCGGGTTGACCTCGTATTCCTCGCAAGGCACCGCAAAACACATCCGCAGAAAGTTCGAGGCATAGTCGAGATCGTTCTGCGGATAAACGAACGGCTGGCCGATATGGTACTTGTAGGCCATGGCCGCAATTGTCGGCATTTTCGCAATCATCCGCATCGACGCAACCATACGCTGATGCGGATCGGAAATGTCGGTGGAGTCGTGATAGAAGGCCGACAGAGCGCCGACAGTACCGCACATGACCGCCATCGGGTGGGCGTCGCGCCGGAACCCGGTGAAGAACCGCGTCATCTGTTCGTGTACCATGGTGTGCCGCGTCACGCGGTAGTCGAAGTCCTGCTTCTGGGCCTTCGTCGGAAGCTCCCCATAAAGGAGCAGGTAGCAAACCTCGAGGAAGTCGCCTTGTTCGGCCAGCTGCTCGATCGGATAGCCGCGATGCAGCAGGATGCCTTCATCGCCGTCGATGAATGTGATTTCGGAATCGCACGACGCCGTAGAGGTGAAACCGGGATCGTATGTGAAGGCGCCGGTTTCCTTGTATAGCGACCCAATGTCGATAACGCTTGGACCGATATTCCCCTCACGCACCGGAAGCTCATAATCCCGGCCCTTGTACGTAAGTTTGGCGGTTTCGTCAGACATGCGGTCTCCCTTCCTGTCGTTCAAATTTCTTCACGGAAATGACGTGAAATATTGCAGTGCAAAAACCCCGGCTCTCGTCTTGATGCGGGGTTGCTACTCCATTTGGGCTGTCCTGCCAAGCCAGCCGAACGGTCTTTGTTGCAACGCATTATAGTGCGCGGCAAGGCGCAACGAAAGCCGTCACGAAGCGCAATCGCGGATGCGCGCCAACGACTCTTCGCGTCCCAGTACAGCCAGCACATCGAACACGCCAGGCGACGTGCTGCGGCCGGTCAAGGCCGCTCTCAATGGTTGCGCCACCTTTCCAAGCTTGAGGCCTTCGGCCTCGGCAAAGGTGCGAACCGCACCGTCGAGCGCGTCAACGGTCCATTCACCCAGCCCCTCGAGCGATGGCAGGATACGGCCGAGGACTGCGCGCGCTTCGTCGGTCAGGATCGTCGACGCCTTCTCATCGAAATCGAGAGGACGTTCGGCGAACAGGTAGGCCGCGTTGTCGATCAGTTCTACAAGCGTTTTCGCGCGTTCCTTCAGGCCCGGCATTGCCGCCAGGAGCCTGGCACGACGCTCCTCATCGAGCTTTGCGAGAATGTCACTCTTGCCTTCCAACTCGGGCAGAAGCGCCTCAAAACGCTCTACGAGATAGGCGTCGTCGGCCATTCGAATGTAGTGGCCGTTAAGGGCTTCCAGCTTGGCGAAATCGAAACGGGCGGCACCCTTGTTGACGTCCTCGATCTCGAACCATGAAATCATGTCTTCCGTCGACATGATCTCGTCGTCACCGTGGCTCCAGCCCAGCCTTGCCAGATAGTTGCGCAGGGCTTCGGGCAGATAGCCCATGGCCCGGTAGGCTTCGACGCCGAGCGCGCCATGGCGCTTGGAGAGTTTCGCACCGTCCGGACCATGAATGAGGGGAATATGGGCCATTTTCGGCACTTCCCACCCCATGGCCCGGAAAATGATTGTCTGTCGGGCGGCGTTCGTCAGATGGTCGTCCCCGCGAATGACATGCGTGACGCCCATGTCATGGTCGTCGACGACTACCGCCAGCATGTAGGTCGGGGTGCCGTCGGAACGCAGAATGATGAAGTCGTCGAGATCCTTATTCGGGAAGCGCACATCGCCCTGCACCATATCGTGCACGAGGGTCTCCCCCTCCTGCGGCGCTCTTATCCGGATCACCGGCTTCACTCCCTCCGGCGCCTCTGACGGATCGCGGTCGCGCCAGCGTCCGTCGTACCGGGGAGGGCGCCCTTCGGCACGCGCCTTTTCGCGCATTTCGGCGAGTTCTTCCTGCGAGGCATAGCAATAGTACGCTTTCCCCGCTTCGAGAAGCTGCATGGCGACATCGCGATGGCGCTGTGCATTGGCGAATTGCGAGAACGGATCGCCATCCCACTCAAGCCCGAGCCACCGCAGGCCGTCGAGAATCGCATCCACCGCTTCTTGCGACGATCTTTCGCGATCGGTATCCTCGATGCGCAGCAGCATCTTGCCGCCTGTATGCTTGGCGTAAAGCCAGTTGAAGAGGGCGGTACGTGCGCCGCCGATATGCAGGAAACCGGTTGGGGAGGGGGCGAAACGGGTGACGACCTCGCCAGTCATGTGGTGCTCCGAATGTATTGATTAAGAGGCCGTCGGTACGGCCTGGTGCGGGTTCTGCTGCACCTCTAGCATACGCGACGGCCTGCGCAAATCTGGACGGTCATCGGATGGCCATGCGAAGGGGGGCCGAGACGTGGTGAGACTCCATGACCCGGAACGTGAAAGCGCTCGCGAACGCGACGTGTTTCGCGTAAGCCCCGACGAATTCCTACAGTATCCGCACAGCGCTCCCGCCCAAGCCGGCGCAAGAACCCGAAGGTGGTTCCGTTTCGCAGCGAGACGGCGCCGGTCTGCCGCTGCCAGCGCACTGAGGGAGGCCCTACGGCGCGAGGAGAGCGTCGGCACGCCCTTCCATTTCCTGCCCGTGGCGCTTGCCGCCGGCGCGACGGTCTATTTCAGTCTTCCGCGGGAACCATCTGCATGGAACCTACTGACGGGATCGGGCGCGATCCTGCTGGTACTTCTTGCCACGTTCCGGCACGCTCAGCGGTGGCGCTTTCCGATCATACTGGCTGCGACTACGATCGTCGGGATGGCAATTGCACAGATGCAAACGCATCGCCTCGCGACGCCGATGCTGGGATCCGACGTCACGACGAGGCTAACGGGCCGGATTCTCGCGATGGAAGAGCGCGCAAATGGTCGAACACGCTACACGATCGAGGTCCTCGAAACGGCAAGACCGAGACTTCGCCACGCACCCGAAGTCGTTCGCGCCACCGCCGCCGGCCCCGGCGACGGTTTTCAGATCGGCGGGGGCATTCATGGCGTTGTCAGGCTTACAACGCCATCCGGGCCGGCGCATCCCGGCGCTTATGACTTTGCGTTCCATTCCTATTTCGACGGTATCGGTGCATACGGCTTTTTCCTGGGAAAACCTTCTCCGGCAACAATTCCTGCAGAAGCCGGCTTGTTCGGCCAAGGCAGACTTTTTCTCGCCAAGCTGCGCAGGACAATCGGCGACCGTATACTTGAGGCGGCGCCGGGCAGGGCGGGCGCGGTTTCGAATGCGCTGGTAACCGGTGACAAGGCGGGAATCCCCGAGACGGTCAACGAGGCGCTTCGAGGGTCCGGATTGGCGCACATACTGTCCATCTCGGGCCTACACATGGCCCTTGTCGCTGCAACCGTCATGGCCGGTCTGAGGCTGGGATTTGCTTTCTTTCCGGGGTGGGCCGCGCGCCATCCGGTCAAGAAATATGCCGCAGCAGGGGCACTAGGGGCCACGGGTTTCTATCTTTTTCTGGCCGGTGCGGGCGTCGCAACGCAGAGATCGTTCATCATGCTGGCGGTCATGCTTCTGGCACTCACCTTTGACCGAAGCGCTGTTACGATGCGCAATCTGGCATTGGCCGCGATCGCAGTAATCGCATTTGCGCCGCATGAAGTGGCTGGTCCGGGCTTCCAGATGTCATTTGCCGCAACGGCTGCCCTGATCGCGGTATACGCAGCATGGCAGGATGCACACCGTCGCCGTACCGCAGCGGCACGGAATGGTTCAGTATCCGGGCCTGTCCCTGGCTGGCTGAAAACCGCATCAGGGTACTTGCTGGGCATCGCCGTGACCTCCCTGGTCGCGGGGTTTGCGACCGGAATATTCGCGGCCTACCACTTTGGCCGGATCGCCCCGTACGGTCTGCTCGGGAACTTGCTCGCAATGCCTGTCGTAACGATGGTGATCATGCCGTCGGCGGTGGCCGCGATTGTCGCCATGCCGTTCGCCCTGCACGTCCTTCCGTTGAAAGTGATGGCATGGGCCGTCGGGCTGGTGATCGAGATTGCCGAATGGGTCGCTGACCTGTCGCCGACGGTACCGTTGGGGCAGATGCCGGAAACCGCTTTGGCGAGTTTCGTGGTAGCGCTGGTAATCCTGTGCCTACCTTCGACCTGGCTGCGTTTGTTTTCGCTTCCTCTTTTTATCGCCGGGGCGCTGATCTGGAGGTCCGACACCATTCCGATGGCGGTCATTTCGGAAGATGCGCGGCAGTTCGCCATCCTCGAAGCGAGCCAAAACGGGACACGGATACATGTGAACAGGCACAGGCCGAATGCCTTCATCCTTGACCAGTGGGCCGATGCCTATCGCGGAACGGAAGTGGTTCGGCCAAACGGGTCCGAGCGCCTGTCATGCGAGGGGGAACGATGTATCGCCAAATTAGTAACGCCGGACGGCGAAGCAAGAATTGCCTATGTCTCCGCTCCAGCGGATCGAATGCGGCCAACGGGTGTCCTGTCCCTGCGTCGACTCTGTGCCGAAAACGACCTTGTCATCCTCGCCGCGGCCCCGTCGCCGCAGGAATGCCTTGACGGAACGCCGGTACTGACAGCGCAAATGCTGGCGCTCAAGGGAGCGGCCGAGATACGCATGAACCGAAGGGGCCGCCAACTAACGATCCGTCATGCGTTGCCCGGTCCGGTGCGTCCCTGGCTCGAACATCGCAAATACTCCCGTGCGGCTCGCAATCTCGGCGAATGGAAACCGCGCAGGTCCGATCAATAGCGGCGGATCAGTCCGACCAGCTTGCCCTGAACACGAACACGGTCCGGACCGAAAATGCGGGTCTCGTATGCGGGGTTTGCGGCTTCCAGCGCGATCGACGCTCCCTTGCGCCGGAAGCGCTTCAACGTCGCTTCCTCGTCATCGACGAGCGCGACGACGATGTCCCCGACATTGGCGCTGTCACCCTTCCTGATGATGGCCGTATCGCCGCTGAAAATGCCGGCCTCGATCATCGAATCGCCTTCGACCTCAAGCGCGTAGTGCTCCCCGGAGCCAAGCATGTCCGGCGGAAGCGATATCGTTCTTGTCTGGTGTTCGATGGCGGAAATCGGCACGCCCGCGGCAATCTTTCCCATCACAGGCACTGGGATCACGCCCCCGTCATTGTCGGCGACGGGTGCGGCCGACTTTGCTGCCGGCACGGGCTGCGGTTTGCCGAGGCTGCCCTCGATCACGCTCGGAGAGAAGCCACGTCTCACATTCGACGGCGTCAGGCTGTCCGGCAGCCGAACAATTTCCAGGGCTCGTGCACGGTTCGGAAGGCGGCGGATAAACCCCCGTTCCTCTAGTGCCGTAATCAAGCGATGAATTCCGGACTTGGACGCCAGATCCAGCGCTTCCTTCATCTCGTCGAATGACGGCGGCACGCCGGATTCCTTCAGACGCTCATTGATGAACATCAGAAGTTCGAGTTGCTTGCGTGTCAACATCGGCGCGGCCCTCGGGAATCAAATGGAAACAAACACGGAACAGTCTATATCTGTTCCATTTGTGTTCCGCAAGCGTTTAACAATTGGCTAAATTGTACCGGGCTTGATGACGAGTACTTCCACCGGATCGCCGACATTTGCCGCCGGCGCGCGGGGTGGGCGAACCAGAAGCACATTGGAACGCGCAAATGCGCTGATCATGGATGAATCCTGAACGTCGAATGCCCTGGCCTTAAGATTTCCGTCCGCATCGCGGCGCGCGATGCCCCGCATATAATCTTCCCGCCCATCGTTTGCCCGAAGCGGCGTTTCCAGTAGCGCCGTGGCACGGACCTCACTCGCCGGACGCCCGGCGAGTCGCTCGACCAAGGGCTTGAGAAACAGGAGGCCGCAAACCAGTGCGGACACGGGATTGCCGGGTAGCCCGAGAACGCGCATTGCCTCGTACCGGCCATGCATCAGCGGCTTTCCGGGGCGCATGGCGATCTTCCAGAAGTCCAGCTTCATCCCTCGATCGACGAATACCTTCCTGACAAGGTCGTGATCGCCCACCGATGCGCCGCCCAGGGTAACCAGTATATCGCAGCCGCATTCCGCGGCACGGTCAAGAGCGTTGCCAAGTTCAACCTCGCGGTCAGACACAATGCCGAGATCGATCACCTCGGCGCCCGACTCCGATGCGACCGCCCCGATTCCATAGGAATTGGAAGCGATGATCTGGCCCGGGCCGGGTTCGGAACCGGGAGGCAGCAACTCGTCACCGGTCGCGACAACGGCGACGCGCGGTTTGCGAACGACCGAAAGGGCAGGGTGATTGGATGCGGCAGCAAGGCAGAGCGCACCAGGGTCAAGCAGTGTACCGGCCTTGAGAACCGTCTGCCCGGCAACGAAATCCAGTCCGGCATCCCGGATATTGCGTCCCCTTGGCTCCGGTCGGTTCACGAGAATGCGCTGATTGTCCAAGACGGTAACGTTTTCCTGGACTATTACCGTATCGGCGCCCTCCGGAACGACGCCACCGGTGAAAATCCGCGCTGCCTGACCCGATCCGAGCGTGCCCGAAAACGGATGGCCAGCCGGTATTTCGCCGATGATAGCCAATTCTGTCCGCGCATCCTTCAGATCGCCGGCCCGGACAGCATATCCATCCATGGCCGAAACCGCTTCCGGGGGTTGCGTACGCATAGCCGGGAGATCCCGGGCAAGCACGCGACCAAAAGCCTCTGCCAGCGCAACGGTTTCGGCACCTAACGGTATGACTCCTCGGAGCAACCGCGCCCGGGCGTCCGCCACCGGAAGGAGAGTCGAACTCATCCTTCGCCCCGTGTCCATGTCCCCGACTTGCCGCCGGTCTTGGACAGTAGCCGCACGGGGCCGATTTCCATGCCCTTGTCTATTGCTTTCGCCATGTCGTAGATCGTCAGGCAGGCAACCGAAGCAGCAGTCAGTGCTTCCATCTCCACACCTGTCTTCCCGGACAACCTGGCCATCGCCTCGACGCGCAGCCCCGGCAGCTCGGGTACTGTCTCGATCTCTACCGACACCTTGGTCAGCAGCAGCGGATGGCAGAGCGGGATTAGCTCATGCGTTTTCTTGGCCGCCATGATGCCGGCAATCCGGGCAGCTGCCGTGACATCGCCTTTTTGCGCATTGCCGGCGAGAATCGCATCCAAGGTTTCGCGGGTCATGGTGACAAACCCCTCGGCCACGGCTTCCCGCACGGTTTCCGACTTCGTTTCGACATCGACCATGTTGGCCGCGCCATCGGAGCCCAAATGGGTCAACCTTTCGCTTTTGTCACCGGCCATGTCAGGTCGACATCCTAGCGTCCGCATTCTCGCCGGTCAGCAGCCGTCGCGTAGCCGCCTCGACATTGTCTTCGCGCATGAGGCTTTCGCCAACCAGAAAGCTGGAAATGCCGGCCCGAGACAGGCGGAGGCAGTCGTCATGAACGAATATGCCACTCTCACCGACCAGAATTCGATCATCGTCGACCATGGCTGCCAACCGTTCGGAATTGGCCAGGTCGACCTCGAACGTGCGGAGGTTTCTGTTGTTCACGCCAAGCAGCCGTGAGGACAGCCGCAATGCGCGCTCCATCTCATCCTCGTCGTGCACCTCGATCAGGGCATCCATGCCAAGTTCGAAAGCAGTTTCCTCCAGCGCTCGCGCCTCATCATCGTCCAGCGATGCCATGATGATGAGGATTGCATCCGCGCCCCAGCTGCGCGCTTCATGCACCTGGTACGGCTCGAACATGAAATCCTTGCGCAAAGCAGGCAAGCAGCAGGCTTCACGAGCCGCGCCAAGATACTCTGGTGCCCCCTGGAAGGACGGCTTGTCCGTCAGCACGGAGAGGCAGGCCGCACCGCCCATTTCATATGCTTTCGCCAGCGCCGGCGGATCAAAGTCCGCCCGGATGAGGCCTTTTGACGGGCTTGCCTTCTTGATTTCCGCGATCAGCCCGAAAGAGCCTGCTTCCTTGCGGCTGTGCAGGGCGGCGAGGAAACCACGTGGCGGCTGCATATCCGCGCAGCGCGCCTTCAACTCCGCGATAGGGACAGCGGTTTTCGCGGCCGCTATTTCCTCGCGCTTGTAAACCTCAATCTTCTTCAGGATATCGACCATCGGCCCGCCGTCAGACTGACTCGCCGCGCGACATCGCGGCGGCCTTTTCGGCAACGGCCTTGGCGCTACCGCTTTCGAGCGATTCCGCGGCCAATTGCAGGCCTTCCGACAGATCGCCGGCGATCCCGGCGACGATGAGACCGGCCGCAGCGTTAAGGCAGGCGATGTCCCGGTAGGCGTTCCGTGCACCGTCCAGGACCTCCCTCAGCGCAGCTGCATTTGAAACGGGGTCACCGCCCTTGAGATCGGAGATGTCGACGCGGGGCAACCCAACATCTTCGGGCGTCAATTCGAATGTGGTGATCGCGCCGTCTTTCAGCTCGGCCACCTGCGTCATTCCAGCCGT
Source organism: Oricola thermophila (assembly GCF_013358405.1). Classification (NCBI taxonomy): domain Bacteria; kingdom Pseudomonadati; phylum Pseudomonadota; class Alphaproteobacteria; order Hyphomicrobiales; family Ahrensiaceae; genus Oricola; species Oricola thermophila. The sequence continues at coordinate 1,325,619 of NZ_CP054836.1, forward strand.
GGTGAGCTCGTCGAGCCCGTCGCCATATACGACCCATACATGCTCGGATCCGAGGGCTTTAAGCACGTGGGCGAGCGGGACGACCCATTCCGGTGAGAATACCCCGACGACCTGTCGCTTTGCGCCGGCAGGATTGGATAGCGGACCAAGAAGGTTGAAGATCGTGCGGGTGCCCAGCTCCACGCGGCTTGGCCCGACATGGCGCATGGCGGCATGGTGCATAGGCGCGAACATGAACCCGAGACCGCCCTCGCGAATACACCGGCTGATAGTCTCAGGGGTGGCATCGAGATCAAACCCCAATTCGGCCAAGGCTTCAGCAGAACCGGATTTGGAAGACAGTGAGCGATTGCCGTGCTTTGCAATCGTTGCACCCGCGCCTGCGGCGATAAAGGCGGCACAAGTAGAAACGTTATAGCTGCCTGAATTGTCCCCGCCGGTACCAACAATGTCTATGACGCCATCGGGTGCGTCGACCGGGGTCATCTTTTCACGCATCACGGCCACGGCTCCGGCGATCTCGTCAACCGTTTCGCCGCGCACACGCAATGCCATGAGGAAGCCGCCAATCTGCGATGGCGTAGCGTTACCGGACATCATGACGTCGAACGCCGCGCGTGCCTCGTCGCGCGAGAGAGACTCGCCGTCGGCGGCTTTCGCGATAAAGGGTTTCAAGTCGTTCATGCCACCCCTTACTGTATGCTCAACGCGCGCTGGATTGCGTTCTGGTTTATTTCAACTGGATAGATCGTTTGCAGCTTGGCGACCATCTGGTCAAGCAGGTCGTCGGCCATGCTCGTACGAACACCCTCACGGACACCGGGACCGAGATTCTCGGCACCGCCGACCGCCTGCGACACCGACGTCACCCGGAATATCTTGTAGGTGTTTCCCGCGGGTGCCGGAAACGTGCCGCTATGATCGGGACCACCGTCGAAAATCTCAGATACGCCCGTGCCGCCGAAGTCCGCGTCCGTTGCACCGCGCTGCAATCCGTACTTGGTCTCGATTTGCACTCCTTCGCTCTCGGCCAGTTCCTCGAGCGATTCTCCGGCTGCAAGACGTTCAGCAAGGCTTTGTGCCTTGGCCGCAATGCGACTTTCCGTCTCCTCAGCCATCCAGTCTTCCGTCACGCGGTCGCGAACTTCCTCGAACTCGCGATCGCGCGCCGGTGTGACTTCCCGAACCTCATACCAAAGGAACCCCGAGTCCGCGGCATCGAGAGGCGGGTTCTCGATACCGATGTCGGTCTCGAATGCGGCGGCAATCAGCGCGTCCTGCTCGGGTATGCTGGACACAGGTTCGCCGGACGGGGACATCCCCTGTTCATCGACAGCCTCGATCGTTTGCATCTGAAGCTTTTGCCCCTCTGCGGCCTCCTGCATCGTCGCACCGCCCGCACGCGCATCCTCATAGGCATCATGAATGTCGAGAAGAACATCATTGGCTTCGACAAGGGCCAGTTCGCGGCGGATATCCTCACTCACTTCCTCGAAAGGCTGGACACGGGCGGGATTGATTGCCGTCACGCGAACAATAACCTTGCCAAACGCACCTTCGATCAGATTGCTGACTTCGCCGGGGCTGCCTAGCGAAAACGCCGCTTCTGCAACCGCCGGATCGGGCAGGTCCGCTTTTGCAAAAGTGCCGATTCGCACGTCGTCCATGGTTCTGCCGGCGTCTGCAACGGCGTCCTCGAACGACTGCCCGGCAAGGATGCGCTCGTGAGCCGCTGCTGCGGCCGCGTCATCGGCAAATACGAGTTGCTCTATGGTCCTGGTTTCAGGTGCGGTGTAGCGATCCTTGCGCGCTTCATAGTCTGCGCGGACGGCCTCCTCGGAGATTGCGGCTTCATCGACAATGGCCTCGGGAGTAAGGCGAACGAAGTCGATCTTGCGGTATTCGGGAGCGCGGTAGTCGGCCTTGTGGGCCTCGAAATAGGCCCGCAGTTCGTCCTCCCCAGGCGCCTCCACGGGCTCGATGACACTGTCCCCGATCGTTATGTACTGGACATCCCGTTTCTCGCCGCTGTGTTGAGCGAAGGCTTCAAGCATTGTCCCGGGAACCTGGATACCATCGGAAACCGCCTCGACGATCTGCTGACGAATCGCCACATTTTCGCGACTTCTGATATATTCCTCTTCTGTCATGCCGATATTGCGCAGCGCGATGCGGAAATTGTCGCGACTGAAGCGACCGTCGGCACCCTGAAACGCCGGATCCTCGGCAATAAGGATGGCCAGTCGGTCTTTCGACAAGCCGAGTTGCATAACCCTGGACTGTTCATCCAGGACCGCGCCGGCCACCATCTGGCCAAGTACGGCTCGGTCGACACCAAAGAGGCGCGCCTGTTCAGCGGTGAGCCGCTCTCCGAGTTGGCGCGAATATGCAGCCAGTTGGCGGTCGTAGGCGAGCCGGTAGTCGAGCGCGGAAACCTTCGTCTGTCCGGCGGTGACGACCGCGTCGCCTGCAACACCGGTGAATATTTGACCCGACACCCCCCAGACACCGAAACTCACGAGAAGAAGCAGGAGGAGCGCCTTTGCCACCCAAGATTTTGACGCGTTACGCAGACCGTCGAGCATGTTTGAAGGTTCCGTTGTTCGTTTCGCCGCTTTTTAGGTGTGCTGGTTCGGCGAAGCAAGCGCCCGTCAAGCCTTTTACTCGGTGCAACTAGGCGCTAACAGGGCTTCGACCAATCGTGAAAGGAAATGAACATGACGCCCGGCGTGACACCACTTGTTGCAGGAAACTGGAAAATGAATGGCACCGCCGCATCGCTGGGGGAGATACGCGATGTCTGTGCCGGTCTGGATCACAAGGATGCGCTGCCACACGAAACGCTGCTCTGCCTGCCGGCCACGCTGATCGAACGCGCCGCCTCCGTTGCCGCCGACAGCGTATTGTCGATTGGCGGCGAAGACTGCCATCCCCTGGAAAGCGGCGCACATACCGGCGACATTTCGGCAGAGATGCTGGCCGATGCAGGCGCAACCGCCGTCATAGTCGGGCATTCGGAACGGCGCACGGATCACAGCGAAACGAATGCCCTCGTAGCAGACAAGGCCAAGGCGGCATGGCGGGCGGGCCTTAGCGCAATCGTCTGCGTCGGCGAAACACGCGAGGAGCGTGAATCCGGAAATGCCGAAAACGTGGTTGCATCGCAGTTGGCAGGATCGGTTCCGGACGCAATGAACGCGGCGAACACGGTAATCGCATATGAACCGGTGTGGGCCATCGGGACCGGGCTCGTACCGTCCGGCGATGACATCGAGGCCATGCACGCACTAATTCGCAGGATCATGACCGAGCGTTTCGGAAGTGAAGGTGAGGGGGTCCGCATCCTCTATGGCGGATCCGTGAAGCCCGCTAACGCGAAGGAGATCTTTTCGATCGCGAATGTGGATGGCGGCCTGGTTGGGGGAGCGAGCTTGAAAGCATCCGACTTTCTCGCCATTTGTGAAGGCGTGGGCGCCTGACCGGCAGATTTATCGCTTCAAATCACCAGCCATAGCGTGTAGAGACGCGCGTCGAACGGAAGAACCGAGACAAGGTCCAATGGAAACCGTACTTATAGTCATCCACCTCATGATCGTGATTGCCTTGGTGGGGGTTGTCCTCCTGCAGCGTTCCGAAGGCGGTGCGCTTGGAATGGGAGGTGGCGGAACCGGCGGTTTCATGTCGGCACGCGGCGCAGCTGATGCGTTGACCCGCACGACCGGCATCCTGGCGGCTGCTTTCTTTGCCACATCAATTGGCCTCGGCCTGATCGCGCGCTACGGAGAGAGCCCGACCGACATCCTGGATCGCGTTCCTGCCCAAGTGCAGCAAGATGGCGAGACAGGGGAGCCGGCGTCCGGCAGCGGCGTGCTGGATTTGCTCGGTGCCGAGGAACCGGCAGCCCCCGCGACAGACGAGGCGCCCGCCGTGCCGGCAGTGCCCACGGAATAGCCCAATAGCGGTCAACATGATGATGCCTCGTGTGGGAAAATTCATGCGAGGCGTTTTTTTCTTTGCGGAATCGGTTTCGACCGGCTAACGGTCAAGTCCCATGGCACGGTATGTATTCATAACTGGTGGCGTGGTTTCTTCCCTTGGAAAAGGCATCGCTTCCGCGGCTCTCGGCGCGCTTCTCCAAGCGCGCGGCTATAGCGTCAGGCTGAAGAAACTCGACCCCTATCTCAACGTCGATCCCGGCACGATGTCGCCCTATCAGCATGGCGAAGTCTTCGTGACCGATGACGGGGCGGAAACCGATCTTGATCTCGGTCATTACGAACGTTTTACCGGGCGGTCCGCCAACCGCAATGACAACATAACCACCGGACGCATCTACCAGAACATCATCGCCAAGGAACGACGAGGCGATTATCTGGGGGCGACGGTGCAGGTCATTCCTCACGTCACCGACGAAATCAAGAACTTCGTGCTCGACGGCAACGACGAATACGATTTCGTCCTTTGCGAAATTGGCGGCACGGTCGGCGATATCGAGGCAATGCCGTTCATGGAAGCGATCCGCCAGCTCGGCAACGACCTGCCTCGTGGCAACGCCGTCTATGTGCATCTAACGCTGATGCCCTACATTCCTGCAGCCGGCGAACTTAAGACCAAGCCGACGCAGCATTCGGTCAAGGAACTGCGATCGATCGGCATCGCTCCGGATATCCTTCTCGTTCGCGCCGACCGGCCGATCCCGGATTCGGAGCGCAAGAAGCTGTCGCTGTTCTGCAATGTGCGGGAGTCGGCCGTGATCCAGGCACTTGACGTCGCTTCGATCTATGACGTCCCCAAGGCCTATCACGACGAAGGGCTGGATGAGGAAGTGCTGGCTGCCTTCGGGATCGAACCGGCACCGCAACCCCGAATGAGCGTCTGGGAAGATGTTTCCGATCGCGTCCACAATCCCGAGGGCGAAGTTACGATCGCCATCGTGGGCAAGTATACGGGGCTGAAGGACGCCTACAAATCGCTCATCGAGGCACTCCATCACGGTGGCATGGCCAACCGGGTCAAGGTCAATCTGCAGTGGATCGAGTCCGAGATCTTCGAAAGCGAGGATCCGGCGACCTACCTCGAGAACGTTCACGGCATTCTCGTGCCCGGTGGCTTCGGAGAGCGCGGTGCGGAGGGCAAGATTGCGGCCGCAACCTTTGCCCGTGAACGAAAGGTACCGTATTTCGGTATCTGTTTCGGAATGCAGATGGCATGTATTGAGGCCGCGCGTTCGCTGGCCGGGATCGAAAAGGCTTCGTCGACCGAGTTCGGCCCCACTGGTGAGCCGGTTGTCGGCCTCATGACGGAGTGGCTCAAGGGCAACATGCTGGAAAAGCGGACGCAATCCGGCGATCTTGGCGGCACCATGCGTCTTGGCGCATACCAGGCGGCGCTGAAAGAAGGCACACGCATCGCGCAGATCTACGGCGCAGCCGAGATTTCCGAGCGCCATCGCCACCGCTACGAAGTGAACATTGACTATCGGGATAGGCTCGAAGAGTGCGGCCTGGTCTTCTCAGGCCTTTCGCCGGACGGAGTGTTGCCGGAAACCATCGAATATCCGGACCACCCCTGGTTCATCGGCGTGCAATACCATCCCGAACTGAAATCGCGCCCGTTCGAGCCCCATCCGCTTTTTGCCAGCTTCATCGAGGCTGCACTGGAACAGAGCCGCCTGGTGTAAACGAGACGTCGATCTCCAGTTCAAATTCCCGCAAGATCGATCACCAACGCCGCGTGGTCGCTGGCATGCGGCCGTTCCTCCCCGACGCCCGGCAGGCGCTGCCCGGTGTATCGCCTTGCGTTCCGCGACAACCCCTCGCGCAGGTAATACGGCACGGCGTCCGGCCATGCCCGCGCAAGGGCAGGTGACGCAAGCATCGCGTCAGGTCGCGAATAGCTGTCATTATCCCGTAGGTGATAAGACCACTGCCGCCCTGTCGGGTGGCGTTTGACAAGGTCCACCGCGAAACCATCGGTCAATGGTGCAATCGCCCGTTCCCGCCTTGTTTCGTACAGAGGTTCATTCAGGTCGCCCAGTATGATCCACATAGCGGCTGCCGGATCGCTGAATTGTCTTTCGATCAGGCGGCGAACCGCGAGTGCTTCCAGCCGTCTGGCAGACCACGCATCGTCCGGGTCGGGATAGGGCGCCTTGAAGTGACAAATGTAGAGCGTCAATGGCCCGACGCGCGCGCTGAGGCAGTCGCGTCGAAATATCGGCTCGTTTTCGTCACGCTGCGGCGGATTGCCAATTCCCAACTCGCCGGCCGTTACGCCCGCATGGCTGATCACATCCGATAGCTCGACCCGGCTCATTAGCGCGACATCGTATCCCCGACCGTCATTTCCCGGCAGGCAGATGCGCTGTTCGTAAGGCCTCATGCCGCGCGCGACGAGATAATTTTCATGGAAATAATCAAGCGTCTCCTTGTCATACACCTCCTGCAGAGCGACGACATCTGCATCCGCGCGACGCAAGACAGCCGCGGTCAGGAGCCGATCAATGGGATCAAGGACGAAGTCATCGCGAATGTCCTCGTTAATCGCGTCATGGTCTTTCGCGCCCGAAAGTCGAGGGTGCCCGGCTACCTGCCGAAGGCGCATGTTCTGCACGTTGAAGGTGGCAATTCTCATGGTGCGTCTGCGGCGGTTAGGGGCCACGCTGCAAACAGGTGTTCGGAGCACATGATCCCGACGGCAAATGATGCCTCCGATTGGAGGACATGTTACCCAAAGGCATTTTCCGGCAACGATTTGGATGATATACTAGTATCCATGCGGATACTGGCCTTCATTGCCGCGCTGGTCATCTTCATTGTCTGGGACTTTGCCCAGAACAATGCAGGCGCGACCAATTATGTGGTGAGGGAAGTTATTCGGTTCATGCAATCGATTGGGTTTTGACGCAGCCCCAAATGGAACATGCGCGCCAGTAGGCGCGCATGGATTGTCCGTATCGTATGTCGGTGCTAGGCAGCACTTCGACGTGCGTCTTCTTCCGACTCCCCAACGATGAAGTGGCTGATCTGCTCGTTCAGCTTGTCGGCATCTCTTGAGAGCGAATAAACCGACGCCGTGGTTTCTTCCACCATTGCTGCATTCTGTTGGGTGAAACGGTCAAGCTCGTCAACCGAGGTGCTGATTTCGCCGATTCGCGTTGCCTGATCGCGGGACGATGCGGCAATCGCGTTGATATGCTCGTCCATCACTTCGATGTTGGTCGTGATTTCGCCGAGGCTTTCACCAGTCGAATTGACCAGCGACACACCGTTCTCAACATCCTGGGTCGAACGCAGGATCAGCTGGTTGATGTCCTTGGCCGCATTGGCCGACCGCTGAGCCAGTTCACGCACTTCCTCGGCCACCACCGCGAAGCCTTTGCCTGCTTCGCCCGCCCGAGCCGCTTCCACACCGGCGTTCAGCGCAAGCAGGTTGGTCTGGAACGCGATCTGGTCAATTAGGTCGATGATGTTTCGGATTTCTCCGGAAGACTCCTCGATCCGCTTCATCGCCTCTATGGCGTCGCGAACGACATTTGCCGATTTTTCCGCATTTTGGCGTGTATCGGTAGCGACCGCCACGGCGGTATTGCAGCGTTCGAAAGCTTCGTTCACCGACTTGTTGACTTCTGCAAGCGCTGCAGCACTCTCCTCGAGGGTAGCCGCCTGACGCTCGGTGCGCTCCGACAAGTTCTGGGCCGATTCCCGCAAGCTGTTGGAACCTCCATGGATCGAATCCGCATTGGTACGGATCACCTTCATGGTGGCCTCCAACTGCTCCATTGAGCGGTTGAAGTCCAGGCGCAGCGAGTCGAGAGATTCCACGAACGGCTCGTCAATTCGCCAGTCGAGACGGCCATTCGCGAGATTCGTCAAGCCGGTTGCAAGTGCTGCGACTGCGGCCTCCAGTTCGCGTGCAGTTCTTTCTTTCTCCGCATCGCGACTTCTGCGCTCTTCAGCCATCTGCCTGTCGCGAACTTCAGCTTCCGCTTCCATTCGATCCTTTTCGAGTGCGTTGTTGCGGAACGATTCGAGCGCGCGCGCCATATCGCCGATTTCGTCACGACGATCGGTCGCGGTAATATCGATCGACTTGTCTCCCGCAGTAAGCCGATTCATCTGCCCGACAAGCTCGATTAGCGGCTTTGTCATCCGCGCCGAGACGAAGTAGCCGGCAAGGCACATCACAGCCACGACTGCGATGGTCGTCAGGAACGCCATGGAAGCCAAGGTGTTCGCCGATGCGAGAATTGCATCTTCGGATTGCCCAATCGCCAGCAGGTGGTCCTGTCCGAATGTCCGGATCGGCCTGTAGGAGTAGAACATCTTGCGACCATCGACATCCACGAACCGGGATGCCGTCGCCTTTTCCCTGGCTTCGCTGACCAATTCGGACGGCACGGAATTCATCAGACTCTGGGGGGCAACCCCGGCGCGGAACTCGCCGTCGGTCGTGATAAGGAAGGCGTCGTCGATTGTGTCGCCGATACCTTTCGGCGTCACCATTGCCCCCATGTGCGCGTCGGACACACGTACGATAACGGTACCCACCTGCTCGATGGTGCCCCAATTGCTGAAATTGAGAGGATGAGCAACGAATGCAGAGAATTTGCCGTCTTCGCTGTCGTACGGAGTAAATCCGAGGAGGTGCATTTCATCGACAGCGCCGTTCGCCACCTGCTGATATATCTCGGCGAGAGGCTCATTTCCGGCGTCCGCGACATTCGTCAGCAGCTCGCGCCCGTTGGTGGCGGTAAAGATTACATTCCCTTCCTTGTTAATGATGTATATGTCGCTGGCGCCGGTATTCTGCCAGACATTGTACAAGGAGCTGTGTATCTTCGAGTACTGCACCGCGTACATCAGCTTCAGGCCGCTTGCGTCCAGGCTTGCCCGCTCCTGGACACTCTTTTCCGGCAACCGGAAATTCGCGACGATATCTTCTCTTTCGGCGTCAAGAAGAACGCCGGTGATCGACTGAAGCGCGTCGCCAAATGCGTTGTTGTTGGCTATGTCGGAAACCGCCTGCTCGATTCGCCTAACCTCTGCCGAAAGCTTGTCCGCCTGATTTTCTGCTATCATGTCGAGCCGGAGTTGGCTCGCATCGATCAGACCGTTCTTCCCGATCTGGTAGCTCAGCGCACCGACAGCCGCGCAGGAAATCAAAGCCGCTCCGACCACGAGCGCGGCGAAGCGAACCTTGATTGATGAAAGCGCATTCGTGCTTAAAATCGCCTGAAGTCTTCCGAGCATCGACTAGCCCCTCCATGATGAAAGACACTTTAGTCTAAGAAGTCGGAAGGGTTACGAACGGCTTAACAATCGAGGCCGAACAGGCTGAAAATGGGGCGCTTTCGCGAAAATCGGCACAAAGACCCGGCCAAAAGAGCAAGAATAGACGGGCTGCCGCAGCGTAAATGTACTCCGGATTGCGCCCCCGATGCTTGATTCGATTGCGCAGGCCGGCGGAAGGCGAATCACCGGCAGACTTATGCTTCCGGCGCGGGACCGGCATGGCGGGACGAAATGGATGCAAAAGGGGAAATGGTGAGCGCGCAGGGGTTCGAACCCTGGACCTACTGATTAAAAGTCAGTTGCTCTACCAGCTGAGCTACGCGCTCCCGACCGGCGGACCCGCCGTCAAGACGGCACGTTCATAGGGATGCCACTCCGGACGGTCAACAGCTATTTGCGTGTCCGCCGACGAAAAACGTGGCAATTCGCCGCCGCGCGAAATGGTGATTTCCACGCGAGGATCAGATGTCCTATGGAGACGCCGCCGCCTGCCGGGCGGCCTGTGCCATACATGAACGGACCGGAGCGGAAATGGCTGTCGACGTATCCTATGTCAGTGCGCTAGCGGCAGGTGCGCTTTCCTTCCTTTCGCCATGCGTCCTGCCGCTCGTGCCGCCCTACCTGTGCTACATGGCAGGCGTGTCGGTCGAACAGTTCCGCGGCGAAACGGGCCAGGGCGACGGCACGGTCGCGGCGGCGCCGGCGCGGCTGCCGCTTCTTGTCGCGTCACTGACCTTCGTCGCCGGCTTTACCACGGTTTTCGTCGCGCTCGGCGCCGGCGCCAGCACGATCGGCGCGCTGCTGCGGGCCTGGCAGGACTGGCTGGCGATGGCAGCCGGCGTCGTCATCATCCTGATGGGGCTGAACTTCCTCGGCGTCTTCCGGATAGCCTTGCTCTCGAGAGAAGCCCGGTTCCAGACTCAGGGCGCCCCCGCCAACCCATTCGCGGCCTATGTCATGGGCCTCGCTTTCGCCTTCGGCTGGACACCTTGCATCGGCCCGGTCCTCGGCCCGATCCTGACTCTTGCCGGCGCGCGCGAGAGCGTGGGGGAGGGCGCGGCGTTGCTCGCAGTCTATTCGGCCGGCCTCGGTATCCCGTTTCTCCTGGCAGCCATGTTCTCCGGGGCGTTCATGCGATTCATGCAATCCTTCCGCACCCATCTCGGGACGGTAGAAAAGGTTATCGGGGGGCTGTTGGTGATCGCCGGCATCCTTTTCCTCACCGGCGGCATGCAATCCATGTCGTTCTGGCTTTTGGAACGCTTCCCGGTTCTCGGCACGCTCGGCTAGGACTTGTTTTCGACCCGCCGGCGAAAAAGTCCGGAAGGGAAGGTTGCGACGATTACGCCCGCCATGACGAGGGCGATGCCTGTCGCGTGGTAGAAATGGAACTCCTCGCCGAGAAAAATGACGGAGAGACCGACTCCGCAAGGCGGCATCAAATACATGAACACCCCGGCGATTGATGCGCCGAGTGTGCGCACGCCGTACTGATACGTCGAAAACGCCAGCAGCGATGAAATGAAGATGATTCCTGAAATGGCCATCCAGCTGTGCAATCCCGCCGGAAACCCGTGGCCGCGTGACAATTCCCAAACTGCCATGGGCAAATTGACCAGTGCGCCGAACATGGCGACCAGTCCGAACAGCATCAAATTGCTCGCCCGGCGGATCGGCTCGGAGCGGTACAGGATCGAATAGCCTGCCCAACCGAATGCCGCCAGCAGCACCAGCACGTCGCCGAGGTTGAACGACAGTGACCACAAGGTTTCAAACGAACCGCGAAGAACGATGACGGCAACGCCGGCGAATGCGGCAATCGTCCCGACCATTTCGCGCGCGTGGCTGCGTCGCCCATACAGGACTCGTTCAAGGACAATAATGAGCACCGGTGATGTCGTGTAGATCAGCGTGCCGTTGGTCGCGGTCGTGAAATTCAAGGCCAGATAGATGCCACCCCCGCATACGCCCATGCCGAGAAAGCCGAGCAGCGCCAGACGTTTCAGCTCGCCCCTCAACAAGGGCCCGACCGTCGCCCGGTGCCGGAAGACAAACGGTGAGAGAATTAGCGCGACGCAACTCCAGCGAATCGTCGCGAGCAGGAACGGGGCGATTTCACCCGACACGTATCGGCCGAAAACGAGATTGCTCGAAAAGAACAGCGGCGATGCCAGCATCACCAGATATGGCAGGTACGTTGGCGAATACTGGTTGTCGGACATGTTACCGCCATAGATGCCCGGGACGGAGTGGACAAGTGGGGCCGCGACGGGAATCCGTTTCCCGGATGGAAACCGCGCGTGAATCCCGCTATGCGCTGACTCGTCCGCACACTAGATCCGCCCGGAGGCCCATCTCATGGCTCGCAGCTGTCTGACCATCATCCTTGCCGCTGGACAGGGAACCCGGATGAAGTCCGCCCTGCCGAAAGTGCTCCACCCGGTAGCCGGCCTGCCGATGGCCGCGCATGTCGCGAGGACGGCACAGGCGGCGGGCTCGGAATCCATTGCCGTCGTTATCGGCCACGGCGGCGCCGAAGTGCGACAGACCCTGTCGGGCATGCTGGATGGTGCAACCTTTCACGAGCAGGACGGACAGCTCGGCACGGCCCACGCGGTACTGGCGGCGCGCGATTCGATCGCGAAGGGATACGATGACGTTCTCGTCATGTTCGGCGACACCCCACTTGTCCGCCCCGGTGTCATGCGCGCTGCCCGCGCGCGTCTCGCGGAGGGGGCTTCGGTCGCTGTGGTGGGCTTCCGGCCCGCAGATCCCTCGGGTTACGGCAGGCTGATCGAGAGGGACGGCGAACTCGTGGCAATTCGCGAGGATCGTGAAGCAAACGATGAAGAAAGGCGGATAGGCTTTTGTAATGGCGGAATAATGGCCTTTTCCGGTGACTCCATTCTGGAGCTGCTGAATGCCGTCGGCAACGACAATGCCAAGGGCGAATACTACATGACCGACGCGGTGGAAATCGCCCGGAGCCTGGGCCGGAGGGTCGTCGCCATAGAAGCGCCGGTCGAGGATGTCGTCGGCGTGAACACGCGCCGCGACCTCGCTGCGGTGGAAGCGATCTGGCAGCATCGCGCCCGTTGCGACTTCCTCGACAGCGGCGTGACCATGCTCGCCCCGGACACGGTTTTCCTGCATCACGACACGAAGATCGAGCCCGATGCGATTATCGAGCCGAATGTCGTCTTCGGCCCCGGTGTCGAGATCAAGGCCGGCGCGCGCATTCGCTCGTTCTCCTACATGGAAGGGGCGGTCGTGGGAGAGAATGCCGAAATCGGCCCCTTTGCCCGGCTGCGCCCCGGCGCCCGGCTTTCGGAAAAATCCAAGGTGGGCAATTTCTGCGAGGTGAAGAATTCCGAGATAGGCGAGGGGGCTAAGGTGAACCACCTGACCTATGTCGGCGATTCGGTGGTCGGCCCCCGCGCCAATCTGGGTGCTGGCACCATCACCTGCAACTATGACGGCTACGGCAAGCACCTTACGGAAATCGGCGCCAACGCCTTCGTCGGCTCGAACACCTCCCTGGTCGCCCCGGTGCGCATCGGGGACAACGCCTATATCGCTTCCGGTTCGGTCGTGACCGACGAGGTGCCCGACGACGCCGTTGCCTTCGCCCGCTCGCGCCAGATCAACAAGGAGGGGCTGGCACCGAAGCTGCGCGCGCGTTTCAAGGCGGCGAAGGAAGCGAAAAAGGGCTAGCCCGCCCGCAGCAGGCGGATCGCCTCGTCACGTTCGAAAAGGTAGAGCAGGATACGCAGCGCCGCACCGCGCTCCGTATCCAGGTCGGCATCCGTCTCGATGATGAGTCGCGCATCGTCGCGGGCGACTTCCAGCAAGTCCGCGTGATCGGCTAGCGAGGCCAGCCGGTAGCTGGCTGAGCCGGACTGGCGGGTACCGAGCACCTCGCCTTCGCCGCGGAGCTTCAGATCCTCCTCCGCAATGCGGAAGCCGTCCTCGGTTTCCCGCATGATCGCCAGCCGCGCGTGAGCCACCTCGCCAAGCGGCTCCTTGTAGAGCAAAAGGCAGGTGGAGCGTCCCGTGCCGCGCCCGACACGGCCACGCAACTGGTGCAATTGCGCGAGACCGAATCGCTCGGCGTGCTCGATCACCATGATCGTCGCGTCCGGCACGTCGACGCCGACCTCGATCACAGTCGTTGCCACCAGCAGGCGTATTTCTCCGTCCTTGAATGCCTGCATGACGGCATCCTTTTCCTCGCCCTTCATACGCCCGTGCACGATGCCCATCGGCGCGTCGATCGCCTTTTTCAGCGCGTCGAAACGTTCCTCGACCGACACGACCTTCAATTCGTCGTTTTCCTCGACGAGCGGACATATCCAGTAGATCTTCTCGCCCCGCGCCATGGCGCTGCGGGCCCGTTCCACCACCTCATCCAGGCGTCCGGCGGGAACCGTCACGGTCTGCACGGGCTGCCGGCCCGGCGGCTTGGTATCGAGCCTGGAGACATCCATGTCGCCATAGGCGGTGAGCACCAGAGTGCGGGGGATCGGCGTCGCCGTCATGACGAGCATGTCCGAATGCTGCCCCTTGGACGACAGCATGAGGCGCTGGTGCACGCCGAACCTGTGCTGCTCGTCGACAACGGCAAGGCCGAGATCCCGGAACTGCACGCTTTCCTGGAACAGGGCGTGCGTGCCGACGAGAATGTCGATCTCACCGGCCTTCAGCGCCGCCAGCGTTTCCTCGCGGGCCTTGCCCTTTTCCCGCCCGGTTAGAATTCGGATCGTCAGACCCGCTGCCTCGACCAGCGGGCCGATGGAGGCGAAATGCTGGCGCGCGAGGATTTCCGTCGGCGCCATCATCGCGGCTTGCGCGCCGGCCTCGATGACGTTCGCCATTGCCAGCAGTGCAACGATGGTCTTTCCGGACCCGACATCGCCCTGCAGCAGCCGCAACATGCGCTCCGGCCGTTCCTGGTCCGTGCGGATCTCGCCGAGCGCGCGTTCCTGCGCGTCCGTCAGGCTGTATGGGAAGGTTTCCCGAATCCGGCCGGCAATCTCGCCGTTGCCCTTGAAAACGCGGCCCGCCGTTTTCTTCATCTTTCGGCGAACCAGGCCGAGCGCCAGCTGTCCAGACAGGAGTTCGTCGTAAGCCAGCCGCCTGCGCGCCGGCGTCTGCAGATCGACGTCGGCGGCATCGCGCGGCGCATGCAACCGCTCGAGGCTCTCGCGGAAGTTGGGGAAGTCCTGTTTGGCCAAGAGGTGCGGGTCGATCCATTCCGGCAGTTCCGGCACCCGTTCAAGCGCGGACAGGACTGCCTTGCGCAGAACCTTGCCCGACAATCCGGCCGTCAGCGGATAGACCGGCTCGACCAACGGCAGGGACCCGGCGTTCTCCTCGGATACGATATGGTCCGGATGGACCATAGTCGGCCGGCCGTTGAACCACTCGACGCGACCGGAAACGAGGACGGTCTCGCCGACGGGCAGGGCCCTTTCCAGCCATGCGGCCTTGGCGTGAAAGAACACGAGCCCGATTTCGCCAGTCTCGTCGTGGGCGAAAACCCGATAGGGCACGTTGCCGCGCCCACGCGGCGAGGGCTGGTGCCGGTCCACGCGAACCTTCAGCGTAACGATGGCGCCCTCCGGCGCCAGCGCGACACCGGGTTGCTTCCGCCTGTCGATAATCGAATGGGGCAGGTGGAACGCGAGGCCAAGCACACGCGGTTCTTCCATCGCCTCCGGCACGGGCAGAAGGTTTGCAAGCGTCCGCGCCAGACGCGGGCCGATCCCGTCGATGACGCTGACGGGCGCGAACAGGGGATCGAGAACGGGCGGGCGCATGACGCCATCTTTCATGTCGGCAACGGACTGATCAAGGCTGACAAGTGGCCGGGCGGGCGTTATACCGGCCTCCATTCTCCAATCCCTCAAAGACCGGTCGCCATGTCTCCGTCACAGCAGGACGCTTGCAACAATCTCGAATCCCGTCGTCGTCGCGCCAGATTTCGCGCCTGGCACCGGGGCATGAAGGAGATGGACCTGCTGCTCGGCAAATATGCCGACGCGCAGGTGGACTCGATGACACTGGAAGACCTCGACAGCTTCGAGGCGCTGCTGGAGATACTCGATCGCGATCTGTTCAAGTGGTTCACGGGCGAAGGGCCGGTTCCGGCCGAACAGGATACGCCGCTGTTCCGCGCGATCTGCGAGTTCCACGGAATCGGACGCAAATGAGCGCGAAGCCGAAAAAGCCCTGGATCGACGTTCCAGACATCCCCGCCGATGCCGGACGCGTGGCGTTTTCGTCAGTCTCCGCCGGAGCGGAGCCGTTCGTTGTCAACGCCCTGTGCTCGAAGGCTGCCGCCGCGGGCGGCCCGGTCATCTATGTCGCGCGCGACGGAGCGGCGCTGGGTGACTGGATGCAGGTCTTTTCCTTCGTCGCCCCGGACATCGAGATCGTCGACTTTCCTGCCTGGGACTGCCTTCCCTATGACCGGGTTTCGCCCGGGGCCGATGTCTCGGCACGCCGACTAGCGGCGATGAGCCGGATCGCGGAACTGCGCGACAACCCGGCTCCGGCGGTGATCGTGACCACGGCCAACGCGGTACTGCAGCGGATGCCGCGTCCCGAGACGATCGCCGAACAGACGATCGTGGCCAGACCAGGCCAGCATGTGCGCATGGACGATATCGCCACTGCGCTGGCAACTGCCGGGTTCGAGCGCGTTCCGACGGTGCGCGAGGTCGGCGAGTATGCCGTGCGCGGCGGCATCCTGGATATCCTCGCGCCCGGAATGGACGAGGCAATGCGGCTCGATTTCTTCGGCGACACGCTGGAAAGCGTGCGCGCCTTCGACCCGGCCACGCAACGCACCACCGGCCAGCGGAAGGAATTCACCCTTCGGCCGGCCAGCGAGATCTCGCTGACGGCGGAAAGCGTCGCACGGTTCCGCCAGGGCTATCTGACGACATTCGGCGCGCCGACGCGCGACGACGCGCTCTACGCCTCGGTCACCAGCCAGCAGCGCTTCGCCGGAATGGAACACTGGTTGCCGCTGTTCCACGACGAACTGACGACGCTGTTCGACTGCCTGCCCGAGGCGCCGGTGGTGCTCGAACACTTGGTGCGGGAAGCACTGACGGAACGGCGCGCCATGATCGAGGATCACTACGAGGCCCGCCAGAACCAGTCGGACGGCATGCTCGGCGGGGACGGCGTACCCTACAAGCCGCTGCCGCCCGATGCCCTCTACCTGACACCGGACGAGGCGATAGGGCGCGCGACCTCGCGGCTGACCATCGATCTCTCGCCCTTCGGCGTGCCCGAGACCCCCGAAACTTCTGTCTTCGATCTCGGCATAGCGGCCGGTCGGAACTTCGCCATGGAACGCGCGGACAAGGAGGCCAATGTCTTCGACCAGGCCGCGAAACACATCGCGGCCCTGCGCGCCAACGGCAAGCGCGTGTTCCTGGCCGGCTGGAGCGAGGGATCGCTGGCGCGGCTGATCCAGATCCTCGAGGAACACGGGCTGGAAGGCATCGAGACCGTCTCGGGCGTCGGCGTCGCCGCCGCGATGAACCGCACGCGAATTCCCGCCGCAGTCCTCAGCATCGAACACGGTTTCGAAACCGACAAGTTCGCTCTTGTCGCGGAGCAGGACATACTCGGCGACCGGCTGGTGCGCCATCGGCGTCGGAAGAAGGCCTCCGACTTCATCTCGGAAGCCTCGGCGCTTGCCGAGGGCGACATTGTCGTCCACGTCGATCACGGCATCGGACAGTTCGTCGGCCTGCGCACGATCGAGGCCGCCGGCGCCCCGCACGACTGCCTCGAGATCGTCTATGCCGGGGACGGGCGTCTGTTCCTGCCGGTCGAAAACATCGAACTTCTATCGCGCTACGGATCGGATGCCAGCACGGCTGTTCTGGACCGGCTCGGCGGCGGCGCATGGCAGGCGCGCAAGGCCAAGCTGAAGAAGCGCCTGCTCGACATGGCCGACCAGCTGATCCGCATTGCCGCGGCGCGCGAGGCCCGCTCCGCGCCGGTGCTGCGGCCGCCGGAAGGGCTCTATGACGAATTCGCGGCGCGCTTCCCCTATGACGAGACCGAAGACCAGATGGCAGCCATCGACGCGGTGATCGGCGACCTTGTCGCCGGCAAGCCGATGGACCGGCTGGTCTGCGGCGATGTCGGCTTCGGCAAGACCGAGGTGGCGATCCGCGCCGCCTTCATCGCCGCGCTCAACGGCCAGCAGGTCGCCGTCGTCGTGCCGACCACGCTGCTCGCCCGCCAGCATTACCGCTCCTTCAGCGAGCGGTTCCGCGGACTGCCGGTGAAGGTCGCCCATGCCTCGCGCCTGGCCGGACCGAAGGCGCTGGCCGAGGCGAAGAAGGGCATCGCCGACGGCAGCGTAGACATCGTCGTGGGCACCCACGCGCTGCTCGGGTCCGGCATAAGCTTCAAGAACCTGGGGCTGCTGATCGTCGACGAGGAGCAGCATTTCGGCGTCAAGCACAAGGAACGGCTCAAGGAGCTGAAATCCGACGTCCACGTGCTGACGCTGACCGCGACGCCGATCCCGCGCACGCTGCAACTGGCCATGACGGGAGTGCGCGAGCTGTCGCTGATCTCCACGCCGCCGGTCGACCGGCTTGCCGTGCGCACCTTCGTCGCGCCGTTCGACCCGCTGGTCATCCGCGAAACCCTGCTGCGCGAGCGCTATCGCGGCGGCCAGAGCTTCTATGTCTGCCCGCGCATTTCCGACCTCGCGGAGGTGAATGCCTTCCTGGACGAGCACGTGCCGGAACTGAAGGTCGCCGTGGCGCATGGCCAGATGCCGCCGGGTGAGCTCGACGACATCATGAACGCCTTCTACGACGGCAGCTACGACGTACTGCTGTCGACCACCATCGTGGAATCGGGGCTGGACATTCCGACCGCGAACACGATGATCGTGCATCGCGCCGACATGTTCGGCCTCGCGCAGCTCTACCAGATCCGGGGTCGGGTGGGCCGGTCCAAGGTCCGTGCCTACGCGCTGCTGACGCTGCCGGCAAAGAAGACACTCACCAAGACGGCGGAACGGCGGCTGAAGGTGCTGCAGTCCCTCGACTCGCTGGGCGCCGGTTTCCAGCTCGCCAGCCACGATCTCGACATCCGCGGAGGCGGGAACCTGCTGGGGGAGGAACAATCCGGCCATATCAAGGAAGTCGGCTTCGAGCTTTACCAGCAGATGCTCGAGGAGGCGGTACTGGAAATGAAGGGCGAGCAGGTGGACGATCACGGCCAGTGGTCGCCGCAGATCTCGGTGGGCACGGCGGTCATGATCCCGGAAGGTTACGTCGGCGACCTGCAACTGCGCCTGTCGCTCTACCGCCGGCTCGGCGAGCTCGAGGACGTCCGCGATATCGATGCCTTCGGCGCGGAACTGGCCGACCGGTTCGGCCCGCTGCCCGAGGAGGTCGAGCACCTGCTCAAGGTCGTCTACATCAAGGCACTGTGCCGCAAGGCGAATATCGAGAAGCTGGACGCCGGGCCGAAGGGCGCCGTGATCCAGTTCCGCAACGGCGAATTCGCCGATCCGGCCGGTCTCGTCGCCTATATCAGCGAGCAGGGCTCGTTGGCGAAGATACGGCCCGACCAGTCGGTCCTGTTTACCCGCGACTGGCCAACCCCTGCGAAGCGGCTTGCCGGCAGTGCCGTGCTGGCGACCAAGCTTGCCAATCTCGCCGAATCGGCTGCCAGCGAGGCGGCCTGACCGTCACTGCACGACCGCCGGCAGAAGCCGCATAAAAAAACGGGGCCGCGAAGGCCCCGTCCATCAGATGCCGCGCAGGGCGCGGTCAGTTGGCCTGCTTGGCCTTTTCCTGCTCCTCGAGCAGTTTCTTCTGGAAATCCTCGCGGCGCTTCTCGATCGCCTCCTGCAACTGCTGCTGGCGGCTCTCGACCTCCGACTGCTTCAGCGGCTCGCCCTCGAAAGCCGCGGTGAAGCCGGAAAGCGAAATGGTGATCGGATTCGGCTGGTTCTGGAAGTTGATGGAAGTCAGCGTCATCTCGCCGCCCTTCTTCAGCGACGCGACCAGGGCATCGGTGAGCGGAGCTTCCGCAATGCAGCGATCGGGCAGGCAGATTGCGTAGTCGATCTTCTGCGCCTGACCGCCGTCGATCTGCATACCGATGCCGGCCGGGATAACGCGACCGGTCGGTACCGCTATCTGGAAGATGGCGCGATTCACCTTTCCGGTAATCTGGATCAGGTTCACTGCGGTCAGAAGCTGGCCGGTATTTGCCGTGCGGATGTTTTGCACATTGCAGATGTCGTTGTCTTCCTGCTTGCTGCAAACCTTGAACCAACCCTGCGGAACCTGCGGCGCCTGCGCCTGCGCAGCGGACATGATGCCGGTCGCGGCAATGCCCGCGGACAGGACTGCGGCAATGGATTTACGGATAGTGGCGCGCATTAAGCTGCATCCTTTTCTACGGTACTGAAATCGGTCTAGCGAACCGGTGGTATTCAATTGCGGCTACACCATGACGGATTGTTTTGGGCGGTGTGATACACAGGGATACCCGGCAATTCCAGCCCTGTTTCGTCGTTCAACCGAATTTACCGTAAACGCTGGATTTGCCGCATCTGCGTGCTAGGTTCCGATTCCAGCGTCAGCGACGAACCGAAGAGAGGACGATGCGCGCCATATACATAGCCCTGATCGCAGCAGTCGGAATCATCGTGACGGCAGCCTCGGCGTCATTTGCAGAGCCCATGCACGGCATTGCCATGCATGGCCAACCGGCGCTGCCCGCCGACTATACGCACTTCCCCTATGCCGATCCCGATGCGCCGCGCGGCGGTTCGATCAGGTACGGCGTGCGCGGAACCTTCGACAGCCTCAACCCGTTCGTCCTAGCCAGCATGCGCACGACGGCGCGCGGCATATGGGATCCCGAGTTCGGCAATCTCGTCTACGAGTCGCTGATGGTACGATCGCGCGACGAGCCGTTCACGATGTACGGGCTGATCGCGGAGAAGATCGAAACCGACCCTGACCGCACATGGGCCGAGTTCACGATCAATCCGAAGGCGCACTGGTCGGACGGCGTGCCGATCACGCCGGAGGACGTGATATTTACCTATGAGCTCCTCACCGTGAAGGGACGTCCGCCGTACAACCGCCGGATGGACCGGATCGCGAAAATCGAGAAAACCGGCGAGAACAAGGTGAAATTCACCTTCAACGAGAAGGCGGACCGCGAATTCCCGTTGATCATCGCTCTGACGCCGGTCTTGCCCAAACACGCCATCGATCCGGAAACTTTCGATCAATCGACGCTTGAGCCGCCCGTCGGCAGCGGCCCCTACCTTGTCGAAAGCGTCGAGCCGGGAACCCGCATCACCTACAGGCGCGATCCCGATTACTGGGGCAGGGACATCCCGTCCAAGCGCGGATTCGACAACTACGAGCGCATCACGATCGAGTACTTCCGCGACCAGACGGCCATGTTCGAAGCCTTCAAGAAGGGCATTTTCGACATCTATCCAGAAGGCGATCCCGTGAAGTGGGAGAGTGCCTACGAATTTCCCGCCGTGAAGGAAGGCAAGATCCGGAAATCGGCGTTCAAGTCGCGCGCGCCGGTGCCCATGTTCGGATTTTTCTTCAACACGCGACGTGAGCAGTTCGCCGATCCTAAGGTTCGGGAGGCGCTCGCCATGTTGTTCGACTTCGAATGGGTGAACAGAAACCTGTTCGAGGGGCGCTACAAGCGCACCGGTTCTTTCTGGCAGAATTCCGAAGAGCTGTCCGCGCTTGGCCGCCCGGCCGACGAAAGGGAGAAGGCCCTGCTGGCACCTTATCCGGATGCCGTCCTTCCTGAGGTAATGGACGGGACCTATGCGCCAGCCAAAACCAACGGGTCCGGACGTGACCGGTCGGTGCTACGCGCTGCGCTGGAGAAGTTCGCCGAAGCCGGGTACGCGATCGAGGACGGCAGGCTGGTGAAGGACGGCAAGCAACTGGCCTTCGAGATCATGACGTCCAACCTGGACGAGGAGAAGATGGCGCTTACCTACCAGCGCACCGCGGAAACGCTCGGAATCGCGGTGTCCGTGCGCACTGTCGACGACGCCCAATTCCAGAAACGCCGGCAGACCTGGGATTACGACATGACCGCCGCCAGCCTCACCGCATCACTTTCCCCCGGCGCAGAGCAGATATGGCGATGGGATTCGCGCTCCCGGGATCCCGAGGGTACCTTCAATTATGCCGGTGCCTCCGATCCCGCGATCGACGCCATGATAGAGGCCATGCTTGCCGCCCGTGAGCGGGAGGACTTCGCCGCTGCCGTGCGCGCCCTCGACCGCATACTGATCTCGGGCCACTACGTGATTCCGCTCTATCACATCGACGAGAAGTGGGTGGCGCATCGAGATCAGGTGAAGTTCCCCGAATACACGCCGCTTTACGGCTATCAGCTGCCCGTGTGGTGGTCCGAGAAATGACCGCGGTTCATGTCGACATCGTCTCCGACGTGATGTGCCCGTGGTGCTATATCGGCAAGCGGCGTTTCGAGAAGGCTGTTGCGTTGCTCGACGGGGAATGCACGGTTCAGGTTGCCTGGCGCCCGTTTCAGCTCGATCCGACCCTGCCACCCGAGGGAAAGGATCGTGACACCTATCTGGCGGAGAAGTTTGGCGGAATCGAACGGGCACGGGAACTCTATCGCAACATGGAGAAGGCCGGGGCGGGCGAAGGCATACCTTTCCGTTTCGACTCTATCGCCCTTTCGCCCAATACGCTCGACGCCCACCGGCTGATACGCTGGGCGCAGAACGCGGGGGACGGCACGCAGGACAAGGTCGTCGAGCAACTGTTTCGGTTGTTTTTCCTGGAAGGTGCCAATATCGGCGATCACGCCGTATTGGCAGGCGTGGCGGGCGATGCCGGCATGGATGCGGCCGTAGTGAAAGCCCTTTTGGCGAGTGACGCCGACCGGGATGCCGTCTCGGAGGAAATTGTGACTGCGCAGCGGATGGGTGTTACCGGCGTACCGTGCTTCATTTTTGACAACCGCTACGCGGTCATGGGCGCACAGGATGCGGACACGATCGTGGATGCGATCCGCCAGGTTGCCGAGCAAAAGGGCGCGGCAACCGGCTGATTCAGTGCTCCAGACCCGGCCGGATCAGATAGCGCTTGGCGTCCGAAATCCATTCGAATACCTCGGGCACCTGAGGGTGCCGGACCGGCTCGCCGCTTTCGTCCGGTAGCAGGTTCTGCTCCGATACATAGGCGATATATTCCGTCTCCGCATTCTCGGCGAACAGGTGATAAAAGGGCTGGTCGCGGCGCGGGCGCATATCCTCGGGAATGGATTCGTACCATTCCTCAGTATTCGCAAACTCCGGATCGACATCGAAGATCACGCCCCGGAACGGGTAGATCCGGTGACGGACGATATCACCGATCGCATAACGCGCGGTAACGGTCTTTGGGTTCTTTCTAGCCATGACCAAGATTTGTGACAGGCCACGCGCGATTTCAAGAGGTGGCCAGTATGCACAACCCCTTCTTGACCCGGCAGCTCCGGCCCGATAGCTGCTGGAGCCCTGCGCGACGCGGGAAGGAATCGCATGTCCAATGTAGTCGGATTGGTGCTGCCGTTCTTCGGCCTGATCCTTCTTGGATTCGTGACAGCGAAAATCGTCCGCCAGAAGCTCGACGCGCTGGGCTGGATGAACACCTTCATCATCTTTGTCGCCCTGCCTGCACTCTTCTTCAACCTGCTTTCGAAGACCCCGGTCGAGGAACTAACGCAGTGGCGCTTCGTCGTCGGGGCGACATTTGGCACCTACATCGTCTTTTCGCTGATGTTCGTTATCGCGATCATCCGCTCGCGCGGGGATGTCGCCGAAAGCACGATCAAAGGTCTCGCCGCCGCCTACGGCAATATCGGTTATATGGGGCCGGGCCTCGCACTGCTTGCCTTTGGAGAGGAGGCGGTCGTTCCGGTGGCGCTGGTGTTCTGCTTTGATAACACGCTGCATTTCGTCATCGCACCCCTGATGATGGCGCTTTCCGGGCGCGACGCCTCGCACCGAACTCCGGTGCAACTCGCCCTCGACGTCGCGAAGCGCGTTTTCACGCATCCGTTCATCCTGGCGACCATGATCGGCGTCGGAGCAGCCGTGATTTCCTTCCGTCCGCCGGCGGCGGCCCAGACGCTGCTCGACTACCTTGCGAACGCCGCTGCGCCCTGCGCTCTGTTCGCCATGGGCGTAACCTTGGCACTGCGTCCGGTGAATCGGGTTCCCGCCGACATGGCCTTCATAGTCGCGATCAAGCTCGCCGTGCATCCGGCCATCGTCTACGTGCTTCTGAGCTGGCTCGGCAATTTCCCGCCGGTCTGGGTCTATTCCGGCGTGTTGCTCGCAGCGCTGCCCACGGCAACCAATGTCTTCGTCATCGCACAGCAATACGGCGTCTGGGTCGAGCGCGCCTCCGCCTCGGTCCTGATCACCACCACAACCTCGGTTCTCTCGGTTACCGGGCTTCTGTACGCCATGACGAACGGCCTGCTGCCACCCGATCTATTTCCCTGAGCGGCCGACTGAACATGCTCCGCAGCCCTGCGCCCGGTGCAAGGCCCTCGCGCATGGCGATGTGGCGCAGTGGCGGCATGGCAGCCAGCAGCCCGAGCCCCACGGCTCGCGCAAGCTGAACCGGAAGGAAACCGGTGAGCAGCGATCGGTTGAGCAGATCGACCGTTCCGGTTCGGGTGGTGACGTCGAGCCGCCGCATCCTGTCATAACGCGATGTGACGGCGACCGCCCCGGGATCGGCACCCGCGGATTCGAGGCATTTTCCAAGATCCGCGATGTCGCGCAGCGAAAGATTGAGGCCTTGGGCGCCGATAGGAGGGAAGATGTGCGCTGCCTGGCCGATCAGCATGAGGCGTTCCGCTCCGAAGCGATTTGCGATCATGCCGGAAAGCGGCCAGCATTGCGGCCTGGATACGTCGCTGACCGCACCGAGCATGGATTGCATCTTGCGCTCGATCATTCCCGCCAGGGTCTCGCTGTCAAGCGTCGCGATCCGTTCCGCCTCCTGGGGGCGCTCGACCCACACGAGGCTGGACCGCTTGCCTCCGCGCATCGGCACTTGCGCGAAGGGACCTGTTTCGCGATGAAACTCCGTGGAAACGAAATGGTGATCGCGGCCGTGCGCGAAAGTCAGCACGATGGCCGTCTGCGGATAGTTCCATGTACGGGTGCCGATGCCCGCCGTTTCCCGCATCAGCGACTTAACCCCGTCCGCGGCAACGATCAGACTTGATTGAAGCGTTTCTCCATCGGAGAGCGCCAGTTTCGCCGCATCGGGACCGAAGGATACAGTTTCGGCCATCGCGTCAACCACCCGTATCCTCGGTGATGCGTCGATGGCATGTTGAAGCGCGGCATTGAGCACACGGTTGACGATGTTGTAGCCGAAGGCTTCCTCGTCGATCTCGTGGGCCTGGAAGGTGACAGTTGGCGCACGCACCAACCGGCTGGTGCCGTCGACCAGACGCATGGTGCGCATCGGCGTCGCCTCGTCGGCCAGTTCAGGCCATGCGCCGAGTTCCTGCAACAGGCGGATGCCGGGCATCATGACGGCCGTGGTGCGTTCGTCCGTTTCGAGGAACGTTCCCGACGGCGCAACCAGCACAACCTCATATCCGTGCCGTGCAGCCTCGAGCGCCGCAGCCATGCCGGCCGGCCCGCCGCCCACGATCGCGATATCGTTCATGGTCAAAGGAAGGTCCTTTCTGGCAATTCGCCATAGGATGTGGCGAAGCGGGGCGGTCCTGTCCAGCCCGTTTTGCCGGTTTCGGCGAGGCGAACTGCCGCATGACAGGCCCCTTTGCCTGACCGACCGGTAAAAAACCTTCGGAAAACCCTGTATTTCAACCCTTTTCCCATTTGCGCAGTCAGCCGGAATGCGCTTAGCTTTGCAAAGCAAGATTTCGCCAGCCGGGAAACGCCTTCTTGACGGATGCCGCAGCCACGAAAAGCCAGCTACCCGCCCTGCTTAAGGTCGAGGGCATAACCAAGGTTTTCGGCGCACTCAAGGCCAATGACTGCGTCGATCTGGACATAGCGCCCGGGGAGATCCATGCGCTTCTCGGGGAGAACGGCGCCGGCAAGTCGACCCTGGTGAAGATGCTGTTCGGCTCGCTGCATCCGGATGCCGGGTCCATCCTCTGGCGCGGCCAGCCCGTCACCATCGCCAATCCGATGCAGGCCAGGGCGCTTGGCATCGGCATGGTATTCCAGCATTTCTCGTTGTTCGAATCCCTGAGTGCGGCAGAAAACATCGCGTTGTCGCTCGGCGCCGACGTGCCGCTCGCGCAAATCGCTGCCGAGGCACAGCGTGTTTCCGTCGAATACGGCCTGCCGATCCATCCGGACCGGCTGGTCGGCGAACTGTCCGTGGGCGAACGCCAGCGTATCGAGATCGTGCGCTGCCTGCTGCAAAAGCCCGAACTGATCATTCTCGACGAGCCGACATCGGTGCTGACACCGCAGGAGGCCGACAGGCTTTTCGCGACGCTCGACAAGCTGCGCGGGGAGGGCAAGTCGATCCTCTACATCTCGCACCGGCTGGAAGAGGTCCAGCGCCTGTGCGACCGCGCAACGGTGCTGCGCCACGGCAAGGTCGTTGCCCATTGCATTCCGCAACAGGAAACCGCCAACAGCCTGGCAACAATGATGGTCGGCGAGGAAATTCACCGTATCGAGCGCGCGAGCGTTTCCGCACCGCCCGCCGGCACCGAGCCGGTGCTCGAGATCGACGGGCTGAGCCAGCCGCCGACCGGACCGTTCTCGGTTCCGCTGGAGAACATCCGGCTTCAGGTCTATCCCGGCGAAGTTGTCGGCATTGCCGGCATTGCCGGCAACGGCCAGTCGGAATTCTACGAGGCCGTCAGCGGCGAACGTCCGCAGTCGTCATCTTCGACGATCCGCATTCGCGGCACCGAGGCCGGGCGGCTCGGCCCGAGCGGCCGGCGCAGGCTTGGTGCAGCCTTCTCGCCGGAAGAGAGGCTCGGTCATGGCGCGGTGCCAAGCTTCCCGCTGTCCCAGAACCTGCTGCTGAGCCGCCACGCATCGGATTCCTCCACATATCTCGGCCCGCTGGGGACAATCCGCGGCGGTGCACTGGGCAGGACGCTGGAGCGCATCGTCAAGGCGCTGGACGTGCGCAAGTCGGGCCGCGACCCCGTCGCCGCCTCCCTGTCCGGCGGCAACCTCCAGAAGCTGATCCTCGGCCGCGAATTCGACCGTTCGCCGGCACTGCTCATCGCCAACCAGCCTACCTGGGGCGTGGATGCGGGGGCGGCCGCCCGCATCAGGCAGGAAATCATCGATTTGGCCCGGGCCGGTGCTGGCGTGCTCGTCATAAGCCAGGACCTCGACGAGTTGCTTGAGATTGCCGATCGCATTGCCGTCATGTCGGACGGCACGCTTTCGAAGACGGTGCCCGCAGACACTGTCACGCGCGAGACGCTCGGCCTGATGATGGGCGGTGCAGCGCCCGAGCGACACCACGATCAACGGATCGGCCAGCCGGGGGAGGCGGGAGAAATCTGATGCGCATCGAACTGATCCGCAGGCCAAACCCGTCGCCGCTCTACTCGGCCCTTTCGCCGTTGCTGGCACTGGCGATCACTGCCGCCCTCGGCGCCATCATGTTCGCCCTGCTCGGCAAGGCGCCGTCCCAGGCACTCTATTCCTACTTCATCGAGCCGCTGACGGAGACCTGGTCGATCCACGAACTGCTCATCAAGGCCGCGCCGCTGATCCTGATCGCGGTCGGGTTGTCGGTCTGCTTCCTCTCCAACAACTGGAACATCGGGGCCGAGGGCCAGTTCATCGCCGGTGCGGTCGCAGGGTCGATCCTGCCGATCGTCTTCCCTGATTTCCGCGGACCACTCGTCCTGCCGCTGATGCTGCTGATGGGCGTGATCGGTGGCATGGCCTATGCCGCGATTCCCGCGATCCTCAAGGCTCGCTTCAACACCAGCGAGATATTGTCGAGCCTGATGCTGGTCTATGTCGCGCAACTGTTCCTCGACTGGATCGTTCGCGGGCCGTGGCGAAATCCCGAGGGCTTCAACTTTCCGGAAAGCCGCAGCTTCCATGCCGACGCGATCCTGCCGGAGATCGTCTCGTCCTCGGGCCGAGCCCACTACGGTTTTGTTTTCGCGCTGGTGGCGGCCTTGGTCATGTGGTTCATTCTCAACCGGACGCTGAAGGGGTTCGAGATCCGTGTCCTTGGCCAGAGCCCGAGGGCAGGGCGCTTTGCGGGATTCTCCTATACGGGCACCGTGATCACCACTTTCCTGATCGCAGGCGGGCTGGCCGGACTGGCCGGTATCAGCGAGGTCTCCGGTGCCATCGGCCAATTGCGCCCGACAATTTCACCGGGCTACGGCTTTACCGCGATCATCGTCGCCTTCCTCGGACGCCTGAATCCCATTGGCATAGTTGCCGCGGGGCTGGTGCTGGCCCTGTCTTACCTGGGCGGCGAGGCGGCACAGATCTCGCTCGGCGTATCGAACAAGGTCTCCAACGTGTTCCAGGGGATCCTGCTCTTCTCCGTACTCGCCTGCGACACGCTCATCCACTACCGCATTCGCATCGCCGGTCGCGCCGGCGCGACCGGGTAGAGGAATTGCCATGGAAATGACCGAAGCCATCCTGCTGACCATCGCCACCGCGGCAACACCGCTACTGATTGCCGCGCTGGGAGAACTCATCGTCGAGCGGTCTGGCGTCCTCAATCTCGGCGTGGAAGGCATGATGATCATGGGCGCCGTCACGGGCTTCGCGGCGGCGCAGGCCACCGGGTCGCCCTGGATCGGGCTTCTGGCCGCCATTGCCGCCGGGGGGGCATTCTCGCTGCTGTTCGCCTTCCTGACGCTGACGCTGGCGACCAACCAGGTCGCGACAGGGCTGTCGCTGACGATCCTCGGCCTCGGACTGTCGGGCATGATCGGCGAATCCTTCGTTGGCCTGCCGGGCCTCAAGCTGCAAAGCCTGGAAATTCCCGTTCTGTCCGACATCCCGCTCGTCGGCAGGCTCCTGTTCGGTCAGGATCCGGTCTTCTACATCTCGATCGCTCTGGCGGCCGGCACATGGTGGTTCATCTTCCGGACCCGGGCCGGCCTGACATTGCGCGCAGTTGGCGACAGCCATGAATCAGCCCACGCACTGGGCATTCGCGTCATCCGCATCCGCTATCTGGCGGTCCTGTTCGGCGGTGCCTGCGCCGGCCTTGCCGGCGGGCATCTATCCCTGGTCTACACGCCGCAATGGGTAGAGAACATGACAGCCGGCCGGGGCTGGATCGCGCTTGCGCTGGTCGTCTTCGCGTCCTGGCTGCCGCTGCGCGTGGTCGCCGGCGCCTATCTCTTCGGCGCGGTCACGATCGCGCAGTTCCACGCTCAGGCGCAGGGCATCGGCATTCCTTCCCAGTTCCTGTCGGCACTGCCCTATCTGGCGACCATCATCGTTCTGGTCTTGATTTCCACCAACAGGCGGATGACGATGCGCAACACGCCGGCATCGCTCGGCAAACCGTTCGTTCCGGATCGGTAAGGTTTCAGACGGGATGGAAAAGCGGCACGAGAACCGTTTCTATTTCAATCAAACGCGTAAACAGGAAGACATCCATGCGTAAAACCACCAAACTCATGCTTGCAACCGTTGCATCGCTCGGCATCGCCGTGCAGGCCGAGGCCGCCGATGTGAAGGCATGCTTCATCTATGTCGGCCCGATCGGCGACTTCGGCTGGTCCTACCAGCACGACCAGGGGCGCCTCGCCGTGGAAGAGGAATTCGGCGACAAGGTCGAAACCGCCTATCTGGAAAGCGTGCCCGAGGGCGCGGACGCCGAGCGCGCCATAGAGCGCTTTGCACGTTCAGGCTGCAATATCATCTTCACCACGTCCTTCGGCTACATGGATGCGACCAACAAGGTTGCTGCCAAGTTCCCCGATGTGAAGTTCGAGCATGCAACCGGCTACAAGCGCGAAAGCGAAAACGTGGCGGTTTACAACTCGAAATTCTACCAGGGCCGTTACGTTCAGGGCCAGATCGCCGCGAAGATGTCCGAGGCCGGCGTGGCCGGCTACATCGCGTCCTTCCCGATTCCGGAAGTCGTGCGCGGGATCAACTCCTTCATGCTTGGTGCGCAGTCGGTCAATCCCGATTTCAAGGTCAAGGTCGTCTGGGCCAATACCTGGTTCGACCCGGGCAAGGAAGCCGATGCCGCCAAGGCGCTGATCGACCAGGGCGTGGACATCATCACCCAGCACACCGACTCCACCGCGCCTATGCAGGTTGCGGCGGAACGCGGGATCAAGGCCTTCGGCCAGGCCTCCGACATGATCAAGTTCGGCCCGGAGACGCAGCTCACCGCGATCGTCGACAACTGGGGGCCGTATTACATTGAGCGCGTCAAGGCGGTCATGGACGGCACCTGGGAGTCGCAGGACGTCTGGCATGGCATGGCCGAGGGCAACGTTGTCATGGCGCCATATACCAACATGCCGGATGACGTGAAGGCCATGGCGGAAGAGACCGAGGCGAAGATCACCAGCGGCGAGCTGGAGCCCTTCACCGGTCCGATCAAAAAGCAGGACGGTTCCGACTGGCTCGCCGACGGCGAAACACCCGATATCGGAACGCTTCTTGGCCTGAACTTCTACGTCGCGGGCGTGGACGACCAGCTTCCGCAGTAAGATCGCGGGAAAACAGATGGAAAGGCGCCTTCGGGCGCCTTTTTTTCATTCCGTGAGCGGCCTTGCGGCGACGACGCTGCGACCGGCGCCTGACGCCGCCCACGCTAGATGAACGAATAGAACGGCCAGAACGAACGGCGCCACGGGCACCATGCTCGCCATGAACCAGAACACGACCAGCGGAGACACGTAGACCGCGGCAAGTATCGTTCTTGACCATGGCGCGAAACCGTTCGCCATGCCATGCGCGACGGTGAAAGCAATTGCCGGCGCCAACAGGAACAGGTCGTAGTTCAGTCCGAACGGCGTGGCAGCCAGGGCTCCGACAAGCAGGAGCGCGGAACGCAAGTCCGGAGATGTGGCGCCGGCACGGCGCCAAATGCGGAAGACGACCGTTGCCACGGCAAGTGAAACAAATCCCTGGACAGCCATGGCCGGGAGGTGTCCGAGACCGGCAAGCCGCAATGCGGCATAGGTCGAGATCATCTTGTTCCAACCGACAAGGCCGTCACGAAGCGTTTGCGACGCCATCGCTCCCTGTTCGACAAAAAGGAGCCACGGCTCCGTACCGAACAGCAAAGCGGACAGCAATCCGGCAAGGATGGCGGTCGCTGCCGCCGCCATGATCGCGCGCCAGTAACCGCCGGCCAGTAGGGCGAACGGTATCAGCAGCCCGAGCTGCGGCTTGAACGTCAGCAGCCCGAACAATATTCCTGCCAACACCGGTCGTTTCGGCAGCAGCACAAGCGCACCGCCGAACATCGCGGCCGAAAGAAAGGCGTTCTGGCCATGAGCGATCGTCAGATACGTGGCCGGGAAAGCCAGTGTCAGCAATGCCACCTCGATCCGTCGGCCGACAATGGTCATGACAACCCAGAGCGAGGCAAGGAAACTGAGAGTCATCCAGGCGGCCAGGGCCGCGTAGTAGGGAAGGGCACCAAACGGCGCCATGTAGGCAAGGTAGTGTGGCGGATAGAAGAAGGCGTAGAAATTGCCGTCCCCGAAGATCGCGTTCTGCGCTTCGGCGAAACGCTCTGCGTCGTAGGGTATCTCCGGCCGCCCGGCGAGGGCCTCCCGTGCCGCCACCCAGAAGCTGATGAAATCGGAACCGAAGGGCGATCCATTCGGCAAGGTGCCGCCATTTGTCGCCAGCACGTACCCGGTCGCAGCCACGGCTATGCCGAGCAAGAGCAGGGGATAGACAAGGAGCCTGTCCCGCTGCAGCCAGTGTCCTGTTCGAAATGCCTCGATCATTCGCCTTGTGCCCGATCCCCCGAGTGATATCGTGACACTAGCGCCGCCGATTTTATTCGCGGTTAATTCAGGAAAGTCGCCTTGCGGGCAGACTTCCGGCGCAACGAGGAGGGTTTCGGTGCGCGGAAGCAGGACATTGGTGCCGTGCACGCTTGCGGTCATCTGGCCGCTCGCCGCAGTTGCCGACGATGCCGTATCGCGCGGCGCAGCAGTGGCCGACCAATGGTGCCGCCATTGCCATCCCCGAGCCGATGATCCCCCGGCTCCCCGCATGGCGTTTGCATTCGAGGACATTGTCATGCGGAAGGGCAGGGACCGCGACTATTTCAGCCGCTTCGTGCGGGAGGATCATTTTCCGATGACCACTTTCCGCCTGTTCGAGCATGAAAAGGACGATATCGTCGCATGGTTGATGGCGTTGCAGGACGCCCAGCGGTAACCGCGCAGCCGGAACCGCATAAGGTGCCTGCCGGCGGCGGCGCCTTGACATGTGTCATTGCGACCTGCTCGCCGCGGTGCTCGTGTTGGTGCATCATCCGGCAAGAAAGGAAGATGCAGCAATGTCCAAATCCGAGACCGTGATCTGGCTTGAAGACGCGAGCCGCAAGGACGTTCCCCGCGTGGGTGGCAAGAATGCCTCTCTCGGAGAGATGCTGAACGAGCTGGGATCCAGGGGGATCGCCGTCCCGGCCGGCTTCGCCACGACATCAGAAGCCTATTGGCGCTTTTTGGACGCCAACGAACTCAAACCCGCCATCTCCGAGGCCGTGAAGGATTACGAGGCAGGCCGCGTCACGCTCGCGGAGACCGGCGCCGCCGTTCGCAAGTTGATCCTGCGCGGCGATTGGCCCGACGATCTGGCCGGGGAGATCACGGAGTTCTACCGGCAGATGTCGAAACGGATCGGAAGGCAGGAAGTCGATGTTGCCGTGCGCTCGAGCGCGACCGCCGAGGACCTGCCCGACGCCAGCTTCGCAGGCCAGCAGGAAACCTACCTCAACATAAGGGGTGAGCGGGAACTGCTGGAGGCCTGCAAGAAATGCTACGCATCGCTGTTTACCGACCGCGCCATCAGCTACCGGCAGACCAAGGGATTCGACCACATGCAGGTGGCGCTGTCCATCGGCGTCCAAAGAATGGTTCGTTCCGACAAGGGCGGATCCGGCGTAATGTTCTCCATCGACACCGAGACCGGTTTCGACAAGGTCGTGGTCATCAACGCGGCCTGGGGATTGGGCGAGAACGTAGTCCAGGGGGCCGTGGACCCGGACGAGTTCGTTATCTTCAAACCCCTGCTTTCCAACGACACGCTGAAGCCAATCATCGAGAAAAGGGTCGGTGCGAAGTCGATCAAGATGATTTATTCGCAGGGTGCCGAGAAGACGAAAAACGTACCGACCTCCAAGGCCGAGCGCGCCGCATACGTGCTCGATGACGAGGAGATCCTGACGCTGGCCCGCTGGGCGACGGTGATCGAGGAGCACTACGGCTGCCCGATGGACATGGAATGGGCCAAGGACGGGGAGACCGGCGAACTTTTCATCGTACAGGCGCGACCGGAAACTGTGCAGGCGCAACGCGACCAGAACTCCTTCAAGTCCTATGCCATCAAGTCCAAGGGCAAGGTCCTGACGAAGGGGCTGAGCATTGGCGGCTCCGCGATAGCCGGCCAGGCCTGCCTGATAGAAAGTCCCGCAGATATCGACCGCTTCATCGACGGCTCGATTCTCGTCACCGGCACCACCGACCCGGATTGGGTGCCGATCATGAAGCGCGCCGCCGGCATCATCACCGATCATGGCGGACGTACCTCGCATGCCGCGATCGTCAGCCGCGAACTCGGCCTGCCCGCCATTGTCGGAACGGGCGATGCCACGCACCTACTTCATGACGAACAGGAAATCACACTCTCCTGCGCCGAAGGTGACGAGGGATTCGTTTACGAGGGATATGCGGAGATCGAGGAAAAGACGGAATCGCTTGCCGATATCCCGGAGACTAAGACCAGCGTCATGCTCAATCTCGCCAATCCGGCGGCCGCGTTCCGGTGGTGGCAGATCCCGGCCGACGGCGTCGGGCTCGCGCGCATGGAATTCGTCATAAACAACCAAATCCAGGTGCATCCTATGGCCCTGATCCGCTTTGACGATATCCGGGACAACGAGACCCGCGCGCGGATCGAGGAACTGACCCGCGACTACGACGACAAGTCGGAATATTTCGT
Source organism: Oricola thermophila (assembly GCF_013358405.1). Taxonomy (NCBI): domain Bacteria; kingdom Pseudomonadati; phylum Pseudomonadota; class Alphaproteobacteria; order Hyphomicrobiales; family Ahrensiaceae; genus Oricola; species Oricola thermophila. The sequence goes on from NZ_CP054836.1 coordinate 1,359,147, forward strand.
CGACAAGCTGGCGCGCGGTCTCGCCCGCATCGCCGCCACCGTATATCCGAAGCCTGTCATCGTTCGAATGAGCGATTTCAAGACCAACGAGTATGCGGGACTTCTCGGCGGCGCCGATTTCGAGCCGAAGGAGGAAAACCCAATGCTCGGCTTCCGTGGCGCATCGCGTTACTATTCGGATGCCTACAAGCCGGGCTTTGCGCTGGAATGCCGCGCGATGGCACGTCTCCGCAACGAACTGGGTTTCGACAATGTCATAATGATGATCCCGTTCTGCCGCTCGGTCGACGAGGCGGACAAGGTGCTCGCGGTCATGGCCGAGAACGGCCTCAAGCGCGGCGAGAACGGCTTGGAAGTCTATGTGATGTGCGAGATCCCGTCCAACGTGATCCTGGCGAAGGAATTTGCCACGCGTTTCGACGGCTTTTCCATCGGTTCCAACGATCTTACGCAGCTTACCCTCGGTGTCGATCGCGACTCCGATAGGCTGTCCGGCCTGTTCGACGAGCAGGACGAGGCCGTGAAGTGGATGATCTCCAATGTCATACGCGAAGCCCATGCCGCCGGCGCCAAGGTGGGCCTTTGCGGCCAGGCGCCGAGCGATCATCCGGAATTTGCCGAGTTCCTGGTCGAGTGCGGTATTGACTCCATGTCGGTGACGCCGGACAGCTTCATTGCGGTCAAGAAAAGAGTCGCCAAGGCGGAATCGGAGAAGAAGGGGGGCGCCGCCTGACGGCGCCCGTCATCGCGAACGGGAAAGACAAGGAGCCGACGGTTTCATGCAAAAGCGCATACTGGCAATCGCGTTGAACCCCGCAATCGACGTCAGCTGCGACGCAGAACATGTCCGTCCGACGCTCAAGACCCGAACCGCGAACCAGAAGCACTATGCCGGGGGCGGGGGCGCCAATGTCGCCCGCGTCATCGCGGAGCTCGGCGGGAGGGCGGAACTGGTATACCTGTCCGGCGGCATATCCGGCCCGTTATACGACAGCCTGCTGGACCAGTACGACATTGTCCGGCATCGCATTGAGATGGCCGGGTCCAACCGCATCGCGCTGATGGTGCACGAGACCAGCACCAATTTCGAGTACCGCTTCGTACCGGAAGGCCCCACGGTTTCGCCGGAAGAGCTTTTGCCGGTCCATGATTTCGTCGAGAACTTCGAAGGCGACTACATCGTCGCCAGCGGCAGCCTCCCCCTCGGTGCGCCGCCCGACACCTACCGGCGGATGGCTGACACCGCGCGACGGAAGAACATCCGTTTCGTGCTCGACACGTCGGGCGAGGCCCTGCGGCAGACCGTCGATCACGCCGAGATATTCCTGCTCAAGCCGAGCATGAGCGAGCTCGAGAAGCTCGTCGGCGAGCGGCTGGACGAGCGAATTGCCTGCGAGGCCGCGTCCGAGCTCGTTCGCCGCGGATCCGTGCAAAACATCGCTCTGTCGATGGGCAAGGCGGGCGCCATCCTCGTCAATGCAGATGGCATGGTGCGGATGCGTTCGGTCCACGTGCGCGAGGCATCCGCCGTCGGAGCAGGCGACAGCTTCGTTGCCGGCATGGTTTGGTGGCTTTCACAGGGCCATCCCGTTATCGAGGCCTTCCGCTTCGGTATTGCGGCCGGTTCGGCCGCCGTCATGACCCCCGGAACCGAACTGTGCCGCCGCGAGGACGTATTTGCCCTGTACGAGAACGGCGTGACCAGCGTACACGGTTGATTTAGCCGGCCGGTGCCATCGGAAAGCGATTGGAGACCGCCACCGCGGCGCCGCGCAGGCCGGCGTCGGGCGCTGTCAGCGCGAAAACCGGTATATCTTGCAGGAAGCGCGACATCCGGCCCTTGTTGTTGAAGCTCGCCCGAAAACGGTCTTTCTCGAGAATGTCCAGTATCTTGGGTGTGATCCCCCCGGCGATATAGACACCGCCACGCGCGCCGTGAACGAGCGCCATGTCGCCGGCCACGCGCGCGAGGATATCCGAAAACACCTCGATGGTCTTCCTTGCCCGCCCGTCTTCTTCGTCATCGGCGAATGCTCGCCGGACAATCTCGATCGCGGTGGCGTCGTCACCACTTTCTCCTTCAGCCTCTGCCAATGCACCGTGGATCGCCTCGATACCGCGTCCCGACAGGACTGCCTGCAGCGGCGCATGGCCGTTTTCGTCGACCACGCGCTCGAGTATCGTCATTTCCATGTCGTTGCGGGCCGCGAACGACATGTGCCCGGCTTCGCCGGCAACCGGCACCCAGGCCTTCCCATGACGAACGAGGCCGGCGCAACCGAAGCCGCTTCCCGGTCCCAGGACGATCAAGGGTGCGTATTCCACCGGACTGCCGCCGCCGAGGCGGTGTTTGTCGTGCTCCTTCAGATAAGGAAGACTTAGCGCCAACGCCTCGAAATCATTGACGAAATGAATGCGCTCCGCCCCGCAGGCCTGCTGGACCTCCTTGCGCGTGAACGACCAGGGCGCGTTGGTCATGGTGATGGTATCGCCGATAACCGGAGCAGCAATGGCGAAGCCGGCAATGGAAGGCCGCTCGGGTAGCGATTCGAGATAATGCGCAACGGCATCCGGCAGGGACTTGAACATGTCGGTCGTGAATACCGCGAAATGGCTCACTGACAATTCGTCGATGTCGCAAATGGCGAATCGGGCATGGGTTCCCCCGATGTCGCCGATCAGTGCGGTGCGCTGGTGCATCGGTTCGTTTCCTTTCGATTTCCGGGCCTTCCATGGAAGACGCAAACGACATGCTCCTATCAAGCCCGCATCCGGGTCGGTGCGGTTTGACAGACGTCAATGAAACGCGAGATTCCCGGCAGCAGGATGTCCATTCAAGCTAAAGGTGCCGAAATGCTTTTTCGTGACAGGCATCAGGCAGGCGAGCGTCTGGCCGAGAGGTTGCGCCGGATCGCTCCCGCGGAGGCGATCGTTGTCGCTTTGCCGCGCGGAGGCGTTCCGGTGGGCGAAGTCATTGCCCGCGAGCTCGGCTTGCCACTCGATGTCATCCTCGTGCGCAAGGTTGGGGCGCCCATGCAGCCCGAACTCGCTGTGGCTGCAGTCACCGACGGAGAAAAGATGCGGCTGACCGTCAATGAAGACATCAAGGCAGAACTCGGACTGTCGGATTCAGACATCGAGGCACTCGCCAACAAGCAGCTTCGGGAAATCGAACGTCGACGCGCCGTCTACTACGCGGAAAGCGCGCCGTTGCCACTAAAGGAAAAGACCGTGATCGTGGTCGATGACGGCGTGGCGACCGGCGCCACAGCCAACGCGGCCCTGAGGCTGATCCGCCAACATGAGCCGACACGACTGATCCTCGCACTTCCGGTCGCGCCAGCCGAAACCATTTCCGAACTCGAGCGTCATGCCGACGAGATCGTTTGCCTTTCTACGCCGCACCCCTTCCGCGCCGTCGGCGCGCATTACGTTGATTTCGATCAGGTCAGCGACCACGAGGTCGTCGAAGCCCTGCGCCGCAACCGCGAGGAGACCATGAGGGGGCAGGGCTCGGTGCCCGGCGGAGCCCGTTCCTAGCCGGCCATCAGGCGCGTGAGATCGCTTCGCCGGAGCAATGCCCTGGTAAAGCCGCCGAACAGGCGCTCGCGCATCCGGCTGTGACCATAGGCGCCGGTAACCGTGAGATCGGCGCCCTCCCGATCCACTATGTCGAGAAAGGCTTCCGGGCCATCCGCCCCTGTCACGACCCTGACATCGGCATCGATGCCGTGGCGTGCGAGATATCGTGCCACGTCCTTCGGCCCTTCGGCCGGATGGCCATCGTCCGCGCACAGGGTCACGACCACCGTCTTCTCCGCGAGCTTCAGGAAGGGCAGGGCGCAGGCAACGGCCCTCCGGGCCTCGGGCGTGTCCTTCCACCCGATCACCGCGCATTGCGGATGGCGGAAGACAGCGCCTTCACCCACGAAAAGCACGCCCCTGCCGGCCCCGCATGCCAGATCGCCGGGATCGACGGAACGGTACCTGTCCCCGGGGTCCACGCCGAATGGCGTGCCGGATATGATGAGATCCGCGACGCGCGCATTGTCCACGAGGGCGCAGGCCGGCAGGTCCCGGACAGCGCGCCAGCCGGAGTTGAATCCGTCGCCGGCAACGGAGTAAAACTGCCTCTTGAGGGCCGCAAAACGTTCCGCGATCCGCTGCTCGAGTTCCTCGCTGTAGGCATGGCTCTCCTGCACGCCAAGTTCGCTTGCGTGAACGGGCCGGACGGCAGCCGCAGTCAGTCCGATCAGGAAGGCATCCAGATCTCCGGCAAGATCGGTCGCGTACTGAAGCCGCGCATCATTGCTTCCGTCGAATTCCAGATGCACCAGGATAGTGGCGTAACCCATCAGCGTCTCCTCCGGATCGGAAATCCTTGATAAAGGAAAGCCTCCTGCCAGCCAGCCTCATCTGCATTGATCGGCGTCAATCCGCTGAATGCGCTTCTCTGCAAGGAACCATTTCACTGTACTCAACAAGCGTCACGGATTTGACATTGCAAATGGGGAATGTTGTCCTGAATTCATTGATCCTCACGGGAACAAGGCGACACGTCATGAACGAATTAGTGTATTCGCCTGGCTCGTGCTGGAGATGCGAGAACTTCCTGATCAACAATCGCGCGATCTGTCACGCGGCCTCTGAGGAGGCCATGGATGAACTGTCCCGGATTTCGCACGTGAGGAAGTACGGCAAGGGGCAGGTCATAATCGGGCAGGGCGACGTCGCTGGAATGGTCGGCAACGTCATCAGCGGTATCGTGAAGCTCACGAACATTTCGATGTCCGGCCAGCAGCAGATTGTCGGCCTGCTGTATCCATCGGACTTCTTTGGTCGCGCCTTCTCGAACCAGTCGCGCTTCTCCTATGAGGCGGCGACCGACGTGACGCTGTGCTGCATCGACCGGCAGGCGTTCGAGCGGTTCCTGGAACGCAATCCGGAAATCGAGCACGAACTCCTGCTGTCGGTTCTCGACGAACTCGACGCCAGCCGGGAATGGACGGCGATGATATCCTGCCATACGACCATGCAGCGGGTCGCCGCTTTCCTGTTCGTCCTCTCGAGGCGCACGCCCGGCACGGTCTGCAACGGAGAGGACAACCGGCGTCACGCCATCATCGCCTTGCCGATCGGCCGCCGCGACATCGCCGCCTATCTCGGCACGACGCCCGAAACGCTCAGCCGCAACATCCAGACACTCGTTCGCAAGAAAGTGATCAGGCCGATCGATACCACGCATTTCGAACTGCTGCAGGCGCGGGAACTTGTAGAGCATACCGGAGAAAACCGGGAGGATCTCGTGGCCCTCTCGGGCACCCGCCTCAACTGAATACCAAGCTGCCAGTCAACGGATCGCAGATCGTGCCCGCGCCGATACCCGATACACCGCTGCCGCTAACCCTTGTGCTCTTTCTGGCTGCGGCCACCGGCGTCTGGCTGTCCGGAAGCCGGCTGGTCGTCCACGCCGACGAAATCGCGGATCGCATGCGCATCGGCCGCGCGCTGATGGGCTTCGTTTTCCTGGCCACTGCCACATCGTTACCGGAAATCATCACGACTGCCCTTGCCGCGGGTGGCGGGGATTCCTCCCTTGCGCTCGGCAACCTGCTAGGCGGCGTCACCCTTCAATTCGCGATGCTGGCGATCGCGGACGGTTTTGCGCGGCATGCGGCAATCACATCCTTTCCGCGCAAGACGACAGCGGTTCTGGAAGGCGTTGCGCTGGCCTTCCTGCTCACGATGCTGCTCGTAATACTGGAGATAGGCAGCGGCATCGCGGTATTCCATGTCGGTATCGGCGCCATTTTGCTCGGCTCTTTCTACATCGGAATCATCGTGCTCCTGCGCCGACACGACGAGGATACGCCGTGGATGCCGGTTCGGGTGCTCGAGGCGGGCGAGGTTTCCGAGGACGATTCACCCTTTGTCAGCTCGTTTCCGGAGCTTTCGACCACGGCGCTCAATTTCCGGTTTCTTCTTTTGACGATTGCTATCCTGGTGTCCGGTGCGGTGACCGTTTCCATGTCCGAACGTCTGGCCGAGCAGACCGGCCTCGGCACCGGGCTGGTCGGCGTCACGCTGCTGGCCGCCGTGACCTCCCTGCCGGAATTGAGCACGACGGTGGCAGCCGTGCGCATCGGCGCCTATTCCATGGCCATATCCAACATATTCGGCAGCAACCTGCTCATGCTCGCCCTGGTCCTGCCGGCAGATATTCTGTACCTGAAGGGCCCGATCCTGGCGGAATTCGAGCCCGTGCTTGATCTCGCGCTCGTTTCCGGTCTCCTCGTCACGATCATCTATATCGCCGGGCTGGTCGTGCGCAGCCGCCGCACGGTCCTCGGGTTCGGCTACGACTCCCTGGCGGTGCTGGCGATCTTCGCGGCCACCCTTTCCCTCTACTGGGCCAATCGCTAGCGTCCGGCCCTGGCGTGGTGCCGGCGGTTCAGGCGCATCCCGATCGCGGCCAGTTCCCGCAGCAGCACGGGCACGACGCTGAGCCCGATCACGGACAGCCAGGCCTCGACTCCGAGCGGTGCAAGCCTGAGCGCGTCGGATACCTGGGGCTGCAGGTCCGCCACGGCAAGAACGGCGATGCAGAACCCGATTGCCAGCCAGACATAGTGGTTGCGCGTAACCTCGCTCGACAGGAGGTTCGAACGCCAGTTGCGCATGTTGAAGACATGCCAGAGTTGTGCCAGCGCAAGGGTGTAGAAGCACATGGTGGTGACGCCGTCGCCATCAAGGCCAAACTGGTACAGGGCAAGCCCGAGCGCGGCGAGAGTGACGCCGGCGATGGAGATGCCATGCGTGACGATCGCGATCCACTGTCCACGTGCCAGAATCGGCTCGGACGGGGGGCGCGGCGGTCGAGCGAGCACGTTGCGGTCGGCCTCGATCGTTCCCAGTGCAAAGGCCGGAAACACATCGGTAACGAGGTTCAGGAACAGTATCTGCAGCGGCAGCAGCGGCAGCGGCAGCCCGGCGAGGACAGCCATACCGACGATCAGGATCTCGCTGAGATTGCAGGACAGGAGGTAGGTCGTGAACCGCCGTATGTTCGTGTAGATCACGCGACCTTCGCGCACGGCATGGATGATCGTCGAAAAGGCATCGTCCCGCAGCACGAGATCGGAAGCCTCCCGCGCCACCTGCGTGCCACGCAATCCCATGGCAATGCCGATATCGGCCTGCTGGAGCGCTGGCGCGTCATTGACGCCGTCGCCTGTCATGGCAACGACCTCTCCGGCATCCTGGTGCAGACGGATCAGCGAAAGCTTCTGCTCCGGGTCGACCCGCGCGAACACCCGCGCAGCACGCGCCGCGTCCTTGTCCTCTTCCGTCATTTCCTCGTAGGGCTTGAGATCACGGCCCACGATGGCTTCCAGGTGCCCGATCCCGGTCAGCCCCACGGACTTGGAGATGTGCTGCGCCGTGGCCGCATGATCGCCGGTAACCATGACGACGGCTATACCCGCGCGCTGCGCATCGGCGATGGCGCCGGGTACGTCGGAGCGTGGAGGATCCTGGAAACCCACGATGCCATACAGGGTCAGGTCGTGATAGACGGGCTCGTCGAGGTCCTGTGCGGGCTTTCCGGCTACGGCGAGCAGACGCAGCCCCTGCATGGCCAGGACCTCGCATACCGTTGCCCAGTGCCGACGCTGTTCACGGTCGAAGGGGAGCGTCCCGTCCCCGTTGGCCACATCCGTGACCACTTCCAGAACCGCCTCCGGCGCACCTTTCACTGCAACCAGGAACCGGTCGCCGTCCTCGTGTACCGTCGCCATCATGCGCGTGTGCACGTCGAATGCGTGCTCGCATGTCTCGGGATATCGGGCCAGCAGCTCCTCGCGTCGCACGCCCCCCGATGCTGCGAGCTCAAGCAGGGCGATTTCCATGGGATCGCCGGTAGACGCATCGCGGTTGTCGCCGAGCGTCGCATTGTTGCACAGGGCGGCGTTGCGCAGTAGCAGGCCTATATCGGACTTTGCCGCAGGTTCGATCGGGCGGCCATCGAGAAGGAAGCTGCCAGTATGGCGGTCGAAGGCTATCTCCCCGGTTGCGGTGACCACCCGGTCGACATGCATCCGGTTCTCGGTCAGCGTGCCGGTCTTGTCGGTAAGGATGACAGTCGTCGCACCAAGCGTCTCGACGGCCGACAGGTGTTCGATCAGCGCATTGTGCCGCGCCATGCGCAGCATGCCGCGCGCCAAGGCCAGCGTCGCGACGATCGGCAAGCCCTCCGGAATCGCCGCGACCGCCAGTGCGACCGCGGACTTGATCATCAGCGCCATGTCCTGGCCGGCGGCGATTCCGGCGATCGCCACCAGCGCGGTGACAGCGAGCGTAAGCCAGATCAGGTGGCGGCTTAGGAGGGCCAGTTGGCGCTCCAGCGGCGAACGATCGGGGGTCGCTTCCTCTACCAGTCGTGTTATCCGCCCCAGCTCGGTGTTCATGCCGGTACCGGTAACGACGGCTTCGCCGGTGCCTCCGGTGACCGCGCATCCCTTGAAGAGCATGCACGAGCGGTCGGCGAGCACCGTGTCCGCGGATACCGGCTTCACCGTCTTCGAGACAGGCAAGGACTCTCCGGTCAGCGCGGACTCATCGACCGACAGATTGGAGGACTCCACCAGGCGCATGTCGGCGGCAAGGACATCGCCGGCATCGACGATGACGATGTCGCCGGGCACCAGCTTCTCGGCCGACATGGTGGCAACGGTGCCGTTGCGACGCACGAGCGCAGAACGGCTTGTGAGTTCACGCAATGCCTCCATCGAGCGCACCGCCCTGATCTCGGTCGTGAACCCGATCGCGGTGTTGATCGCCAGCACGGCGATAATGGCAAGAAACTCCACCGTCTCGCCAAAGCCGATCGATAGCGCTGCCGCGCCCAGCAGCAGGAAGACGATCGGGCTCTTGAACTGGTCGACCAGGACGCCTAGCACACTCGCCCTCTGCCGCCGGCGAAGGGCGTTCGGGCCAAAAATTGCAAGCCGTCGCGCGGCTTCCTCGCCGGTCAGGCCGCGCGTGCGGTCAACCTCGAGTCCCGCGAGGACATCCGCTGCCTCGATCGCGTGCGGTTCCGCTACATACGGAAGCGGCATTCCCTGTTCGTGCGCGTTCATCGCTTCAGGAGATCCTGCCGGTTTCTGTTCGAAGGAAACGCGCCGGGTAACGACCGGCGGCCCGAAAACCGCTGCCGTCCCGCTGGCGCGCCGGTTGTCGCGGCCTGATGCTCTCTCAGTGCGACATTAGCACCGGAATTTGTTCATTGGCGAGCAAGTCGCGGGTGGCACCGCCGAACAGGAATTCCCTGATCCGCGAGTGTCCGTAGGCGCCGGCGACCAGCAATCCGGCATCTACATCGCCCGCATGCTGCAACAGCGTGTCGGACACGCTGCGTCCGCCCGAGGCAAGTACGTCCACCGTCACCCTTATGTCATGGCGGGCAAGGTATGCAGCGATGTCCGCACCCGGCTCCTCGCCCTGTCCGAATTCCGAGGCGAGGGGATCGACCAGGACGATATTTACCTGCTCCGCCTCCTTCAGCGTGTCGAGCGCAGCATGCACGGCGCGCGCGGATTCCTTCGTCGCGTTCCAGCCAACGAGGACGCGCTTTGGCTTGAGCGCGGCCTTCACGCCCTTCGGCAGGTAGAGGAACGGGCGGGCGCTCTGATAGATCAGCCCCTCCAAGATCTTCTTCGCAAGCCGGGGATCCATCCCGTCGTCATGCCGGACCAGACCGATATCGGTATAGCGTGCCCGCATGCCAACGATATCGGCGATCTGTCCTTCCTCGCTGAAATAGGGCGCGACATCGCCCGAGATGCCGGCCTTCTTGAGGACTGCTTCAATTTCGGTCGCCTTCTCGACGGCGGCCACGCGGCCCTTCTCCCGCTCCTCGGACCATGTTTCGGCCGGAACCGCCCCATAGGCCGTCGTGGCGGCGGGCAGGGCGATACCGACGACCAGCACGGCCAGGTGACAGCCAGCTTCGCCGCACAGCGCGATCGCGTCCTTGACGCTATCAGCCGGTTGTTCACTATCGACAACGGTCAGCAATGTCTTCGGAAACATGTCAGTCAGCCTTTCTTCGCCAAGTCCGGCGCGAGCCAACTCGCCCGGACAGTAGAACGAGTCTGTCAGGACACGGGCGATGTGGCTTTGATGTTGGTCAATGGCACCACGCTTGGCGAAAGCGTGGTGGAAGAACCCGCACGGCAGGTATGGCGTAACGACGGATTCCGGTTCGCCGCTGGCCGCAACGCCGCCTTTGGCTGTGTCCGGGCGACTAGCGGGCGCGCTGGCTGCTGTTCGTCAGATAACCTTCTTGCGCAGCCAGGCGGCCACAGCTTCGCCGGCAATGACCAGCGCGATGATGGCCAGAAGAATGGTCGCGACGGTCTGCCATGCGAACGTGTCTATGGCACCCTGCAGGATGAGACCGATACCGCCGGCGCCCACCAGACCGAGAACCGTCGACTCGCGCAGGTTGATATCCCATCGCAGGATGGAAACCGCGAAGAATGTCGGAATTACCTGCGGTATGACGCCGTACAGCAGCACTTTCGTCCGCGTCGCCCCGGTCGCCTCCAACGCCTCGATCGGCGCGCGGTCAATCTCCTCGATCGCTTCGCCGATGAGCTTGCCGAGGAATCCCAACGAGCGGAAGATGATCGCCAGGATGCCGGCAATGACGCCCGGGCCGAAAATCGCCACGAACAACAGCGCCCAGACGATGGTGTTCACCGACCGGCTGGATACGAGGATGAATCGTCCAAGCCACAACGTCACACGGTTCGGCGTTGTGTTCTGGGCCGCAATCAGTGCGACGGGGAGGGACAGGAACACCGCAAAGAAAGTGGCGATCGTTGCTATGTTCACGGTCTCGATCAGGGCCGTCAGGATACCCTTCCACTGCGAAGTGTCAGGCGGCACCATTCTGCGGAACAGATCGCCCATCTGCTGTGGCGCATCCCAGAGCCACGGCCAGAATATGTCGATGGTGGAGAGCGACCACACGGTCGCCGCGACAACGAGCAGGAAGCCGGCGAACCGCCCCCAGCGTTGCCGGGGCGTGTGGCGATTCCATGCGCGGTGGGCGACTGCGTCGGGTCCGCTTGTCTGGCTGCCGGTCGTCACCAAAGGGCCCTCCGTATCTGGCCGCTCACGGCCTCGCTGACAAGGACGACGCCGATGATGCACAGGGTGATTGCAAGCGCGAAATCGTAGTCATAACGGCCGAAGGCATTCATCAGCGTGCCGCCGATGCCGCCCGCGCCGACAATCCCCACGATCGCCGAAGCGCGCAGGTTGCTGTCGAGCTGGTAAATCGTCAGTCCGATCTGGCGCGGCATGATCTGCGGCAGCACGGCATATTGCAGCGTGACCAGCGTACCAGCGCCAGCCGCCCTCAATGCCTCCACCTGTCCCCAGTCGATTTCCTCGATGCGCTCGGCGAGCATCTTGGCGACGAACCCAATGGAGTAGATTGTCAGGGTCAGTATCCCGGCCAGCGGCCCGAAGCCGACCGCCTTGACGAACAGGATCGCGACGATGACCGGATGGAAACTGCGCGCGATGATGATGATCGCGCGCCCGATGGCGTAAATGGGGGCGGGCGAGATATTGCGCGCGGCCATGAAAGCCACCGGCACGCTCAGCCCGACGCCGGCAAGGGGGGCCACAATGGCGATCTTGATACTCTCGGAGAAACCCGAGATCAGCAGGCCTGAACGCTCGAAGCTCGGCGGGAAGGCGTTGTTGAATATCCGCGCGGCTCGCGGCAAACCTTCGCGCACACGCTCCCAGTCGAATGGCAGCGTCGACGTCGCCCAGACGATGTAGACGCCAATTCCGACGATCAGCCCCCAGCGCAGCCACGGATTCGCTATGAAGGGAGGCTTTCTCCAGGTTTTCCGGGTTATCGAGGTCGACGCCGTCATACCGCCTGCAGGTCCCCGACTGGCTCGACATGCTCGGCGTCTTCACGTTCCGCCGCCGGCACGCCGGCATAGATTTCGTCCATGGCCGCCTCGTTGAGGTCACTCGGCAGGCCGTCGAAGATAATGCGACCGAAACGCATGCCGACGATGCGCTGGGTGAATTCCCGCGCTTCGACCACGTTGTGGATGTTGATCAGCACCGGCAGCTTGAATTCCACGGCCAGCGATTGCAGCAGTTCCATGATCTGGCGCGATGTCTTCGGATCGAGCGACGCGGTGGGTTCGTCTGCCAACAGGATTTCCGGCTCCTGCATCAGCGCGCGCACGACACCGACGCGCTGACGCTCGCCGCCCGACAGTTCATCGGCCCGCTTGTTGGCATAATGCGCGATTCCGACGCGTTCCATCAGGTGGAATGCACGATCGATATCCTCCTGAGGATATCGCCGCATCGCCGCGCGCCAGAGTGGAATGTAGCCGAGGCGCCCCGACTGGACGTTTTCCATCACGGTCAGACGATCTACGAGGTTGAAGCCCTGGAAAATCATGCCGATGCGCCGCCGCGCACGACGGAGCTCTCCACGGTCGAGCTTCGTCAGGTCCAGGCCATTGAGTTCGATCTTGCCGGAGGTCGGCTCGACGAGACGGTTGATGCAGCGCAGCAGGGTGCTCTTGCCCGCGCCGGACGCGCCAATGATCGAAACCACGGCCTCGCCTTCCACCTCGAGATTGAGGTTACTCAGCACCAGTTTCTCGTTGCCGTAACGCTTGTCCAGGTTTGTGATCCTGAGCATGGGCGACCTCTGTGTAAGAGAGAAATGCACGGGGCATCGCCCCGTGCATGGACTTCTGTTCAGCTGTGCGAAATCACTTCAGGTTTTCCGGCGTGTAGACGACGCCGTTGGCCTTCTGGATGGTGCGGATCACGTTCCAATCCTTCTTGTAAGAGATCGGAATGAACTTCGTGACGCCCTTGAATTCCTCGCCGAGAGCGGTGCCCTTCATGTCGAAGGTGAAGAATGCTTCCTTGATCTTCTCCACGAGGTCGGGATGAAGGTTGTGGGCGTAGGTGTAGGACGTGGTCGGGAACGGTTCCGACTCGTACAGGATCTTCACGTCGGCCGGATCGTATAGATTGCGCTGCGCCATGCGTTCCACGACTTCCGATGCGACCGGAGCCGCGTCGTAGTCTCCGGCGACGACGCCCAGCATCGACTGGTCATGCGAGCCTGAATAGACCACTTCATAGTCCTGCTCCGGCACCAGTCCCAGTTCCGGAAAGAGCGCCCTCGGCGCCTGGTTGCCGGAGTTCGAGGTCGGCGACGTATGCGCGACGCGCTTGCCTTTCAGGTCCTCGATCGAGTCGATACCGCTGTCGACGCGCGTGTAAAGCTGCAGCGTGTATCCGAAACGACCGTCATCCGCGCCCATCAGCGCGAACGGAACAGCGCCGGCCAGGTTGACGGCGAAGGGCGTGGGACCAGTCGAAAAGCCCGCGATATGCAGGCGGCCGCTGCGCATGGCCTCGACCTCGGCCGAGTTCGACTGCACGGCAAAGAAATGGACGTTCCTTCCCGTTACCGCCTTCAGGTGATCGATGAAGGGCTGCCAGATGTCCTCGTAGATAGCGGGGTCTTCAACCGGCGTGTAGGCGAAGACCAGCGTATCTGGGTCGACTAGTTCCGACGGATCTGTTGGCGCATCGGCAACCAGATCGCCATCAGCGTCGCAATAAATGGGGTCCAGGTCGCCACGGTTCGGACAGTCGTCGGCACGGGCGTCGACAGTGCCGAGGAAGGCTGCAATAGCCGTGGCAGCGAGAAGCGGCGCGAATTTCAGGGAGCCAAGGCTCCTGGTGGTAAGCGTGAACATTTTTATCCTCCCGATTAGTTTGCCCGGATCGGCCGGTGTTGCAGACTTCTGGCTCGGTCCGTCGCATTTGACCTTACCGCCGGATTCTTGCATTACGCAACACGGAATCTGGCATATGCCACGCAAACTGCAAGATTGTTGTTGCAGGCGCAACACGAAAATTGCCAAACTCCGTGTGTTTGCACAGTCATGGGTTTTAGCGTGATCGATTCATCCTCGTTGATACGTCCCCTGTCAGAATTTCCGCTGCAGGAACGCAAGCGTATAAGCGCCGTACTTACCGATATCGACGACACGCTCACCGTGGACGGGCTACTGCCGGCGAAAGCCTATGCCGCGCTCGAACGGTTGAGTTCGGCGGGGCTTAAGGTGATCCCCGTCACCGGACGCCCCGCTGGCTGGTGCGATCTGATCGCCAGGCTCTGGCCGGTGGACGGCGTGGTGGGGGAAAACGGCGCATTCTACTTCCGATACGACCGAACCCGCCGGCAGATGATCCGTCGCTACCAGCAAGCCACGGCCACCCGGGAAGAGAATCGTCGCAAATTGCGGCGTATAGAACAATGCGTGCTGGAGGCCGTGCCCGGCTGCCGCATCGCCGCCGACCAGCACTACCGGGAAGCCGATCTCGCGGTGGATTTCGCCGAGGACGTCCCCCGCCTGTCCGACGAAGCGATTGCCGATATCGTGCGACTGTTCGAGGAGCATGGCGCCTGTGCCAAGGTTTCTTCGATCCACGTCAACGGATGGTTTGGCGAATACGACAAGCTCGGCATGGCGCGCCGCCTGCTATCGGAGGAGTTCGGCATCGAAACCGAAACGCCCGAGCAGAACGCGCGGGTCGCCTTTGTCGGAGACTCCCCGAACGACGAACCGATGTTCGACTTCTTCACCAATTCTGTCGGAGTTGCCAACTTCGCCGCCTTCGCCGAGCAGGCCGTCCATCCGCCGCGCTGGATCACCGACGGGGAGGGCGGTCATGGTTTCCAGGAATTCGCGGAATGCCTGCTGGAGGCACGATGATGAGTCACAAACTGCGCAAGGACGAACGGCAGACCCGCATACTCGAAGAACTGCGGGGAACGCCCCATGTCCGGATTTCGACGCTGGCCGACAAATTCGACGTCACCACGGAGACCATTCGGCGCGATCTTGATGCCCTGAGCGCCAAGGGGCTGGTCGACCGCGCCTATGGCGGAGCCTCGGCCCGACCCATGGGCGTACAACCTTCCGCCTATGAACGCCGCGCGGAGCACGTCGAGGAGCGGTCGCGGATCGGCGCGGCGGCTGCGGCCCTGCTGGAGCCCGGCGAGGTTCTGATGATCGATGCGGGCTCGACGACCGCCGAACTGGCCCAGCGGCTCATCCATGCGGGCCTGAGCCTGACGATCGTCACTAATTGCTACCAGGTCGCGACCGCGCTTGTCGCCGGCGATACAAGGGTTGTCGTGTGCCCCGGCGAATTCGACGGCCGAGAAGCGGCCGTGTTCGGCACAGACACCGTGGACTTCCTGAGGCGCTTCCATGCCAACAAGACCTTCATCGGCGCGAGCGGTGTCGCCGCCGACGGTTTCAGCGACGTCAACCGTAGCGCCGTCTCGATCAAGCGCACCATGATCGAACGCGCGGACGAGGCATGGCTTCTGGCCGACCACAGCAAGTTCGACGCCCGGCTGCTCGAGGTGGTCGCACCGCTCGGTGCGCTCACCGGCATCGTATGCGACAGGGAGCCGACAGGAGCACTGCGCTCGGCCATCGACCGGAACGGGCTGCGGCTCGTCGTGGCTGACAAGGAAGCATCAGACGACGCGTGAGTGCTACCCCGCAAACGGTGGCCGGAAGGCTTGACGCAGCGCGAAAGGCAGGTGACCAACTGGCAGGTGTAGGAACGAGACTGGCCGTGATCGACGTCGCCCCGGCTGGCGAGCCTCTACCCGCGCTTCCCTCTGCGTCCTGGCAGGCTGCGCTCTCGGCGATTTTCAGCTGCGTCCGGGCCAATGCCCAGTCCTGTTCCCCCGCTCGTCTTGCCCGTTGAGCCGCCAAGATCGAAACCAGGCCGATCGACAGCGACGGGTTCTGGCGAACCGTCGGTTGCCTTGTTTCCGGTATTTTCCTGATCGTGCTTACTTTTGGGCCCATGCTTCGCGGCTGGCGTCTTGGATCGTTTCTCAACCATGATCGTGTTCTTCCTGGTTCGTTGATTGGCGTATCGGTCGGCAGTCGATCTGCTACAGATCGCCGGTCCGTATAGTGGCACCACCCTTCACCTCATTGAGCCTGCCGAGGGTCGTCTCCAGAGCGCGGTGCAGCTTCTTGGCGGCGCCCGAATAGGCGCCCTCAAGCGTGGCGGCACATTCGCTGACCGCCTCCGGCTGACGCCCCTCCAAGCGCGCTTCGATCAAGCAACGTTTGTCGGAACCGCCGGACTTGCTCCCGTCCTCGTCGCTGAGATGCACTTCAATACGGGTGATGTGTTGACTGTAGCGATCCAGCCGGGCGTGGATCTCGGCTGACACCCGGGCGGACAGGGCTTTTCCGCCTTCCACGTTTTCGTCGGTGTTGACCTGTATTTGCATGGCGAACTCCCTTTCTCGTACCACCGCCCAGCGCGGAGAAACCGAAGAAGGGAGAGGCCGAATAATGTGACTGACTCAAGCCCAAGCGAACTAAGATCGACCGGCTTGCGGTCATCTATACCGTAGCACAGTTTTGGCCAGAGACTCACTGATCACAAATGCAATAATACCTCGACCTGATGACGGCACCTGAATTGATCCCCGCGGCTCGGGTGCGTGGCTCGAATGTCCATCGTTCAATCAGCTGGTACGCAAAAGGCTGGCATGCAAGGTGCGATATCGGGCAGGCGATGCGTAGGCTGCGAACAACTGCCCGCCCTTCGCCGTTTCCGTCTCGCCTCGACAAGTCGCTCCGCCCGTTCGAACTCCGGCGTACCCGGGATCAGCAGATGTTCGTGGTAGTCGAGCATCAGGTTCTTTTCTTCGTCGGTATGCATGACCCTGGCGAGGATTCGCCTGAAGATGTCATCGCGCTGATCGTCGGTCATCTTGGCATAGTGATCCTCGGTTATCTGCCCCCCCTCATGTCCGAGATTGTGCGACCAGGCCTTTCGCTCGGCCGCAGCTCGGCAGAAATCGTCACGAATCGCGCGGAGATAATGCCTGGCGGAATGAGGATTGTAGTAGGAAAGGTCTGCATGGTCGCAGACCCGGCGAAAAGCCCGTCTGACCGGCGCATCGGTTTTCCACGGTTCGATCGGCTCTCTTGACGACAGAGCGAGCATCCATGGTGCATTGAGTGCCGTATCGGGCGGGAAGAGGGAATCTTCCGGACCACAGCCCAGTTGAACGAGCTCGATCACCCACTCCCGGAACACCTCGAAGGCGCGTCCATCTGTCGGAAACCGGCGCGTGGTCTGGCTCTTGCCATTCTTGACGCGCGACTCGCCGAAATTCCGGTCCACAGCGGTGATGAGACGGCTCGCCTCCACGGACAGGGAAAGCGTCCTCGCAGCCAAGCGTTCCTGCACGATGCCGGATATTCAACCGCCCCGGATCGACCGGGGATGCAGCGATGCAAATGCTGCTGCATCCCGAGCCTCACAAGGAGACTCTACCGATCGTTTCGGCAAGTTGGCCTCACATGGTGGTACCAAACACCTCTGCGCAGCGTGACATGCTGAACCGAGCGCCAACGGTATCGTTTGTAACATTGATATTCTGGATGACGCCGGAAGGATTCGCGGTAATCTGGACCTCGCAATAGAGTTGCATTTCCCTATGCGTCGGTGCCGATTGCCGGGTATTCGGCAGATCGATGCTGAATCGCGTCGTCGTGCTGCTAGTCCGCGTAACCGTGGTATTTGCATCCGGATGCGAGACAGTTGTCCTGCTCCGGGTGTGCTCTCTTGACGCCAAGGGACTACTCTGCCCAGCATCCCGCTGCGTATTCAAATTGACGACTTTGGTCGTCTGTCCTCCCCGCCACGTATAGAGCGTCGATCCGTCGGAAAGAGCATAGGAACGCAGAGGAGGCCCGTATTCGCTGAAGAACTCATCTGCGTGTCTGCCGATCCAGCTGTGCTGTATTGCCCGGCTTGCATCTTGAGTCGTTGTGCAAGCTGACAGAAAAATGGCTGCTCCCAGTGCTATTGCCTGCTTGAACATCATTCTCGGCCTCTTTGATGACAGGTCGTCGATGCAGTCGCTACCCACAACAAAAAACCGGTGGCGTTTGTACCAATGCGCCCACTGAAAACAACCGGACAGAAACGATGATCAACAAGCTGAATTCCGGAAATGTCCTGGAAGCCCGACGCTTCCGGAAACCGGCGACCCGACCCGGCTTCTGATCCGTTTCAGGCAATGGTATTTCGGAGGCCATCGCGTGTGGGGCCCGCTTCCTCCGGATGTTGTCGAGAATCTATTGCGGAAACCGGCATGATGCCTGTCTCCCGTTCCGACCGTGCCGGGATGCCTCCGTCGGCGTTCCGCAATCATTGACGGAATGCAACCGCGCCATGTCTGTGAAATTGGTCCAGTCGCTGCACCTATGCTCAACAAGTCAGGCTCGTCCTCGGCAACAAGCCTCGACATCAACGCGACGGGGATCATGGCGGAGAGGGTGGGATTCGAACCCACGGTACGGTCGCCCGCACGCCGGTTTTCAAGACCGGTGCCTTAAACCGCTCGGCCACCTCTCCGTCGACGGCCTATTCGCATGAATCGGCTGAACCGTGCAACCGTCAAAACACGGTTCCCGCGCCCGGCCGGCGGGGCAGGGGCCTCCGCGCGGATAGCCGCCCCGGCCGGCGCGGGCCGAGAGGAAACGCCAATTCCCGGGGGTGCACGGTTAACCGAAAGTCAAAGCGCCCGCGATAGCATTTGAACACCATCCCGTCCGGGATTGGCTGAAACGGTGAATTTGTGTATTGCGTGCCCGTTATGCGTTGTTTGCGGACCTCCCGGCCGGTATCGGCCTTCCTTGGCCTCTCGATAGTCGGCATGTTCCTGTCGGCCTGCTCGGTCTCCGATCCCAAGATCGGCGTCGGGAGCGGCTTCTATGCGGCCAATGGCGAGACCGCGGGGCCCGAATACTTTCCGGCAAAGGCGGTCGGCGTGGAGGCAAGCCCGCGCGTGGCGATGGGGCCGCGGCTGCCGCGCGGCGGCGGCACCGAGAAGATCGGCTCGCCCTACACGGTGCGCGGCCGCACATACTACCCGACCGCAAACCCGAAGAAGGTGGAGACCGGCCTTGCGTCCTGGTACGGCGCCGCCTTTCACGGCCGCCTGACCGCCAATGGCGAAGTCTACGACATGAACCACCTGACGGCGGCCCACAAGACGATGCCGCTGCCGAGCTATGCCCGCGTCACCAACCTTGAGAACGGCCGTTCGCTGATCGTGCGCGTCAACGACCGGGGACCGTTCGCGCACGACCGCGTCATCGACCTGTCGAAACGCGCCGCGGACCTGCTGGGCTACTCCCGGGACGGAACGGCGAAAGTCAAGGTCGAGTATGCCGGCCGGGCGCCGCTGCATGGCCAGGACGATGCGTTCCTCCTCGCATCCGTGCGCGGCGTGCCGGGCTTTCCCGAGGCGGACCGCTTCGGCCAGCCCGCCTCGGGCATGCTGATGGCCATGAACGGGCCGACGCCGACATCACGACCGGTGCCGCCGCGTGCCGTCGGCGACATCACCGGAACGATACCGGCGCAGGCCGGCACAATGGTCGCGCCCGCCGACGCGGGAACCGGTGCAGTCGTCCTGCCGGCGGCTGTTCCCCTGCCGCCCGACCGGCCTGCCGTCCCGCTCGAGGGCGTGAGCATTTCAGCCTATGCCTCCTCGCGCGTGGCTGCGGCGTTCCGCGACATGCCCTTCTTTGCATCCGCCGCGCCCGGCTGGAAAACGCGCTGACCTGCAACCATCTGTGCCGCAATGGTACAGAATCTTGCTGCGCCATTGCTTATCGGGGGCAGGATTTGCTAATCCGGTCGGCGTTCCGCAATCCGGATAGAACGATGAACGCTCGCGTTTCGCGCATTTCAGTCCTTCGTCTGCTCCTGGCCGTCGCGCTCGTCCTTGCGTACGCGTTGCCGACCGCCGCGCAATTGTACGAAACCCGTGCCGGCCAGGCGCTCCTGCTGGACGGCGAGACCGGAACGGTCCTGTTCGCCAAGGACGCCGACAAGCCGGTGCCGCCGGCCTCGCTGGCAAAGCTGATGACCATGGAGGTCGTCTTCCATGCGCTCAAGAGCGGCCGGCTGTCGCTGGACGACGAGTTTCTCGTAAGCGAGAACGCCTGGCGCACGGGCGGCGCGGTTTCTGGCGGTTCGACCATGTTCGCCGAGCTCAACTCCTCGATCCGCCTCGAGGACCTCATCAAGGGCGTGATCGTCCAGTCTGCCAATGACGGCTGCATAGTGATCGCCGAGGGCATGGCGGGCTCCGAGGAAAATTTTGCCCGGCTGATGACCGAGCGGGCCCGCAAGATCGGCCTGAAGAATTCCGTCTTCCGCAATTCCACCGGTCTGCCGCACCCGGAACAGAAGGTCACCATGCGTGACATGGCCCTGCTGGCGCGACACATCCAGACCGAGTATCCCGAGTACTACACCTACTATTCCCTGCGGGAATTCACCTGGAACGGTATCCTGCAGCGCAACCGCAACCCGCTGCTGGCAATGGATATCGGCGCGGACGGCCTGAAGACCGGCTTCACCGAGGAGTCGGGCTACGCGATCGTCGGCTCGGTGAAGCGCGACGGCCGCCGCCTGATCGTTGCCATGAGCGGCCTGCCGGACCAGCGCGCCCGCGCGGAAGAGGCCCGCAAGATGCTCGACTGGGGCGTGCGCGCCTTCGAGACCTACAAGATATTCGAAAAGGGCGAGGAAATCGGCAATGTCCGCCTCTATGGCGGCGAGCAGTTCACCGTCCCGGTCACCGTCAAGGAGGACCTGGAAATCCTGCTCCCGATCACCGGACGCGATCGCATGAAGGCGCGCGTCGTCTATATCGGCCCCGTGATGGCGCCCGTCGAGGAGGGGGCCCCGATCGCGAAACTGGAGGTAACGGTCGGCGACGACCTGACCCAGGAGACGCCGCTCTATGCCGCGCAAAGCGTCGGCAAGGGGCCGATCCACCGCCAGGCATTCGATGCGTTGACGGAGCTGTTGCTTGGCTGGCTCTGAGGCGGCAGGTCCGGAAGCCCGTCGGCGCGGCCTGTTCATCACCTTCGAGGGCGGCGACGGGACCGGCAAGTCCACGCAGATCGCGCGCCTGGCAGAACGCCTGCGCGGCACGGGCCACGCCGTCACCGTTTCGCGCGAACCCGGCGGAACGCCCGGCGCGGAAGCGGTGCGTCACGTCGTCCTCGACACCTCCGCCGCCGAACCGTTCGGCCCGTATTTCGAGGCCATGCTGTTCGCCGCCGCGCGCAACGACCATGTCGAGCAGAAGATCAGGCCGGCGCTTCGGGACGGTCACATCGTGCTGGTCGACCGTTTCATGGACTCCACCCGCGTCTACCAGGGGGTCAGTGCCGATCTCGACCCGGACTTCCTGCAGGCGCTGGAGCGCGTCGCCATCGCCGGCGTCGTGCCGGACCTGACGATCATACTCGACCTGCCGCCGGAAGAAGGCCTGAAGCGGGCCCATGCGCGCCGCGATCCCGACGCGCCTGCGGACCGGTTCGAGAAGGAGGATATCGCTGCCCACGAAATCCGCCGCAATGCCTTTCTGGACATCGCTCGGCGCGAGCCGGATCGCTGCCGTGTCGTCGATGCCTCGGGCGATCCCGATGCGGTGGCCGAACGGGTCTGGGCGGTTGTGCGCGACGCTGTCGAGGCGGCGGACCTGCAGGTGGCGGAAACGCACGCGGGCGCGGCGACCGGCGGCCGCGGAATGCCGGATTAGGCGAGCCATGGACGAGTACGAAGTACCGGAAACCCACGACACGCTGGAAGGCATCACGCCGCCGCAGCTCACGCTCCACCTGCGCGGCCATGTAGCCGAACGCGCCTTCCTCGCCGATGCGCTTGCGCGCGGCAAGCTGCACCATGCGCTGATTTTCGAGGGTGAGCGCGGCATCGGCAAGGCGACGGCAGCCTTCCATCTCGCCAACGCGCTTCTTTCCGGCAACGTGGCGCCGGGCGAGGGCACATTGCCCGCCCCGGACCCCGGATCGCCCGTGTTCCGCCAGATCGTCCAGGGGTCGCATCCCGGCCTGCTCTACCTGACCCGGCCGAGGAACGACCAGGGAACCGGTTTCAAGCAGGCGATCACTGTCGACGAGATCCGCCGCCTGCAGCGTTTCTTCGGCATGACCGCGGCCGGCCACGATTCCTGGCGCGTCGTCATCGTCGATCCGGCCAACGATCTCAACCGAAACGCCGCCAATGCACTCCTCAAGCTGCTGGAGGAGCCCCCGCCGCGCTCGGTGTTCATCCTTCTCGCGCACGGAACCGGCGGCCTGCTGCCCACCATCCGCTCGCGCTGCCAGGTCCTGAAGTTCGCGCCTCTCGCCGACGGGGATATCGCTGCCATCGTGTCGGACCAGCTCGGTCCGGCCGCGGACGCCGCGATGCTCGACCGCGTTGCCGCGCTGGGCGGCGGCAGCGCACGCCGTGCCCTGCTGTTTGCCCGCTTCGGCGGGCTCGAATTGCAGGAGGCGCTCGAAGCCTATCTCGAAGCGCCGCAGCCGGACGTCGCCAAGGCCCACAAGCTGGCGGACGTCGCCGGCAACCGCAAGAGCGAAATCCACCGCGACATCCTGCGCGAACTCGTTCTCGACCGCCTGCGCAGCGAGGCGACGCGGGCGGCGCGCCAGGGCAGGCTGCGCGAGGCAGAGCGCATCGCTTCCGCGGACATGGCGATTCAGGACCGTATGCGCATGGCGGATGCCTACAATCTCGACAGGAAACAGGACTTCCTGACCCTGCTGGCCGACCTGCACGATCTGCTCTCGGGAACACGAAGCGGCTGATTTTTCGTCCCTTCCGCCTTTTCTTTTCGCCGGGAAATCGGATAGAGCAGGGCCTCCTCCTGTTTCACATTCCGAATGGCTCCAGATGTCCGCCAAAGAACGCTTCTACATCACCACCGCGATTTCCTATCCGAACGGCGCGCCGCATATCGGCCATGCCTACGAGCTGATCGCCACGGACGCGATCGCCCGCTTCCAGCGCCTCGACGGCCGGGAGGTCTTCTTCCTCACCGGAACCGACGAGCACGGCATCAAGATGCTGCAGACCGCGCGCAAGGAAGGCATTCCGGTGCGCGAACTGGCGGACCGCAACACCGCCCGCTTCCAGGAGATGACCCGGGCACTTAACGCCTCCAATGACGATTTCATTCGCACAACCGAGCCGCGCCACTACGAGACGGTACAGGCGATCTGGAAGGCGATGGCGGAGAAGGGCGACATCTACAAGGATGCCTATGCCGGCTGGTACTCGGTGCGCGACGAAGCCTACTACGACGAGGACGAGACCGAAGTACGCGAGGACGGCGTCCGCTACGGCCCGCAGGGCACGCCCGTCGAGTGGGTCGAGGAGGAAAGCTACTTCTTCCGCCTGTCGAAATACCAGCAGGCTCTTCTCGATCACTACGAGAAAAACCCCGACTTCATCGGCCCCGAGACCCGCCGCAACGAGATCGTCTCCTTCGTCAGCCGCGGCCTCAAGGACCTGTCAGTGTCGCGGACGACCTTCGACTGGGGCGTGCCCGTCCCCGGGGACGAGAAACACGTGATGTATGTCTGGGTCGACGCGCTGACCAACTATCTCACTGCGACCGGCTGGCCGAACGGCGGTCCGCGCGAGAAGTTCTGGCCGGCGGACGTGCATGTCATCGGCAAGGACATCGTGCGCTTCCACGCGGTCTACTGGCCGGCATTCCTGATGTCGGCGGGCCTGCCTCTGCCGAAGCGCGTCTACGGCCACGGCTTCCTGTTCAACCGCGGCGAGAAAATGTCCAAATCGCTCGGCAATGTCGTCGATCCGTTCGAGATGGCCGAGCATTACGGCGTCGACCAGATGCGCTATTTCTTCCTGCGCGAGGTGCCGTTCGGCAATGACGGCAACTACAGCCACGAGGCGATCGTGACGCGCACCAATGCCGATCTCGCCAACGGCCTCGGCAATCTGGCGCAGCGTTCGCTTTCCATGATCGCCAAGCACTGCGAGGGCAGGGTGCCGGAACACGGAGCCTTCACGGAAGAGGACGAGGCGCTGCTGGCCACCGTCACCCCGGCGCTCGCCGCCGCCCGCGAGGCCATGGACCGGCAGGCGATCCACAAGGCGGTGGAGGCCACCTTCGAGATCGCCGCGGCCGGCGACCGCTACATCGACGCGCAGGCGCCATGGGCGCTGCGCAAGACCGATCCCGAGCGCATGAAGACGGTGCTCTACGTCGTCGCCGAGACGGTGCGGCGCATCGCCATCCTCGCCCAGCCCTACATCCCGGACTCCGCGGGCAAGCTGCTCGACCTGGTGGCCGCGCCGCAGGACGCGCGCGACTTCGCCGCGCTGGAGACCATGCTGGTGCCGGGCACGGAGCTGCCGGCGCCGACGGGCGTGTTCCCGCGCTACGTGGACAAGGAAGCGGACAGCTGATCCGATGACCGTTCTTGTCGACAGCCACTGCCACCTGGACTTCCCGGACTTCGCCGAGGAACGCGATGCAATCGTCGCCCGGGCGCGGGAGGCCGGCATCGTGCGCATGGTCACGATCTCGACCCGCGTGAAGATGTTCGACGGGATCCGCGCCATCGCGGAGGCCCATGACGACGTGTTCTGCTCCGTCGGCACCCACCCCCACAACGCCGACGAGGAGCTCGACGTCACCGCCGACGACCTGGTGCGGCTTGCGGAAGGCGAGAAGGTCGTGGCGATCGGCGAGGCCGGCCTCGACTATTTCTACGACAAGGCGCCACGCGAAGCGCAGGCGGAAGGCTTCCGCCGCCACATAGAGGCCGCGCGGCGCACCGGGCTGCCGCTGGTCATCCATGCCCGCTCCGCCGACGACGACATGGCTGCGATCCTGACCGAGGAAACGGGGAAGGGGGCCTTTCCCTTCGTCCTGCATTGCTTTTCATCAGGCCGCGCGCTGGCGGAGACCGGGATCGCGCTCGGCGGCTACGTTTCCTTTTCCGGCATCCTTACCTTCAACAAGTCGCAGGACATCCGCGACATCGCGAAGGACCTGCCGGCCGACCGCCTGCTCGTCGAGACCGACGCGCCCTATCTCGCGCCGCCGCCCCATCGAGGCAAGCGCAACGAGCCGTCCTACGTGGTCAATACCGCGCAGGTGCTGGCCGATGTCCGCGGCGTGACACTCGAAGAGATCGGCCGGACGACGACCGAAAACTTCTACCGCCTATTCTCGAAGGTGCCGCGCCACGATGGCTGACACCGGCAAGGCCACGATGCGTTTCACGGTCCTGGGCTGCGGCTCGTCGCCGGGCACGCCGCGGCTCAACGGCGACTGGGGCAACTGCAATCCGCACAATCCGCGCAACCGCCGTCTGCGCGCGTCGCTTCTGGTCGAACGCATCGCGGCGGACGGCACGCGAACCTGCGTCTGCATCGACACCGGGCCGGACTTCCGCCAGCAAATGCTCAACGCCGAGGTCCGCCAGCTCGACGGCGTCGTCTACACCCATCCCCATGCCGACCACATCCATGGCATAGACGACCTGCGCACATTCGTGCTGTGGCAGAAGCGACTGATGGATGTCTGGGCCGACGACGCGACCTACCGGCGGCTGGAGGAGGGGTTCGGCTACTGCTTCGAGACGCCGCCCGGCAGTTCCTATCCGCCAATCCTGAAACGTCATGCCATAGACCACGACAAGCCGTTCAACGTGCCGGGACCGGGCGGGGATATTGAGTTCCTGCCGCTCGTCCAGCGGCACGGCTCCATCCATTCGCTGGGGTTCCGCATCGGGAGCCTGGCCTATTGCTCGGACGTCAGCGCCTTCCCGGACGCGACGCTGGACAGGATGCGCAACCTCGACGTGCTGATCGTCGATGCGCTTCAATACCGCGAACATCCGAGCCACATGTCGCTGGAACAGGCGCTCGCCGTGATCACCGAGCTGGCGCCCAGGCGCGCATACCTGACCCACATGCACATTCCGCTCGACTACGTGACGGTGAAGAACGAGACGCCCGATCACGTCGACCCGGCCCATGACGGCCTTGTCATCGAACTGGAGGAGCGATGATGGAAACGGTGACACCGAAACCCGGATCGTCCATGGAGCGCGTCGCCAATGACGCGAAGCGGCTCGGCCTCGAAATCGAGCTGCGGGTGATGGACCAGTCGACGCGGACGGCCGAGGAAGCGGCGGCCGCATGCGGCTGCGAGGTCGGGCAGATCGTCAAGTCGCTGGTCTTCGAGAACGCCGATACCGGCGCGCTCGTCCTGTTGCTCGTTTCCGGGCGGCACAACGCTGATCTCGATTATATTTCAGAGCGATACGGGTTGAACTTGAAGCGATGTGACGGCCGCCGCGTGCGCGAGGAGACCGGCTTTGCCATCGGCGGTGTCTCTCCGCTCGGTCACAAGGCGCCGATCGCGACATGGATGGACGAGAGCCTGCTGGACTACGACACGGTCTGGGCGGCAGCCGGGCGACCGGATAGCGTCTTCCGTGTCGGGTCGCGGGCGCTGGCCGACACGATCGGGCCCGAGATCATCGCGGTGCGTGCCACCGATTAGCCGATCCGCGGCAGCTTGCTGCCATACGCACCAGTTCCATAATCCATCTTATGCGACAACTTCTTGGATGCCGCCGTGACGCGGGCCGGATGGCCGCCGCGCCGTGACGGCACTGCCCTTGCCCTGTACGGATCGAACATGCCAAGCGAGCATCGCCGCGCTAGCCGATGATGCCCGGCGGATCGGCCGGAAGCGCGGTTGCCACCGCCGCGAGCTTGTCCGGGTTCAGCACCGAGTCGATGGCGGCGATCCTGCCGCCGGCGACGCTGATCTGGATGACCGATACCGGCCGCCCATCCCGCGTCGCCACCACGGCCGGCCGGCCGTTGATGGCGCGGATGTCGAACGCCAGGCCGCCGGCCGCGTTGCGCGCCAGACCGATGAACAACCGCGAAACGGCGTCGGCGCCATGCACGGAGCGTCGCGCCGTACGGACCCGGCCGCCGCCGTCCGACCGCGCGACGACATCCGCCGACAGCAGCGCCACGAGCCCGTCGAGGTCCTGCGCCCGGCAGGCCGCCACGAAACCGTCGAGCAGACGCCGGTGCTCCCGCGGATCGGCGTCGAAGCGCGGCCGGTCCGCGCGCAACGCCCGCCCGGCGCGCATGTGAAGCTGCCGGCACGCCTCGGGACTGCGCTCCAGGATCGCGCCGACTTCCGCATGGGAATATCCGAACACCTCGTGCAGCAGGTAAGCCGCGCGCTCCGGCGGCGTCAGCCGCTCCAGCGCGACCAGGAAGGCGAAGGAGATCGCCTCGAACAGTTCCGCCGGCCCGTCGCCGGTCGGCAGCGGCTCGGGCAGCCATTCGCCGACATAGGTCTCGCGCCGGACCCGGGCGGATTTCAGGTGGTCGAGACACAGCCGCGTCACGGTGCGGACGAGATAGGCCTCGGGATCGTCCACCGCATCGCGCCGCGCGCCGTGCCAGCGCAGCCAGGCGTCCTGCACCATGTCCTCGGCCTCGCTGGCCGAGCCCAGCATGCGGTACGCGATGCCGAACAGGCGCGGCCTGATGCTGTCGAATTCCGGTTGCGTGGACGCGGCCATCGGTGGTCCCTCAATTCGCCCCTGCCTGCACCTGCCCCTCCGGAACGCGGGGCGCGTGCCCCGTGCGCATGCCCATGACGGTCGGCACGCCCCGCGATTCCAGCGCCAGCACCCGCCAGGTGAAGCGGCATATGAACTCCTTGTAGTGCGCGGCGAGCCTGCCCGTCCACACCGGCCCGACCGGCCG
Organism: Oricola thermophila; assembly: GCF_013358405.1. Taxonomy (NCBI): domain Bacteria; kingdom Pseudomonadati; phylum Pseudomonadota; class Alphaproteobacteria; order Hyphomicrobiales; family Ahrensiaceae; genus Oricola; species Oricola thermophila. Next base: position 1,386,951 of record NZ_CP054836.1, read on the forward strand.
TCCCGCCCTGTCCGCCCACTGGATCAGCCCGTCGCGGCGGCCGAGGCTGACGCAGTAAAAGGCAAGGCGGAAGTCGAAGGCCCGCCCCGCCCGGCCCCGGCACTCGGCGGCGATGTTGTCGCCGGCTTGCGCGCCCATGGGCAACGCGCTCTTGCATCCCATGGGCAGAGCGTGCCCCGGATCATGCACCGGCACGGCGCAGTCGCCGACCGCATGGATCCGCGGGTCCGACACCGAGCGCAGAAGCGGATCGACAAGCACCCGGTCGTGCCCGTTCACCGCCAGGCCGGCGTCGCGACCGAGCGCCGGGATTTCGAATCCGGCCGCCGCCAGCGTCAGGTCGGCGCCCGGCACCGGCGCGTCGCCGCCGCAATGGACGCCCTCCTCCACGCGCACGCCGAGCCGGTCGAAGGCCGCCAGCAGATGGGTCCGCGCGGCGGGCGACCATCCCTGCCCCAGCGGCGAGCGGGTCAGCAGCGCGACATCGAGACCGGGATACGCCTCCTTGATCTCGGTGGCCGCCTCGATGCCGGTTAGCCCGCCGCCGATCACGGCGACCCGCGCGCCGTCCCGCATCTCCTTCAGCCGGGCGGCAATCGCCTCGCTTTCGCCGGGCGCCAGCACCGCCGCGCCGTCGCCGGTCCTCCTCGGCACCGATCCGAGCGCCAGCACGAGCCGGTCCCACGGCAGAGACCGCCCGTCCACACGCACGCTGCGCGCCCCGGAGTTGATCGCCTCAGCGCGGCCGACGACCAGCCCGACGCCGGCCCGTTCCAGCACCGGGCGGAGCGCGCGCCGCGCCGTTCCGCTCCCGGCCGCGACCTGGTGCAACCTGATGCGCTCGACAAAGCCATCGCTGTCGTTGACGAGGGTGATCCTGTTCCCCCTGCCCGCCTTGCGCGCCAGCCGCAGGGCGCAGGCCACGCCTGCATAGCCGCCGCCGATGATGACTATATCCATGGCATTCTCCTTTCCGTCTCTGCCCCAAGGACGAAACGGAAGGGCGAAACGTGACATTGCCACGCCGCTTTCTGTGGATGCGCGGGGATTGTCACGTTCCCGCCGCTGCGCATTCGCATAAGGATGTTCCCATGGAACCTTCCCGCGACATTTCCCGCCTGCTCGAGATCATGGCCCGGCTGCGCGACCCCGAGACCGGCTGCCCTTGGGACGTGGAACAGACCTTCGAGACGATCGTGCCCTACACGATCGAGGAGGCCTACGAGGTCGCCGACGCCATCGAGCGCGGCGACATGGTCGACCTGCCGGACGAGCTGGGCGACCTGCTTCTCCAGGTCGTGTTCCATGCGCGCATGGCCGAGGAGGCCGGCCATTTCGATTTCGGCGACGTGGTCGAGGCAATCACGAAAAAGATGATCCGTCGTCACCCCCACGTCTTTGGCGACGAGAGCGTGCGCGGCAGGAAGCTCGCCAAGGGCATGTGGGAGAAGATCAAGGCCGAGGAAAAGGCGGAAAAGGCGGCCCGTTATGCCGCGGCCCGCAAGGCCGCCGGCCAGTCGGAAGGGGAGCCCCCTTCCCTGCTGGACGACGTGCCGCGGGCCCTGCCCGCGCTGATCCGCGCCATCAAGCTGCAGCGCAAGGCCGCACGCGTCGGCTTCGACTGGGACACCGCGCCACCGATCCTCGACAAGATCGAGGAAGAGATCGGCGAGCTGCGCGAGGTGATGGAGTCCGGCGAGCAGGACAAGGTCCGCGAGGAATATGGCGACCTGCTCTTCGCGCTGGTCAATCTCGGCCGCCATCTCGACGTCGAACCGGAGGCCGCGCTGGAAGCCGCCAACCTGAAATTCTTCACCCGCTTCCGCTACATCGAAAAGGCGCTCGCCGCCGGAGGCCGTGACCCGGCCGCGGCCACGCTGGACGAGATGGAAGCGCTCTGGCAGCAGGCCAAGACCGCCGCACGGCCGGATGGCGGCGACTCCGGATAAATGCGCTTTCCCTTTGCCTCTCCGGGGGTTAAACGGACCGGGAAACCAATGAAAGGCTGTTTCCGATGAGCGAAGAGACCCGCGACACCAACGGCACGATCCTGGCCGACGGCGACAATGTCACGGTCATAAAGGATCTGAAGGTCAAGGGCACCTCCTCGACCATCAAGCGCGGCACCCTGGTCAAGGGCATCCGGCTGACCGGCAACCCGGACGAGGTCGAATGCCGCGTCGCCAAGATCAAGGGGCTGGTGCTGCGCACCGAATTCCTGAAAAAGGCCTGATTCCGCGACATCCTCCGCATTGCACGCAAGCGGTTCGCGCCAATCTTCGTGGCGGGCCGAACTTGGCTACGGTTCGCGGCCGAGCCGGCTACCTGTGACAGTGCACCTGGCCGGTCTTCCGGTTCATGTGGCAGCATTCCCCGGGAGGCGAGCTTTTCCGGCAGCCGCCACCATGGGCCTGGGCCGCCGGCATGGCAGCGACCAACGTGGAAATGACCGCCAGCGCGGCAAGTACATGTCTCATGCCTGGCTCCCCCTTTGCATGTCTGCAAGCTCCACTATCCGGCCATGACCGCCCGTCAGCAACAGTCGATCCTGGTTTGTACTTAACGAACAGATGTAACGCCGGATCGGTTCATACTATTGGATGCGCATGGTGCCCGGACGCCTCCTGCATCGTCTTGCGGAGGTCGAAGAACTCCACCCCACGGCGCCCCGTTGGACAAATCCCGCCCTCTTGCCCGGAATCCCGGCATTTCCGCGCAAAGTTATCCACCTGCCCCCGGCCTCCCCTACCCTTCTCCCCGGTGTCACGGAGAAGGCCATGGAATTCGACTGGAAACGGGCAGTGGAGAGGAACCTTGACGACCTGTTGCGGATCGTCGCGCAGCTGTTCCTGATGGCGGGGATAAGGACCGGACGCTCGCTCGTCTTCCTGCCGCGCGCGCTTCGTGCCCGCATCCTGTCGGTCCTGCGTCCCGCCGAGTTCGCCGCCCGGCGGCTGATCGTCATGGCCGCCTGCAAGCTGGAACGGGACGTGACGCTCGGCCCGGAACGCAACGCGGGTCGGCCCGACGCGAACGCGCAGCCGGAAACAGCGCCCGAAGACGGGACGGACAGGGAGCGGGACGCAGAACCGTCCGATGCCGAGCTGCTCTATCTCTACCGCGACCGTCCGTCCTTCCAACTCTTCGACCCGTGGAAGCGCTACGCGCCCTTCCTCTTCGATGTCACCGGGCTGGACGGCCCCTTCGGCCATGCCTTCCTCGAATACGACGACCCGGAAGAAGGCTGGCCCGCCCCGGAGCGCGATCCCGACGAGCTGGTGGACGCCCGCGGCCTCTCGCGCCGCATCCGGGCGCTGGCACTGGCGCTGGGCGATCTCGACGCACAGGCCGCCCGCCTTGCCCGCTGGAAGGCCCGTTTCGAGCGGGCCATCGAGAAAATCCGCGCCGCCGACGCAGGCGAGATCGCCGGCATGACGCCGGATGCCGTCCGCAAGCCCGCACCATGGCGTTTCCGCCCGTTGCGGCCCGGCCTGCCGCCCGGATGGCGAAGGCGGCCGCGAAACGAGATCGGGGAGGTGCTGAAGGAATGCCACACCCTGGCGCTCGACGCATGGAACACGTCGTGAGCGTCGAAAGACAACTCGCACTCGAAAACCCGGCTTCGCAAGCGGGGCGCGGCGTCGATGCCGCTTGCCGGCAGGGATGCCTACCGGCGATCGAACGCCGCCGCGTTTTCCGCCGTCAGTTCGACATCGACGACGATGCTGCCGTCCTCGGCAGACTCCCGGTGCCGCACATGGCCGTGGTCGTAGAGCCAGGCCACGTCGCCATAGCGGTCCGGCGGAATGGAGAAGCGGCGGACGACCAGCGCGCCGGAAACCCGGTCCTCGATTTCCATGAGCAGGCGGTCGATTCCCTCGCCCGTCACGGCCGAGACCGGGATCACCGCCGGGCCGCTCACCGTCCCCTCGGCGCGCGCCAGCATGTCGGCCCTCGCCACCGGGTCCAGCGAATCGATCTTGTTCCAGACCTCGATCACGTGACGCTCGTCTTCCGGGTCGACATCGAGATCGCTCAGGATCTGCGCGACGTCCGACGCCTCCTCGCGCGATGCGTCGCTGGAGATGTCGCGCAAATGCAGCACGATTTCGGCTTCCTGCACTTCCTCCAGCGTGGCGCGGAACGCGGCCACGAGATGAGTCGGAAGATCGGAGATGAAGCCGACCGTGTCCGACAGGATGATCCATGTGCCGCCCGGCAGCCTGACGCGGCGAAGCGTCGGGTCGAGCGTGGCGAACAACATGTCCTCGGCCGTCACCCCGGCACCGGTCAGCCGGTTGAAGAGCGTCGACTTGCCCGCATTGGTGTAGCCGACCAGCGAGACCACGGGCAGCGGCACCTTCTTCCGCTTCGATCGGTGCAGCGTGCGGGTTCGGCGCACTGCTTCCAGCTCCCGCTCGATCCGCTTGATCTTGTCGCGCAGGATTCGCCGGTCCGCCTCGATCTGGGTTTCGCCGGGGCCACCGAGAAATCCCGCGCCGCCGCGCTGGCGTTCGAGGTGGGTCCAGGACCGCACCAGCCGGCCGCGCTGGTAGTTGAGATGGGCGAGCTCCACCTGCAGCGTGCCCTCCCTGGTCTGCGCCCGCCTGCCGAAGATCTCGAGGATCAGGGCAGTGCGGTCGAGCACCTTGGCGTTCCATTCCTTTTCGAGATTGCGCTGCTGCACCGGTGTCAGCGCATGGTCCACGATGACGAGACCGGCCTCCAGCGCCTTCACGACGCCGGCAATCTCCTCCACCTTGCCGCGGCCCAGCAGCGTGGCAGGCTGCGGCCTTGCAACCGGCACGATGGCGCTATGGGTGATGTCGAGGTCGATAGCGCGTGCAAGGCCCTCGGCCTCTACAAGCCGCTCGGCGGCGCTGCGGCGATGCGGTTCGCCCGCCTGGCCGCGCAGGTCCGGCTCGAGAACGACCGCGACGGTCGGCGCGCGCGACCGCTCTTCCATCCGCGGCTTGCCGACGCGGCTGTTCCCGTCGCCTGTCTCGATTTGTTCGCTCAATCGGTTTTCGCCGGTGCGTCCTCGCTCTCGAACATGTTCACCGGCTGGCCCGGCATGATGGTCGAGATCGCGTGTTTATACACCAGCTGCGCATGCCCGTCACGCCGCAACAGCACGCAGAAATTGTCGAATGACGTAACGACCCCGGTGAGTTTTACACCGTTAACGAGGAATATCGTCAGCGGAACCTTTTGTTTTCTGACAGCATTAAGAAACTGGTCTTGCAGGTTCTGGGAGCGATCAGCCATGTCTTGTCCATATCATCGTTTTTTTTATTGAATTAAGCATATTCGGCAGCTGCTTCAATCGGAACTTCGTACAAATCAGATATATTTTTTCAGCTCGCGGAAAAATGACATGGCCGTTTCAGCGAAGCCAGATGCCTGCCGCTCATACCGGCGTCTTTTCCGCGTTGTCGAAGAAGGCGTCGCGCAGGGCGCGGGCCACCGCCCCGGGCCTGCCGTCGCCGACCGGCGCTCCGTCGATTCGCACCACCGGCATGACCACGGTCGTCGCCGCGGTTATGAAGGCTTCGCGCGCGTCCTTGGCCTCGTCGACCGTAAAGGCGCGTTCCTCCACCTCCAGCCCCTCCCGGGCGGCGATGTCCATGACGGTTGCCCGCGTGATGCCGCGCAGGATTCCGAAATCGGCGGGCCGCGTCACCAGCACGCCATTGCCGGTAACGATCCAGGCATTGGTCGCCGCGCCTTCCTTGACCGTGCCGTCACCGTCCACGAACCAGGCTTCGGCGGCGCCGGATTCCTTGGCCTTCTGGCGTGCCAGCACGTTGGGAAGAAGCGCCACCGTCTTGATGTCCACGCGGTCCCACCGGTTCTCCGGCACCGTGATGACGCCGATCCCCTCCTCCGCCCTGGCGGTGGCGGCCTGCGGATCGCTGCTGCGCGCCGTGACGACGAGTGATGGCTTCGCCGATGCGGGAAACACGTGGTCGCGCCGCGCCACGCCTCGCGTCACCTGGAGATACACCATGCCGTCATGCACCCGGTTGCGCCGCACAACCTCGCGCATGATGACGACGAGCGCGTCACGCTCGACCGGCCAGTCCATCTGCAACTCGGCCAGCGATCGCGCCAGCCGGTCGAGATGGCGCGTCATGTCCATGATGTAGCCGCGCGCCACCTCGCAGACCTCGTAGACGCCGTCCGCGAACTGGTAGCCCCGGTCCTCCACATGGACCATGGCGTCCCCGTGATTCCGGTATTGGCCGTTGACATATGCGATGCGAGACACGACAGGCTCCTTGTTTCAGCGCGACAACCAGTATTTGAGATTGAGGATCGCGAACACCGCGATGAACTCCAGGCGCCCGAGCAGCATGATCGCGCACCCGGCATAGCGCTCGAAGGCCGTGAAGTCGCGATAGCCCGGCCAAAGCTCAGGCAGGGCCGCGGCCGGAATATACGCTTCGTAGAGCGGCCCCGCATTGACCAGGAGCGCCATCGCCGAGAGCATCGCCGACTCGAAGGTTCCCGACCCGCCCGCGAGCAGGAATATGCCGACCGCCAGGACCACGAGAGTCAGGATGAGTACCGGCCAGGTCTCGACGATCGACCGTTCATCGTAGTCCGCGCGCGCGATGCGCGTCGGCGTAATCGAGCTGGGATAGATCAGCAGGTTGAGTTCGCGCCTGGACTGCACGAGCATCGCGCCGAGCCTGTGGATCTTCAGTCCGGAAGCCGTAGAGAACACGGCGGCGCCGAGAAACGCGACCGAGAAGACCAGGATCTCGGGCAGCAGCGCGATCACGCCCGGTCTCATCTCGTGCCCCGACGTCGCCACCACGGAGGCGGCGGCGAAGAAGCTTTCGGCGAGAACGCCACCGAAGTCCTGCACGTTCCGCAGCCCGCCGACAGACCGGAATGCCAGTACATAGAGCAGCGTAAGAGCTGCGATGAAACCGCCTACCCACCACGCCTCGCGGTTCCGCCAGATGACCCGCAGCGGGTTCGACAGGTCGTAGCGCTGCCAGAACACGCTGGTCGCGGCGAGTGCCATCACGAAGGCCATGACGACAAGGGTCGCCGGACCGTAATGCGATTCCAGTTCCGTTTCGTTGGGATTGAAGCCGCCGGTGGACACGCTGGTCATGGTCAGATGCGCGGCACCGAGCGTATCCGCCCCGCTTGCTATGTAGGCCAGGAACACGGCCACGGACACACCTACATAGGCGGCAAGCAACGGCGTGTACCGTTTCAGATGCTCCACACCCCCGTCCCGGTCGTCGGACAGATCGGCGCGCCACTCCGAGGCCATTGCCCTCCGCGGCAGCCCGCCGACCGCGAGCGGCGAAAGCACCAGGAAGAGCGACGCCAGGGTCATGAAGCCGCCGATCCATTCCAGCTGGAGACGCCAGAACAGCATCGACTGGGGCATCGCCTCGCGGGCGACGAGGGTCGACGCCCCCGTCGTGGTCAGCCCGGAAACGCTTTCGAAAAGGGCCCGGCCGAATTCCATGTCCAGCACGAGGACAAATGGCGTTGCGCCGATCAACGAGACGATTGCCCAGACGACGACCATCGAGAGGATCAGGCGATTCGGGGTAAGCACGTGCCGGTATCCTAGCGTTGCCGCCGTCGTCACGATGGAAACGAAGGCGCCGGTAGACGCGAGGACGGACAGCCGGATGACGGCCACCTTCTCGCCGAAGGCCAGTCCGATCAATATCGGCGCGACCAGCGAGCCGAAGAAGAGCGCCGCCGCGAATCCGATGAGGAAGATGACGGTCCGCACGCGTTCAACCTTCCCTCATGTTTGCGATACGCCCCATCAGAAGAATTCGAGGCTGACCCGGAACATCTGTTCGACCTGGCGGACCGCCGTCGACATCGCGAAAATGACGACGCGGTCCTTTGCCTTGATCTTGGTATCGCCGTCCGGCTTGAGCACCTCCCCGTCCCGGTAGACGGCGCCGATACGGATATCCTCGGGAAGATCCAGTTCGCGCAACGGCACGCCGACCAGCGGCGACGTTTCCAGCGCCTCGGCCTCGATCACTTCCGCCGATCCCTTCTGCACGCTGTGGACCTGCCGTATGCGACCGCGCCGAACGTGTTGCAACACCCGCGAAATCGTCACCGCACGCGGATTGATGTGCGCGTCGATCCCCAGCTGCTCCGTGAAGCCCTGGTAGGACGGATCATTGATCAGGGCGAGCGTCGACTGGCAGCCTAGGCTCTTCGCCATCACCGCCGACAGGATGTTCACCTGGTCGTCGTTGGTGAGCGATACCATCAGTTCGCTGTCCTCTATATCGGCCTCGACAAGGACTTGCTGGTCAAGGGCGCTGCCATGCAGGACGACCGTCCTGCGCAGCCGGTCGGCAACGGTGACGGCACGGGCGTGATCGCCCTCGATGATCTTCACCTTGGCGCGGGACTGGCGCGCCTCCATCTGCTCCGCGACATACAGGCCGATATTGCCGCCGCCCGCGATGATGATCCGCCGCGCTTCCGCCTCGTCATGCCCGAACAGGCTGAGCGTTCGCTTGACCTGCGGACGTGTCGCGATGACGTAGACCAGGTCGTGTGCGAGCAGTTGGTCCGCGGAATGCGGCACGAACAGCCTGTCGTTGCGCCACACGCCGACAACCGTCGCCGAAAGATCGGGAAACAGCTCGGTCAACTGGCTGAGCGGCGTGTTGATGACGGGGCAATCGTCGCGGCACTCGATGGCCATCATCGTCACGGTGCCCTCGGCGAACTGCACGATGTCCGTTGCGCCGGGGGAGGCGATGCGGCGCAGGACCACGTCTCCGACTTCCCGTTCCGGCGAAATGATCACGTCGATCGGCAGATGTTCGCGGGAGAACAGGTTGTTGTAATGCGCCTGCAGATAGCTCTGCGACCTGATCCGGGCGATCTTGGTCGGCACGTCGAAAAGCGAATGGGCGACCTGGCAGGCCGTCATGTTGACTTCGTCGTACAGCGTCACAGCGATGATCATGTCCGCCTGATCCGCGCCGGCAGCGGCCAGCACGTCCGGATGGCTTCCGTGACCGACAAAACCGCGCACATCAAGCGTATCCCGGATTCGCTGCACCAGCGTGGCGGACATGTCTATGACGGACACGTCGTTCGCTTCAGCGGCGAGTCTCTCGGCAATGCCGTAGCCGACCTGGCCGGCGCCGCAGATGATTACCCGCATTTGGTTCCCGTCCCCGATTGATAGGCGTCAGACGCCGAGCGATTTCAGTTTGCGGTGCAGGGCTGACCGCTCCATACCAACGAATTCGGCTGTCCGCGAGATGTTTCCGCCAAATCGCGAAATCTGCGCGACGAGATAGTCGCGCTCGAATCGCTCACGCGCCTCGCGCAGCGGCAGCGACATGATATGCGCATCGTCGGCGGTTGGTGCCTTTGGCAGGTTCTCGCCGATTTCGGCCGGCAGCTTGTCGACACCGATGACACTGTCCTCGGGCTCGTCCCGCGTCAGGATCATCAGCCGTTCGATGTTGTTCCGCAACTGGCGGATGTTTCCCGGCCAGTCATGAGTCTGCAGGACGGCCATCGCATCATCGCCGATGAATTTGGGGCGGATGCCAGTCTGTTCGCTGATCATCTTCATGAATGACTGGACGAGCAACGGTATGTCCTCGCGCCGCTCGGCAAGCGGCGGCACCTCGATCGGCACGACCGCGAGCCGGTTGAGCAGATCACGGCGAAAACGCTTTGCCTCGATCAGTTCCTCCAGGTTGAAGGCCGTTGAGGAGATGATCCTCACATCGACCTTGACCCGCCGCACCCCGCCGACGCGCTCGAATTCCTGGTCGACCAGCACGCGCAGGATCTTGCTCTGTGTTTCCAGCGGCATGTCGGCGACCTCGTCGATATAGAGAATTCCGCCATGTGCCTGCTCGAGCGCGCCGACCTTCCGCTCGCCGCCATTAGGCTCGGTCCCGAACAGTTCCGTCTCCATGCGGCTGGGCGTGATGGCCGCCGCATTTATGACGACAAAAGGCCCCTCGGCCCGTGTCGATTGCGCATGAATGGCGCGCGCGACCAGTTCCTTGCCGGAACCCGACGGACCGGTGATCAGGATGCGGCTGTTGGTCGGTGCCACGCGGGCGATGGTCTGCCGGAGGTTGTTGATCGCCGCCGAATTGCCGATCAGTTCGGTCGTCTCGCTTGATCGCCGCTTGAGATCCTTCACCTGCATCTTCAGGGATGAGGTCTCCAACGCTCGCTGGGCGACGAGTACTAGCCGGTCGGCCTTGAAAGGCTTCTCGATATAGTCGTAGGCACCACGCTTGATGGCGGATACCGCTGTCTCGATGTTTCCGTGCCCCGAGATCATCACGACCGGCAGGCCGGGATGCATGGTCTGTATCTCGTCCAGAAGCGCCAGTCCGTCCAGTTTGCTGCCCTGCAGCCAAATATCCAGGAAAACAAGGCGCGGCGCACGATCGGCGATCGCCGCAAGGGCGCTGTCGCTGTCACGGGCCGTGCGTGCCTCGTATCCTTCGTCTTCGAGGATGCCGGCGATGATCTCCCTGATGTCCTGTTCATCGTCGACAATCAGAATGTCCGCTTTCATGCTGTCCTCTCGGCTATTGATCGTGCGTCGCCACCGCCGGATATTATTTTCACGGGATCTTCTTTCCCTACGCCGCTCACCTCCGATGCAGGCGCTGGGAACACGAGCCTCACCAATGCTCCCTTTCCGCCGTGAAATTCCGCAGGCGCGTCGTGCAGTTCAAGGCGACCGCCATGGTCCTCCATAATCTTTTTCACGATTGCGAGCCCTAGGCCTGTGCCCTTTTCGCGGGTCGTCATGTAGGGCTCGAGAAGCTTGGCGCGGTTCTGTCGCGGCAATCCCTTGCCGTTGTCGACCACGTCGACCGCAATTTCATCATTCTCGTTCCGATAGGCCCTGACAAGGATGTGCCCTTCTTCCCTCTCATCCGAGTCATCCGCCGCCTGCCGCGCTTCCACGGCCTCGGACGCATTCTTGATGATGTTGCCGATCGCCTGGCCGACCAGCCGATCATCGAAACTGCAGATCAGCGCATCCTCGCCGAAATCCCTCTCGAAAGTGAAGTCGCTGCGGCTGACCTCGACCAGGAATGTCGCTTCGCGCAATGTTTCGCGCAGATCCTTCCGTTCCATCACGGGCTTCGGCATGCGCGCGAATGAGGAGAACTCATCGACCATCCTGCCGATATCGCCCACCTGCCGGATGATCGTGTCCGTGCACTGGTCGAAAACTTCCCTGTCCTCGCCGACGACCTTGCCGTAGCGGCGCCGCAGGCGTTCGGCCGAAAGCTGGATCGGTGTCAGCGGATTCTTGATCTCATGCGCGATGCGCCGCGCCACGTCGGCCCACGCGGTCGCTCGTTGTGCTTCGACCAGGTCGGAGATGTCGTCGATCGTAATGACATGCGTATGGCGTGCGGGCATCTCGAAATCATCCGCCTGTGCTCCCCTTCCCTTCTCTTCGCCTTCGCCATCGTCGACTTCGCGATCCATCGTGACCTGAACGTTGAGCACGCGCTCGCGACCGTTGCGGTCGAGGAAATTCACCTGCTTGCGCGCATCGGGACGACCGCTGTCGCGCACTTCGCTGAGCACATCGGCGACATGCGGCGAAACATCCAGAAGCTTGCTTCCGGGCGCGATTTGCTCGCCGGTGCCGAGGATGGCTGCAGCCGATCCGTTGGACACGGTGATGCAGCCGTCGTCATCGATTCCCATGACTCCGGCCGACACGCCGGACAGGACTGCTTCCGAAAACCGACGGCGCTGGTCGATCAGTTCCGTGGCCCGCAGAATTTCGTCCCGCTGTCCCTTAAGCTGGCCGAGCATGCTGTTGAATGTCTTGCCGAGATAACCCACATCGCCGTCCGACGCGCGCACCGGGACGCGCACGTCGAGATTGCCTTCGGACACCTCCTCTGCCGCGCCGATCAACTGGCGGATCGGCCGCACCAGCCGGTTCGCCACGGCAAGGCCGGTCCAGATCGCGGACACGATGAGGACGAGGGTCAAGCCGAAATAGAGAATCGCGAAGGCGAGCTGCACGTTCTTCCGGTTGGCTTCGAGCCCGGTATACTCGTCGCGGTTCTCCTTCATCAACTGAACCGCGTCCAGCACGTCAGCATCCACCGTCCGGATGGTGTAGAGATACGCATTGGGTATTTCGCGCAACATGATGATCGCGCCGACAAGGTTGGTCACCCCCGGCGGTATCAGAACGGGACCGCCATCCTTAGCCGCGTCCAACGCGTCTTCCGGTGGCAACGGAAGCGGCCGCTCGACCTCTATGTCGGCACTATGGACGACCGTGCCGTCGGGACGAATGACGAATGCCCCGAGCATGCCCCGTCCGCGAGCCTGCTGGGTCAGGAAACGGCGAAACCCCTCCCGGTCGAGGCTGTAAAGGCGCCGTTGGGAGTCGACGGCAAACGCCATGTTGATCGTTGCATCCCGCAGGTTGATGGCATTCTCGTTTATGTAGGACTCGGCGACCTGCAAAGATGATTCGACGATTGTCTTGGTGCGAATCTCGAACCAGCGATCCAGCCCCAGGTCCAGCGTGATGCTGGCAACGATCGCAATGGCGAGGGCCGGAACCGCCGCTATGATCGTGAACAGGCCGACAATACGGACATGAAGCCGCGAGGCTGCCTTGCCGGCCTTTCGCGCACGATAGATCCGGTAGAGTTCAGCACCGATCAGCCACATCAGGGCAAACACGAACAGACCGTTGATCGCAATCGCGGAGAGCGTGACCGTGCTGTCGGGCTGGATCGGCGTGAGTCCGATCAGGACGGCAAATGAGACCCCCGCAGTCAGCAGGGCGCAAACAATTACGACGATACCGCCGATCTGCGACCTTCGGCCATGTGTTCGATCGGAAATGCCGAGATCGATCGCGCCCTTGGCGCTCTGCATCACTGACATTGGGCGACTCTGCTGATCACTGTCGGATGGAGTGCCCAACATGCAACAGAATGTGGCGGTTTTGCAACAAGTGCATGGGTGGACGGATGTTTATCCGCCCTTGAACACGCTCAGACCGTGTTCCTTGATCTTCTTTCGAAGGGTGTTCCGATTGAGACCGAGCACTTCCGCAGCGCGGATCTGGTTCCCCCGCGTCGCGGCAAGCGTAGCCAGTATCAATGGCTGTTCCATTTCTGCAAGCACCCGCTGGTAGAGCCCTGGCGGCGGCAGACTGTCGCCAAAAGAGCGGAAATAGTCCTGCATGTTGTGCTCCACGGCCTGAGCGATCGTCATTTCACCGTGCAGCAGGTCGGCCGGAGCGCTTTCTGCCCCCTCTCCGGCATCGAGTTCGGCGGCCACGATCTCTGCCGTGATCTCTTCCTGCGGATAAAGTGCGCAGAGGCGCCGGATAAGGTTCTCGAGTTCCCGCACGTTGCCCGGCCAGTGATAGCTCGACATCAGCTGCAGCGCCTCGGGCAGGATGCGCTTCGCTTCGAGGCCTTCCTCCTGCACCTTGACCAGGAAATGCTGTACCAGGTCGCCAATATCCTCCAGCCGCTCCCTGAGCGGCGGCATGCGTAGCGGCACCACGTTAAGTCGATAGTAGAGGTCTTCGCGGAAAAGGCCCTGGTTTATCAGGGCCCGCAGATCCTTGTTCGTCGCCGCGACTATGCGAACATTGGTCTTGATCGGAGTCCGACCGCCGACCGTCATGTACTCACCCTGCTGCAACACGCGCAGAAGCCGGGTCTGCGCATCCATCGGCATGTCACCGATTTCATCGAGGAAAAGCGTACCGTTCTCCGCCTGCTCGAACCGACCGGTTGAACGCGCTTGCGCACCGGTAAACGCACCCTTTTCGTGCCCGAACAGTTCGGACTCGATAAGGTCGCGCGGGATCGCTGCCATATTGATTGCGACAAAGGGACCGTTCTTGCGCTTGCCGTATTCATGCAGGGCGCGCGCAACCAGTTCCTTGCCGGTGCCGGATTCACCGTTGATGAGAACCGTCAGATCGGACTGCATCATGCGTGCCAGAACGCGATAGATATCTTGCATTGCCGGCGATCGACCGACCAGAGGCATGCCCTCGGTCTCCGGGTTGACCGCTTGCGTCTGGCCATCACCATTCTTCCGCCGGGATTCGGCAAGTGCCCGTCCGACAATGCCTGTCAGTTCCACAAGGTCGAACGGCTTCGGAAGGTATTCGTATGCCCCCTTCTCGGACGCCCGGATGGCCGTCATGAAAGTGTTCTGCGCACTCATGACGATGATGGGAAGGTCCGGACGCACCTTGCGCATGCGCGGCAACAGGTCAAACAGGTTGTCGTCCGGCATTACGACATCGCTTACCACGACATCGCCCTCTCCGGCAGCAACCCAGCGCCACAGTGTCGACGCATTCGAGGTCACACGTACATCGTACCCGGCGCGTGACAACGCCTGGCTGACTACCGTGCGTATGGCCGCGTCATCATCCGCGACGAGAACGGACCCCTTCATGGCTGTTCATCTCCAGCAGGTGACTCGACATTCGCGACCGCGGCGCGCGGTGCGGCCGGCATGAGTATCCGGAAAACCGTCCTGTTCGGCTGGGAGTCGCACTCGATGACTCCCCCGTGATCCCCGACGATCTTCGCGACCAGCGCCAGTCCGAGGCCGGATCCATTCGGCTTGGTCGTTATAAACGGATCGAACATGTGCATCTGAATGTCCTCGGGCACGCCCGCACCATTGTCCTCCACGCTGAATTCCAACGGCAAAGCCACGCGCTCATTGGCGCCGGGTATGGAGAGCCGCACACCCGGCCGGAATGCGGTGCGCAGTCGAATTTGCGGATTCTCGCGATTCTCACAGGCTTCGCTGGCGTTCTTCACCAGATTGAGAAAAACCTGAATCAACTGATCCTTGTTGCCCAAGACAAGCGGCAGGGATGGATCGTAGAATTTCTGGAACTCGATGTCGCGCGCGAAGCCCGAGACCGCGATCTTGTGCACCCGGTCCAACACCACGTGGATATTCACCGCTTCGCGTTCGATCGGTCGCTCGTCGGAAAAGACTTCCATGCGATCGACCAACGATACGATCCGGTCTGTCTCCTCGCGGATCAGGCCGGTCAGCGCGCGATCCTCATCGCCGACGACCGTTTCCAGCAACTGCGCCGCGCCCCGGATACCCGACAGCGGATTCTTGATCTCGTGCCCGAGCATCGAAGCAAGACCGGTAACGGAGCGGGCCGCGCCGCGATGCGTCATCTGGCGATCGAACTTTTCGGCCATCGATCGCTCGCGGAAGACGATTACCATCGCACCGGGATCGTCGGATACCGGTGTCACATGTACATCCACGATACGTTCGCTACCGAGCCGCGGAGAGGATAGGTCAAGGCGGTATTCATTGACAGGCGACTCGTGCTCGCGCACCTGTTCGATCAGGGCCAGCAGGGGACTGGAGAACGGAACGAAGTCATGTATCCGCGTTTTGGCGAGCTGACTTCTGGATGAAGAAAAGAAATACTCGGCCTCCAGATTGGCGAACGCAATGGAATCATCCTGGTTCAGCAGCACCACCGGATCGCGCAAAGTATCCAGGACCTTCAGCGCGAGTGCCGGGTCAGGTGTGGTGTCTTTCTTGCGCAGGGTGAATGCCATCACGCCGCCCTCGCTTTCGGGCCAGCCTCGGAAAATGCGCTTCCGATCAATCGGATAACCTCTTCCGGACGGCTATTTGTCATGATCGCCTTGCGAAGCTGACCGTTCGCCACGGCTGGATCGGCATGGCGGTCGAGGTACCAGCCGAGGTGCTTGCGCGCATGTCGAATACCCACTTCGGTACCGTAATGCACAAGCATGTCTTCATAGTGCGCCACCACATAGTCTGCCATGTCATCATTCGCGGGCGGCGGCGTGTCGCTGCCGGCAAAGCCGGCAGCCTGCGCGATACGGCCAGCCAGCCATGGCTGTCCGTAGCAGGCGCGCCCTACCATGACCGCATCCGCGCCGGATGCCGCGCAAGCCCGCTGCGCGTCTACCAGGGACGTTATGTCTCCATTGACCACGAGCGGAACCGAAACCGCCTCTCGCACTGCGGCGATCCGCTCCCAGTCGGCACGACCGGTGTAGAACTGGCAACGCGTTCGTCCGTGCACGGTGATCATCTTTACCCCGGAATCCTCGGCCCGCTTCGCCAGCTCCGGAGCATTGATGCTGCTCACATCCCACCCCAGGCGCATCTTCAGCGTGACAGGCACCTTCACCGCCGAGACCGTCGCCGTGATAAGCGACATCGCGTGATCGAGGTCGCGCATCAAAGCCGATCCGGCATATCCGCCCGTCACCTTCTTGGCCGGGCACCCCATGTTAATGTCGATGATATCCGCGCCTTCGCCTTCGGCTATCCGGGCCGCCTCGCCCATCCACCTCGCTTCACGTCCGGCCAATTGCAACATGCGCACGGACAGCCCTTCGCCCCGCGCGCGCTGACGGCTCTCGGTCCGCGCCTTGCAGAATTCCTCGCTGGCAATCATCTCGGTAACAACGAGCCCGGCACCATGTGACTGGGCGCGCTTCCGGAACGGGAGATCGCTCACCCCGGACATCGGTGCCAGAAATACGCGGTTGACCAGCGTAACCGAACCAACGTCCAGCGGTTTTCCCAATTTGCTCATTGTCAACGATGACTGCTTCTTAGGCAAAAATGCATCATGCCCAATTGTTAGACAGATAAGTCCGGTTGTGCAATCGCCACCTTGTGCTAAAGCAGGCGGGCGCGACGATTTTTCGCGTCGGGCACACCACTGCCCGCAACCGACCACGTAGATAAGAACCGAATGCAACTCAAGCCCGATTTCGCGGTCGCCATCGTTGCAGCCGGGCGGGGCGAGCGCGCCGGCGGGGATGGTCCGAAACAATACCGTTCCCTCGCGGGCATCCCGGTGATTGCCCGCACCGTGCAGGCATTTCGCGATTGGCAACCGGATTGCCGCATTGTCGTCGTTCGTCACAATGACGACGAAGCCTTGCTGGCAAATGCCCTTGGGGACCAGCTGGCCACCGTTACGGCGGTTCCCGGCGGACCGTCCAGGCAGGCCTCGGTCCTCTGCGGCTTGCGAGCCCTTGCCGAAAGCGGGCGTCCCCCCGCACATGTTCTTGTCCACGATGCGGCGCGGCCGTTTGTCTCGCCCGGTCTTCTCGACCGGATGATGGCCGCGATCACGGATGATCCCGAAGCAGGCGTCATCCCCGGCCTGCCCGTCACCGAAACGCTGAAGAAGGTTGGCAACGGTCGGTTGATCGACCAAACGGTGCCGCGCAACAACCTTTATCGGGCACAAACGCCGCAGGCCTTTCCCTTTGCAAGGATCCTGGAACTTCATGAACGAGCAGCATCGGAGACCGAGTTCGAGTTCACCGACGACGCGTCGCTCTACGAATGGGCCATGATGCCCGTCCACGTCATCGAGGGCGACACCCGGAACTTGAAGCTGACCTATCCAGACGATTTTGCCGAGGCAGAACGCATGCTGACATCCGAGCCGAGAGACGCCATTCCCGATATCCGTGTCGGCCATGGCTACGACACCCATCAGCTCATCGCGGGCGACTCGGTCATTCTATGCGGTGTCGAAATCCCCCATGATCGCAGCCTTTCAGGTCATTCCGATGCCGATGTCGGCCTTCATGCCCTGACCGATGCACTGCTGGCCACCATCGGCGCCGGCGATATCGGCAGCCATTTTCCGCCAAGCGACCCGCAATGGAAGGGTGCATCTTCCGACATTTTTCTTGATCACGCGGCGGCGCTCGTTCGCAATGCCGGCGGGCGCATTACCCATTGCGATGTTACAATTGTCTGCGAGGCGCCGAGGATTGGTCCGCATCGCGACGCCATGCGCAAGGCTGTCGCGGACACAATCGGCATTGACGTCGGACGCGTCTCGGTCAAGGCGACAACCAACGAAAAGATTGGCTTTGTGGGAAGACAGGAAGGCATCGTGGCGCTGGCTACGGCTACTGCAGTCTTTCCCACCCAGGGAGACATATCCGATGAATGACAATGGCATTCCCGACGAGGTCCACGACCGTGTCAGTGCCCTTCTCGATCTGTGCACGGACAAAAAGGTATTGGTCGCAACGGCCGAATCCTGCACCGGAGGCCTTGTGTCGGCGACACTGACAGAGATACCGGGCTCGTCTGCAATGCTGGACCGTGGCTTCGTTACCTATTCGAACGAAGCTAAATCGGATTTGCTCGGCGTGCCAGCGGAGATGATCGAACGCCATGGTGCCGTATCCGGTGAGGTCGCGGCTGCGATGGCAGAGGGTGCGCTCGCCCGCTCAAATGCAGATGTAACGATCGCCATTACGGGCATCGCCGGTCCGGACGGCGGCACGGATCTGAAACCGGTCGGCCTCGTCTGGTTCGGCTGCGCGGCGAACTGGGCTCCGACATTCGTTCACAAGTCCGTCTTTCCGAGCCAAGGCAGGGCATTCATTCGCCAGGCGGCGGTAATGACGGCCATCGAGATACTGACGGGAACGGTCAAGCTGGCGCCGGACGCGAGCATGGAAGTCTAGGCATTCGCTACCGTGCGCTCGGGATCGCCGTAGATCGCCACAGCCCGGTTCCTGAACGCCTGCGAAAACATGTGAAAGGCCTTGTCGAACATGGCCCCCATCAGCATGCCCAATGCCCGGTTCCGGAATTCGTAGTCAATGCAGAAATGCACGTTCGAACCGCCTCCAAGCCGGTCCTCGAAGCGCCACCTGTTGTCGAGGTAGCGGAACGGCCCGTCGACATAGGACACATCGATCGCCAGTTCATCGGGCTTCAGAAGCACCTGAGTGGTAAAGGTCTCGCGCACCATCTTGTAGCCGACCGTCATGTCCGCGACCAGCATCGTCTTGCCATCGCGCTCGCGCCGATCCCTGATCCTGAGCGCTTCACACATCGGCAGGAATTCGGGATAGCGTTCGATATCCGCCACCAGTTCGAACATCTGCGCGGCGCTGTGCGGGACGGGCGTCGTGTCCTGAAACTTCGGCATGCTCGGTTCCGGTTCAGGCCGCGCGAGTCTTCGCTTCGCGCGCGGCTTTCAGCCTTGCAAAATCATCGCCTGCATGATGCGACGACCGCGTCAGCGGGCTGGCCGACACCATCAGGAAGCCCTTCGAATATGCGATTGTCTCGTACGACTTGAACTCCTCCGGCGGCACGAACCGAACAACCGGATGATGTTTCTTCGTCGGCTGCAGATACTGTCCTATGGTCAGGAAGTCGACATCCGCCGAACGCAGGTCGTCCATCAATTGCAGCACCTCGTTCCGCTCCTCGCCGAGACCGACCATGATGCCGGACTTTGTGAAGATCGTCGGATCGATTTCCTTGACCCGCTGCAGCAGCCGGATCGAATGGAAGTAGCGCGCGCCCGGTCGCACCGTCAGGTAGTTCGACGGCACCGTTTCCAGGTTGTGGTTGAACACGTCCGGCTTCGCGGCCACGACCTTTTCCAGCGCGCCTTCCTTGCGCAGGAAGTCAGGCGTCAGGATCTCGATAGTTGTACCCGGCGCATGCGTCCGGATCGCCTCGATAACCTCCACGAAATGCCGGGCGCCGCCATCGTCCAGATCATCCCGATCGACCGAGGTAATGACGACGTGTTGCAGTCCCATCGTCTTGACCGCGTTCGCGACATTTTCCGGCTCTTCGGGATCCAGCGGCGCGGGCTTGCCTGTGGCGACATTGCAGAAGGCACAGGCCCGCGTACAGATCTCGCCCATGATCATGAACGTCGCGTGCTTCTTTTCCCAGCACTCACCGATATTCGGGCAACCCGCTTCCTCGCACACCGTCACGAGGTTGTGCGACTTGACGATCTCCCGCGTATCGGAATAGCCGCGCGACGTCGGGGCCTTGACCCGAATCCATTCCGGCTTGCGCATCTGCACCGGCTGATCGGGGCGATGCGCCTTTTCCGGGTGCCTCGGCCGCTTTTGGCCTTCAATCGTGTCGAGCACTGTGACCATGTCAATTCATCCTAACCGCGCGACGCATGCGCCAACGCCTTGAAAATAATGAGCCAGACAGCACCGAACAAGGCACCGGCACCCGTCATCAACACGGCGACGATCCAGATTGCCTGCCACCCCGACACTGTAATACCGCCGAGCGATACCGCGGTTCCGCTACGCGCCACCGCCAGCCCGGCAAGCATGCCCAGAATGGCAAAGATAACTACGCATATCCTGAACACGCGCATTCCGGCACTTCGCCAATGATCCTCGTCGCGGGCAAGCGGCATCCGGCTTCTCCTACGCGTTCAACACGCGCCCATAGGCATCGAGCACGCTTTCCTTCATCATTTCTGAAAGCGTCGGATGGGGGAAGACCGTGTGCATCAACTCTTCCTCGGTGGTCTCAAGGTTCATCGCGACGACGAATCCCTGTATCAGTTCCGTCACTTCAGCGCCGACCATGTGGGCGCCCAGCAGCTGCCCCGTCTTCTTGTCGAAGATTGTCTTCACCAAGCCCTGATCCTCGCCAAGAGCGATAGCCTTGCCATTTGCGCCGAACTGGAAGCGACCGACGCGAATATCGTATCCGGCTTCCTTGGCCTTCGCTTCCGTCAGACCGACCGATGCCACCTGCGGGTGACAATAGGTGCATCCCGGGATTACCGACTTGTCCAGCGGGTGCACTCCCGGCACGCCAGCAATCTTCTCCACGCAGATCACCCCCTCATGCTCTGCCTTGTGCGCCAGCATCGGCGGGCCCGCGACGTCGCCGATGGCATATATGCCATCGACATTTGTCCGGCCGTAGCCATCGACCTCGACGCAACCGCGGTCTGTCTTCACGCCGATGGCCTCAAGTCCGATATTCTCGATATTGCCCTGGACACCAACGGCCGAAATCAGCCGGTCAGCCTCGATGGCCTGTGTCTTTCCATCCTTGGTCTCGACATGTGCAACGATCGAATTCGCCTTCTTGTCGACCTTCGTCACCTTTGCCTCGGTGATGATCTTCAGCCCGTGCTTTTCCAGCTGCTTGCGGGCGATGCCGGAAATCTCCGCGTCTTCCACCGGCATGATCTGCGGCATCAGCTCGACAACCGTCACGTCGACGCCCATCGAATTATAGAACGAGGCGAACTCGATACCGATGGCACCCGAGCCCATGACGACAAGCTTTTTCGGCATTTCCTCGGGAACCATGGCCTCGAAATAAGTCCAGATCAGCTTGCCGTCCGGCTCGATACCGGGCAGCGTCCGCGGCCGCGCGCCGGTGGCAACGATGATGTGCTTGGCAGTGTACTCGCCCTCGCCCTTGACGCCCTTCGGCACCGGGTTCTGCGGTTCCATGGGCTTCTTGGACGACTTGCCGACCACGACCTTGCCCTTGCCGGCAAGCCTGGCCTCTCCCCAGATGACATCGATCTTGTTTTTCTTCATCAGGAAGCCGACACCGCCATTCAGGCGCGCCGATACACCGCGCGAACGGTCAACTACCGCCTTAACGTCGGCTCGGACGGTACCGTCGACCTTGAGACCGTAATTCGTGGCATGGTTGGCATAGTCCATCACCTCGGCGGAGCGAAGCAGCGCCTTGGTGGGAATGCAGCCCCAATTGAGGCATATGCCACCGAGATGTTCGCGCTCGACAATTGCGGTCTTGAGCCCGAGTTGGGCGGACCGGATGGCAGCGACATAGCCTCCAGGCCCGGAGCCGATGATGATGACGTCGTAAGCGTTCGACATGGGTGCTTCCACTCCTTGGCGTTTCGTCCTGCCGGGTTCCATGCCCGGCTGCCGGTTCCGGGAGTGGAAGCACGGAATTGCCCCTAGTCGCCGATTTCAGGGGCGGGCTCCGGCTTTACCAGCATCCCGTAGATTTCATCCTTCAAAGCCATGCGCCTCTTGCGCATTTCGTTCATGCGCGCATCGTCACATGGCTCGACATTGGTCTCGGCACGATGAATGGCCCGGTTAAGCTCGTGATACTCATTCGATATCCGGTAGAAGTGACCATCCGTCTCCCGCAGGTGATGGAGCTGGGTCACGAATTCGGGAAATTCCTCTGCCAGTTCGTGCGGGACATGGGTCATCGCGATTCCTCCTGTTCAAACGCGTTCACCCAACTCTAGGTCCCTCGACCAAATCCTCCTTGATTCCTGTCAATCTACAATCCGAGCATCAGAGAGACGACCGGCGCCAGTGCCTTGCCGATCGCCTTGGAGTTCGCCGCA
This sequence comes from Oricola thermophila, assembly GCF_013358405.1. Classification (NCBI taxonomy): domain Bacteria; kingdom Pseudomonadati; phylum Pseudomonadota; class Alphaproteobacteria; order Hyphomicrobiales; family Ahrensiaceae; genus Oricola; species Oricola thermophila. Next base: position 1,409,173 of record NZ_CP054836.1, read on the forward strand.
TCGAGATGTATCCCGTCAAGCGGCGACGTCTTCGCTACAGATGCCGCGTCATAGAAGCCGCACTCCAGATCATCCGCCAGGTCGGCATACATGGATCCGAGCATGTGCGACTCCTCGATCTTTCCGGCAAACATCGCGGCGAAGTCGGGATTGTTGGTCTCGCAGAGCGGCGGCGGCGCAACGATCAGCACCTCCGGTACGCCCGCATCGAGCGACCAGTCGTGATGCCGAATGATGCTGACGAGCCGCGCTATCCCTTGCTTCGCCGCTATCGCCTGGCCGTGCACGGAAGGTTTCAGGTCGTTCGTTCCGAGCATGATGATGACGAGGTCGAGCGGCTTGTGCGTCGCCAGCAAAGTCGGTAGCAGCCGCGCACCGTTGCGGTCCGCTTCGCCCAGATGATCGTCGAACGCAGTGGTCCGGCCATTGAGGCCTTCCGAAACAACCTCTACCCGGCCGCCCAGCGCATCGGCGAGCGCAACCGGCCACCGATCCTCGCGGGCATGCCGGCCCGGTCCCGCCGGATCGTAGCCCCAGGTCAGGGAGTCGCCAAAGGCAAGGACCGTCTTCATCCGCGTCGCCTCAAACCAGCAGGCTCATCGGGTTCTCGATGTATCCCTTGAAGGCCGCGAGCAATTCGGCGCCGAGCGCCCCGTCGACGCAGCGGTGGTCAGTCGACAAGGTCACGGTCATCACCTGCGCGATCGTCAGTGCACCGTCTTTCACGACAGGCCGCTGCTCGCCCGCGCCGACAGCGAGGATGGTTGCATGCGGCGGGTTGACGACGGCCGAGAAGTTTTTCACGCCCATCATGCCCATGTTGGAAACCGCCGTCGTGCCGCCTTGGTATTCCTGCGGCTGGAGCTTCCGCTCCTTGGCCCGCTTGCCGAGGTCGCGCATCTCGTTGGAGATTGCGGAAAGCGTCTTGAGCTCGGCGTTGCGGATGATCGGCGTAATGAGGCCGCCCGGAATGGAGACGGCAACACCCACATCCACATGCTTGTGTTTGACCATTGCTTCGTCAGTCCACGACACGTTCGCGTCGGGCACGTCGCGCAGCGCGAGAGCCAGCGCCTTGATCACCATGTCGTTGACGGACAGCTTGTATGCGGGCCTGTCATCCCTGCGCGGTGCAGCCGAATTTAGTTCGGTGCGAAGCTTGAGAAGTGCATCCAGTTCGCAGTCGACCGATACGTAGAAATGCGGGATCGTCTGCTTGGCCTCCTGGAGCCTGCGGGCAATCGTCTTGCGCATGCCGTCATGCTTGACCAGTTCGTAGGAACCCTCCTCGAACAGATTCAATACGGCTTCGCTGGACGGCGCCGACGCAACGGGAGCGGACGCTGTCTTGTCGACAGCAGCCCCGGCAGCCGGAGCAGCCTGGGCGCCGCCGGCAATCGCGGCTTCAACGTCGCGCCTGACAATGCGGCCACGCGGCCCGCTTCCGGTGATCGCGGTAATATCGATGCCTTCCGCCCTCGCTATACGCCGGGCGAGCGGAGATGCGAACACCTTTCGACCATCCTTCGTCGGCACCGGACCTGCCTTCATATCGTCGGGTACGGTCGGAGCCGGGGCAGCCTTGTGCTGTCCGGACGACGGCGCCTGTTCCCCCCCGCTGGCAGACACGGGAGCGGCCTTCGGCTCTTCCATGGAAGGCGTCGCTGCCGCCGATCCGGCGGTAGCAGCAGCCTCGCTCGCGTCCTCGCCCTCCGCGGCCAGGACAGCGATCAAGGCATTGACCTTCACGCCTTCCGTGCCTTCCGGGACGACGATCTTGGCGACAGTACCTTCATCCACCGCTTCGACTTCCATTGTCGCCTTGTCGGTTTCGATTTCGGCAATCACGTCGCCGGCCGAAACGCTGTCGCCTTCCTTGACCAGCCACTTGGCAAGATTGCCTTCCTCCATGGTCGGGGAAAGCGCGGGCATGGTGATGTTGATCGGCATGATGTCCTCCTCAGCCCGCGTAGGTGACGGCTTTCACCGCGTCGACGACCTCGCCGACATTCGGCAGCGCCAGCTTCTCGAGATTTGCCGCATAAGGCATCGGCACATCCTTGCCGGTAACCGAAATCACTGGCGCATCCAAATAGTCGAAGGCCTGCCGCTGAACCTGGTTGGCTATGAAGTCGCCCACCGAGCTTTGCGGGAACCCTTCCTCGACGGTTACCAGGCGGCCCGTCTTCTTCACGCTCTCGACAACCGTCGGCAGATCCATCGGCCGAAGCGTGCGCAGGTCAATGACCTCGCAGTCGATACCGGCGCCGGCCAGTTCCTCGGCCGCCTTTACGGCATAGGTCATGCCGATGCCGAAGGAAACGATCGTGCAGTCGGCACCGGACCGGTGAATGCGAGCCTTGCCGATCGGAAGCACGAAATCGTCCAGCTTTGGCACGTCGAACGTCTGGCCGTAAAGAATCTCGTTTTCCAGGAAGATCACCGGATTCGGATCGCGGATTGCTGCCTTGAGAAGTCCCTTGGCATCTGCCGCTGTATAAGGCTGGATCACCTTCAGTCCCGGAATGTGGCTGTACCAGGCAGCGTAGTCCTGGCTGTGCTGGGCGGCGACGCGCGCCGCCGCACCGTTAGGGCCGCGGAACACCATCGGCGCACCCATCTGCCCGCCGGACATGTACAGCGTCTTGGCCGCCGAATTAATGATCTGGTCGATCGCCTGCATGGCGAAATTGAAGGTCATGAACTCGACGATCGGCCGTAGGCCGCTCATGGCGGCACCGACGCCGATACCCGCAAATCCGTGCTCGGTGATCGGCGTGTCGACAACGCGTTTCGGCCCGAACTCGTCCAGCAGCCCCTGGGTAACCTTGTAGGCGCCTTGGTATTCCGCGACCTCCTCGCCCATGACGAATACGCTCTCGTCCTTGCGCATTTCCTCGGCCATCGCGTCACGCAACGCCTCGCGCACAGTGGTCGCAACCATCTCTGTGCCTTCCGGAATGTCCGGGTCGGATGCAACGGCATCTTGCTTCGGAGCCGCCGGAACAGGTGCAGAAGCGGGTTCCGCCGTATCCGTCACATCGGGAACCGCGGCAGGCGCCCCGGCTTTTCCTATGTCGTCCGCGCTTTCCCCATCCTGCAGAAGCACGGCAATCGGCGTATTCACCTTCACGCCTTCGGCTCCCTCGTCGACGAGGATCTTGCCAATGACGCCTTCATCGACGGCCTCGACTTCCATGGTCGCCTTGTCGGTCTCGATCTCGGCAATCACGTCGCCGGCCGCGACGCTGTCACCTTCCTTTTTCAGCCACTTGGCCAGATTGCCCTCCTCCATGGTCGGGGAGAGCGCGGGCATCAGAATTTCGATCGGCATGAAGCTGTCCCCTCAGAGCAGAATGTCGGTGTAGAGTTCGGACGGATCCGGTTCGGGATCGTTCTGGGCGAAATCCGCCGCATCGGAGACAACCGCGCGCACGTCCTTGTCGATGGCCTTCAATTCGGCTTCGTCCGCATGACCGAGTTCGATCATCCTCGCCTTGATTTGCTCGATCGGATCGTGCTCCGATCGCATCCTTTGAACCTCGTCCTTGGAGCGGTATTTCGCGGGGTCAGACATGGAATGGCCGCGATAGCGATAGGTCTGCATCTCCAGGATGATCGGCCCCTTGCCGGAACGCGCGTAGTCCAGCGCGAATTCCGCCGCCGACTTGACAGCGCGCACATCCATTCCGTCGACCTGAAAACCGGGTATGAGGAACGAGGCCCCGCGCTGCGAAAAGTCCGTTTGCGCCGAAGCACGGCTTACCGCTGTCCCCATGGCATAGCGGTTGTTTTCGATCACGTACACGATCGGGAGCTTCCACAACGCAGCCATGTTGAAGCTTTCGTAGACCTGCCCCTGGTTTGCAGCACCATCTCCAAAATAGGTCACCGATACAGCACCGTTCTCGCGATACCTGTTCGCGAAAGCCAGACCGGTACCAAGTGAAACCTGCGCCCCAACGATACCGTGCCCCCCATAGAAGTTCTTCTCCTTGGAGAACATGTGCATTGAGCCGCCCTTGCCCTTGGAATAGCCGCCGCGGCGGCCGGTCAGCTCGGCCATGACGCCCCGCGCTTCCATTCCGGTGGCAAGCATGTGACCGTGATCGCGATAGCCGGTAATCACCTGGTCGACATCCGTCGCCGCCATCTGCATGCCGGTGACGACTGCTTCCTGTCCGATATAAAGGTGACAGAACCCGCCGATGAAGCCCATTCCGTAGAGCTGACCCGCCTTTTCCTCGAACCGGCGTATCAGCAGCATTTCACGATAGGCAAAGAGCTCTTCTTCTTTGCTGAATTCGGCCGGAGGCGGCGCTTTCAGATTTGTGGAAGATTTGCCCCGCCCCGATGAGGCGGATGCTTTCTTGGCACGCGTCGCCATGCTGTCACTCCCTGTTTGAATTTGGGCGGTAAAGTAGCGCAATCACAAACTTTGGCAATGCCAAAATCTGCATGGCAGACATGCCGTAAGCAATTACAATCACTTACAAAATATTCAATTAACCGATATTGGGTTAATTCTGGAATCCGTGCAGAATCACGATCTCGTTTGCGCGAGTAACTCCGAGCAGTCGCCGCGCCTGCTCATCAATCATGTCGCGCTCGAGCGAGCCGTCACGCAGCATCGCGGTACGCTTGTCCAATTGCTGGCGACGCTCCTCCAGCGACGCAAGTTCCACTTTCAGGACTTCGATCCGCCTCTCGTATTCCCGCTTTGAGGCGAGACCATACTTCCCGGTCAACGCATGATGCCCGAAATAGGCCAGAACGCAAAACGTAAAGACCGGAAGCACAAGATGGCGATAGGGAGAGCGGCGGCGTTGACGGGTCCACATAAGACAATTGCCCCTGAAACAGACCATGCATGGTAAAGCCTCTTGGTTAAATGCCCCTAAACAGGAATGCGCAGAAAGCTTGCAGGCGACACAAAAAAAGCCGCCGGCACAGCCGGCGGCTTCCCGCTTGAATGTCCGGGCTGCTAGTTTCGCAGGATAGAGCGACCGGCATAGACGGCCTGCGGGCCAAGCTCCTCCTCGATCCGGATCAACTGGTTGTACTTGGCCAGCCGATCCGACCGCGCCAGAGAACCGGTCTTGATCTGCCCGCAATTCGTGGCGACTGCGAGGTCGGCGATTGTCGCGTCTTCGGTCTCACCAGAGCGATGCGACATGACGGCAGTATAGCCGGCCTTGTGCGCGGTCTCGACTGCATCCAGGGTTTCGGTCAGCGAGCCGATCTGGTTGACCTTGACCAGGATGGAGTTGGCCACCCCCATCTTGATGCCGTCTCGCAAGCGCGCGGTGTTCGTCACGAACAGGTCATCTCCGACGAGCTGGCACTTCGATCCGACCGCTTCCGTCAAGACCTTCCAGCCATCCCAGTCATCCTCGTGCATGCCATCCTCGATCGAGATGATCGGATAGTTCGATACGAGATTCTCCAGATAGGCTGCATTCTCTTCCGCCGTCAGGGACTTGCCTTCGCCCGCCAACTCGTACTTGCCATCCTTGTAGTACTCGGACGCGGCACAATCGAGCGCGAGCCGGACGTCGTCGCCGGGCGTATAGCCGGCCGCGGAGATCGATGACATGATGAAATCGAGCGCCTCGGCTGTCGAGCGCAGATTGGGCGCGAAGCCCCCCTCGTCACCCACGCTCGTGTTGTGACCGGCCTTGTTGAGCGCCGATTTCAACGTATGGAATATCTCGGATCCCATGCGCACGGCGTCGGCAATGCTTTCCGCGCCAACGGGCATGATCATGAATTCCTGGATATCGATCGGATTGTCTGCATGCGCACCGCCATTGATGATGTTCATCATCGGCACCGGAAGGATCCGCGCATTGGTGCCACCGACATAACGATACAGCGGCATGCCCGAATAGGCCGCAGCGGCCTTGGCGACGGCAAGCGAAACGCCCAGGATCGCATTGGCGCCCAGCTTGGCCTTGTTCGGCGTGCCGTCAAGTTCGATCATGGTCGCGTCGATCTTGGCCTGTTCGGTGGCATCCATGCCGCCGATCGCATCGAATATCGGACCGTTCACCGCATCGACTGCCTTGGTAACACCTTTGCCCTTGTATCGCTCGCCGCCATCGCGCAGCTCGACGGCTTCATGCGCGCCGGTCGACGCACCGGATGGAACGGCCGCGCGCCCCATCGTTCCGTCTTCGAGGATGACATCGACTTCAACCGTCGGGTTGCCCCGGCTGTCGAAAATCTGGCGTCCGATGATGTCTACAATAGCGCTCATGCGTGAGATCCCTGCTGAATGAAGAATTCTACCGGCGTTGCAATAAACGAGCCGGTCACAAAGTGAAACAGGCCGAAGCCACAATTTCATTTCCGGAGGCACGACTTCGCCCGAATCCGGGCATATCATCAATTCCGGGATGGGGAGGCCGGAAGGGAGGCCCCCATGACGCAAATGGCCGGAATTCTAACCTTCGCGATGATTGCGTTCGGATTGCTTACGTCCTGCGACCAGCCGTCCACGCCACCCGAGAGTTCCAGTATCGTGATCCTGCCCGCCGACTGATCGGCGGGCGCAGGGTCACAACGACTTTGTTACGCTGTCGAAACGCATCAGCGTCTCGACAAGGCGTGGCATATCGTCGAGGTGCACCATGTTCGGCCCGTCAGACGGCGCATTGTCGGGATCCTGGTGCGTCTCGACGAATACACCTGCCACGCCGACCGCGACTGCGGCACGCGCAAGCGTTTCAACGAAGCGTCGCTCGCCGCCCGATGAGCCCCCCTGCCCTCCGGGCTGCTGGACCGAGTGGGTGGCATCGAAAATCACGGGAGCACCCGTTTCCGCCATTACCGGTAGTGCCCGCATGTCCGAGACGAGCGTATTGTAGCCGAACGAAACGCCCCTTTCGGTCAACAGGACATTCGGATTGCCGCCAGCCACCACCTTGGCCAGCACGTTCCTCATGTCCCAAGGCGCAAGAAACTGTCCCTTCTTGACGTTGATGACACGACCGGTTTTCGCGGCTGCAAGGAGAAGGTCCGTCTGCCGGCACAGGAACGCCGGTATCTGGAGTACATCGACGACCTCGCCCACCTGCGCGCATTGCGCCTCTGTATGCACATCAGTCAGAACCGGCAATCCGAGTTCGGCCCTGATGTCCGCGAAGACCGGCAATGACTTGTCCAACCCAAGACCGCGCTTGCCGGAAAGCGAGGTCCTGTTGGCCTTGTCGAAGGACGACTTGTAGACGAGACCGATACCGGCGCTGGCGCAAATCTCCTTCAGGGCGCCGGCCATGTCGAAGGCGTGCTGTCGGCTTTCCATCTGGCAAGGACCGGCAATCAGCGAGATGGGCGCGTCGTTTGCAAAGCGCACCTTGCCGGCGGAAACTGTGGAATTTGGCTGCATGGTCATACTGGTCCCTGGAAAGCGAGAAACAGCCCCTGTCCCGGCGCGGCATCCACGATTATGCGCCCGTGCATTTCGCGATAAGAAATGCCGTGCCGTCCCAGATACGCCTCAAGGGCCTCCACCGAGCGGACAGAGAGGATCAATCCCTCGAAGCGGAGCCCCCTGTCCGCGCTCGCCCGCCTGACGCCGAAATGCACCTCGATCCCTTCCGGTGTCATCACGTCGATGGAACCGTTCGACGCCTCGATTTCAAGGCCGAAGGAATGCGCCTCGTCATTGCGGTTGTTGACGACTTCCTGGAGCAGGTACTGGAAGTCGGTGGGATTCTGTTCCGACATGACTACCTGCAGAATGCCGGTAACACCGTTTTCATGCGCTTGCAGCATGCCTCGATCGATCTTCGGCGCTCTGATCTTCTCGCAGGTGAAGAAGAAGGCATCAGGTGAACGCAAGTCGGCCGCAAAAGCGAGGAGAAAGGCCGCTTTGCCCTGCCTGCCCTTTGCATCGACGACCTTGCGCGAAAAAGCGAGCTTCTTGCCAGCCGAAAAACCGGCCTTGCGAAACGTCTTGTGGTCGCGTCGCGCATCGCCCGTCGCCATGGCCAGGGCCGAAAAGCCGTTCTCGCCGTTGCGGAATCGCCAAGCCTGATCGCGAGCCGTAAAGACATTGCCCTTGCGCGCCGAAGCCTCGCAGTCTTCCCGTTGCGCAATCGCCAGCGGTTCCAGAAATGTGCCGTCGGGAAGGTAGATGCAGGCATTCTCGGTGCCGAACGGATGCAATCCGTCAGGGGCAACCGTGAAACCGAGCGTGCTGTATCGTGCCCGTGCCGCCTCCAGGCTTTCTGCCGGAAGGACAACGTGGTCGATGGCGCGTGCCATGCGCGGCTCGTTTATCAAATTTGCCATGGGCGGAGCATGTGCACGATTTCGATACCCCGTTCAAGCGCTCATTGTATAGCCACCCTAGAGCGGGTCTATGTCGCCGCGCTTCCAATCAGCCTCGGTTCTGGCTGCAAATTCGGCAAAGTTCCCTGCCGCAATCGCATCACGGATTCCTTGCATCAGCTGTTGATAGTAGTGAATGTTGTTCCAGGAGAGCAGCATCGCGCCCAGCATCTCGCCGGACCGGATCAGATGATGCAGATAGGCCCGCGAATAGTCGCGCGCGGCCGGGCATGTCGATTCCTCGTCCAGCGGGCGATGATCTTCCGCGTGGCGCGCGTTCTTCAGATTCACCCGTCCACGGCGAGTGAACGCCAAGCCGTGCCGACCTGAACGGGTTGGCATCACGCAATCGAACATGTCGATGCCCCGCGCGACCGAGCGAAGGATATCCTGTGGCGTCCCGACCCCCATCAGGTAGCGCGGCTTGCCCGCCGGCAACAGCGGACAAGTCGCATCCAGCATTGCCAGCATTACTTCCTGCGGCTCGCCGACGGCGAGACCACCGACCGCGTAACCCTTCAGATCCATTCCCGCGAGCGCCTTGGCCGATTCCGACCGCAGGTCCTCATTGTCGCCACCCTGGACGATGCCGAACATGGCCCGTTCCGGCTGATCTCCGAAGGCCGCCTTGCAGCGCTCCGCCCAGCGCAGGGAGAGCTCCATCGCCTTCCTTATCTCGTCATCGCCTGCCGGGAGGGCAACGCATTCATCCAGCTGCATCTGGATGTCGGAACCGAGCAGCCCCTGGATCTCAATCGAACGTTCGGGGCTCATCTCGTAGCGCTTCCCGTCTATATGGGACCGGAACGTGACCCCGTCCTCGCTCATTTTCCGCAGTGCGGCCAAAGACATCACCTGGAAGCCGCCGGAGTCCGTCAGGATTGGATGCGGCCAGCGAATGAATTCATGCAATCCTCCCAACCGGGCCACTCTCTCGGCTCCCGGACGCAACATCAGGTGATAGGTGTTGCCGAGAATGATGTCCGCACCGCTGTCGCGGACCTGGTCCAGATACATCGCCTTGACCGTGCCCACCGTTCCCACAGGCATGAAGGCCGGGGTGCGGACATCTCCCCGCGCCGTATGTATGACGCCGCGCCGCGCCTTGCCGTCCGTTGCGAGCAGTTCGAAGGAAAACGGTATCGTCATCGCGCACCCGGTTGCGGAAACAGGAGACACGCATCTCCATAGGAGTAGAATCGATAGCCCGTCTCGATGGCATGGCTATAGGCTGCCTGCATGGTCTCCAGTCCGCTGAACGCCGAAACCAGCATGAACAGGGTGGACCGCGGCAGATGGAAATTGGTCATCAGGACATCAACGGCGCGAAACCGGTAACCAGGCGTTATGAAGATGTCGGTCGCACCCGACCAGGCATTGACCATGCCGTCGGGGTCGGTCGCGCTTTCGAGAAGCCGCAGGGATGTCGTCCCCACTGCCACGATACGCCCACCCCGTGCGCGTGCCTGGTTGAGAAACGCAGCTGTGTCCCCATCGATATGGCCAATCTCTGAATGCATACGGTGTTCGGCGGTATCGTCCACCTTGACCGGCAGAAAGGTCCCGGCCCCGACATGCAGCGTCACGAATGCACGGTGAATGCCGGCCTTGTCGAGTTCCGCGAACAGGCCTTCGGTGAAATGCAAACCTGCCGTCGGCGCGGCGACGGCACCTTCCTCGCGTGCATAGATGGTCTGATAGTCCTGCCGGTCCCGGGAGTCCTCGGCACGTTTCGAGGCGATGTAAGGCGGCAACGGTACGTGGCCAACCAACGCAAGGGCGTTGTCGAGATCGGTACCGGACCTGTCGAAATTCAGTTCAGCCTCACCTTCAACGCCCTTGCCAATAACCTCGGCTTTCAGCTCGTAGCCATTCGCGCCGAAGTCGACCGTGTCGCCGACCTTCAACTTCTTGGCACCGCGAACGAAGGCCTTCCAGCGATCCGGCGCGGTTCGCATGTGCAGGGTAGCACCGACCTGCGCGCGCGCACCGTCCGCCCGCAGACGGAAGCCTTCCAGCTGCGCCGGGATGACCTTCGTATCGTTGAAGACGAGCACGTCCCCGGCCCGCAGGAAGCGTGGAAGGTCGAGCACATGCGCGTCCGACAGCCCGTCGCCCGGACGAACGGTCAGCATGCGCGCGCTATCGCGCGGCGACACCGGCCGAACCGCGATCCGCTCGTCCGGAAGGTCGAAGTCGAAGGCGTCAACGCGCATGGAACTTGCGTGCCAGCGATCCCACACTAGAGATCGGCGGCAACCTTCATCGAGACGATGGAGTCGGGATCCTGCACCGGCTCGCCGCGCTTGATCTTGTCCACATTCTCCATCCCCTCGATCACCTCGCCCCAGACCGTGTACTGGCGGTTCAGGAATGGTGCATCCTCGAAGCAGATGAAGAACTGCGAGTTGGCGGAATTCGGGTTTTGCGCGCGCGCCATCGAGCAGACACCGCGTGCGTGATTTGCATCGTTGAATTCGGCCGGAAGATCCGGCTTGGACGAACCGCCCATTCCGGCGCGCGCGGGATCATAGGAGTTCGAATTCTTGTTGCCGTAACGGACATCGCCCGTCTGCGCCATGAAGCCGTCGATGACGCGGTGAAAAACCACACCGTCATACTCGCCCGCACGCGCCAGTTCCTTGATGCGCTCCACATGCTTCGGCGCCAGATCAGGCCGCAGCGCAATGACGACCGTACCGGTCGTCGTTTCCATGACAATCGTGTTTTCGGGATCCTTGTAAGCCATATTGGCGCCCTTTGCTGTTTCTGCGGATTTCGGGGACTTATTGCGCGTCGGCGGCGATGACAACCTTGATCATGCGATCCGGCTCGGCCACTGCACCGTTGTTTGCCTGCGCGCCCTTCTTGATGTTGTCGACGAATTCCATGCCGCTTTCGACCTGGCCGACGACGGTATACTGGCCGTTCAGGAAGGCGCCTTCGTCAAACATGATGAAGAACTGGGAATTGGCGGAATTGGGATCCTGGGAGCGCGCCATGCCGACTGTGCCGCGTACATATGGCTCGTTCGTGAACTCGGCCGGCAGGTCTGGAAGCTTCGATCCGCCCGTACCGACGCGGCGCGGCACGAATCCATCCTCCATGTCGCCATACTGCACATCGCCGGTCTGGGCCATGAAGCCGGGGATGACGCGGTGAAAAGCGACGTTGTCGTATTCCCCGTTCCGCACCAGCGTCTTGATCTGCTCGACATGTTTCGGCGCAAGATCGGGGCGGAGCCGGATAACCACGTCGCCGTCCTTGAGCGTGATGATTATTGTGTTTTCGGGATCGGTATCCTGCGCATGCACCGGCAGTGAAAGCGCGAGGCCGATGGTCGCCGCGCAAGCGGAAAGGAAGACGCGTTTCGTCAGTCGCATTGAAAACCTCAAGATCGGTTTGCTATTGGAATTTCGCCCGCAGCGCCTTTTCCACTGCTGCCGGTACGAACGGACTCGTATCGCCGCCCATGGAAGCGATCTGGCGCACCAATGTGGCGGTAATGGTTCGGACCGACGGGCTGGCAGGCAAAAAAACCGTATGCAGGTCCGGCGCCATCATCTCGTTCATCCCCGCCATCTGCATCTCGTAGTCAAGGTCGGTCCCGTCGCGCAGACCGCGCACGAGTGCCTTGGCGCCATGTTCCCTCGCCGCGTCCACCAGTAGCCCGCCAAAAGCGACAATCGGAACCCGATCGGGAGATACTCCCTCTTCCACAATGACTTCCCGGATTAGATCGACCCTTTGCTCGAAATCGAATAGGCCCTTCTTTCCCGGGTGGGTGCCGATCGCCACCACCACCTTGTCGAAAATCGCCAGCGCCCCCCGCAACACGTCGAGATGCCCGTTGGTGATCGGGTCAAAGGATCCGGCATAGATTGCGATATGATCAGTCATGGGCAAGGCTGTAACCCAGATTGCCGCCCGACGGAAGATATGACCGCGCGAGACGCACCTCCCGACAGACGGACACGTAGCACTCGGTTCCGATTATCTGGCTTCCTCGCCTCCGGGGCCGCAATACAGCCTGTTTCCCGCAACGTGACGAATTGCACATCACCCGTCGGCCGATTTCGCTTTGATGCCGTCTATCAAAGGAGACAGGAACATGATCGCGCTTTTCGCTCTCGCCATGATGCTCATCACCGCCGGCTTCGCAATTCCCGCGCTTCTGCCGGTACGCGCGGGGCGCTAAACGGATCGGCGGGCCGCCAGCATCCATAAACCGCCGCCGACCAGGCAGGTTCCCGAGATACGCTCGACAAGCCTTATATTCTTACGGTTGAGCCAGCCGCCAGTCCGTCCTGCCGCCAGCGCATACATACTGTCGCACACCGAGGCGATGACCACGAATGTCATGCCGAGCATAACGGTCTGGCCGACCGGATTGCCCGATCCCGACACGAATTGCGGGATGAACGCGCCGAACAAGAACAATGCCTTTGGATTTGACCAGATAACCACGAATCCCTGCCAGAAATAGCCTTGGAGGGATCGTTTCCTTTGCTCCGTTCCCGCTTGGCCAAGCGAACCGTCGGAACTCAACAGCTTCCATCCGAGCCAGACAAGATAGAGAGCGCCGGCCACCTTCAGGAAGATGAACGCCTCGCCGACCAGCGCGACCACCGTTTTCAGACCGACGGCGAGAATGACAATCATGGTCAGAACGCCGACCTGAGTACCCGCGACATTCATCAACCCGGCACGGCTTCCGGCCCGCAGGGAGTTCGCGATTATAACCGTGACCGACGGCCCGGGAACTATGACAATCAGAAAGCTGGCGATCGCGAACGCCAGCCAGGCATGGGGATCGATCATGCACGCAAACTCCGTTGGGATTGTGACATCAGTAGCTCAACCAAGCCACAATCCCTGGACGGTGTCACGCCTCGCCTTCGCCTGCCCCGTCGGCTGCTGCGTCAGGCGACGGTACGTCATCTGCGGAATTTTCCTCGTCCTCGCCGTTATCCTCCGGCTCGCGAATCCGTTCCACCGACACGACATGCTCGCCTTCCGAGGTCTTGAAGATCGTCACGCCCTTGGTGGCGCGCGATGCGAAGCGAATGCCGTCGACCGGGACACGGATCACCTTGCCGGAATTCGTCACCAACATGATCTGGTCGGCGTCGTCCACCGGGAAGGCGGCGACCAACGGCCCGATATCGGCCGTCTTGGACGTATCCGTGGCCTTTATGCCCTTGCCGCCCCTACCCGACACACGGAAGTCGTATGACGACGACCGCTTGCCATAGCCGAATTCCGTGACCGTCAGGACGAATTCCTCGGCATTGGCCATCGCCTCGAACTCGTCATCGCGCAGGACGGCCTCGCCGTTTTCGTTGCCCTCGCCCTCGTCAGCGACCACGACCTCTTCTTCCGCCTCGTCTACCTGACGACGGAGCGCGGAAGCCCGCTTCAGATAGGCAGTGCGCGCCGCGGGTGTGGCATCGCTGTGTCCGAGGATCGACATGGAAATGACCCGGTCGCCTTCGGCCAACGAGATTCCGCGCACGCCGACCGAATTGCGACCGGCGAAGACGCGAATATCCGTGACCGGGAAACGGATGCATTGCCCCGCCGAAGTTGTCAGCAGGACGTCATCATCTTCCGAACAGGTCGCCACATTGAGGATTTCGGCGCCATCATCCTCCAGCTTCATGGCGATCTTGCCATTCCGGTTGACCTGGAGGAAATCCGACAACTTGTTGCGGCGCACCGTGCCTGTCGTCGTAGCGAACACGACATCAAGCTCGCCCCAGCTGTCCTCGTCCTCCGGCAGCGGCATGATCGTGGTAATGCGCTCGTCTTCCTCCAGCGGCAACATGTTGCGCAGGAACTTGCCACGCGATTGCGGTGTCCCGAGCGGCAGGCGCCAGACCTTCTCCTTGTATACGATACCGCGGGAGGAAAAGAAGAGAATCGGCGTGTGCGTGTTGGCGACGAAGAGCCGCGTAACGAAGTCCTCTTCCTTTGTCGCCATGCCGGAACGGCCTTTGCCACCGCGGCGCTGCGCTCGGTAAGTCGCAAGCGGGACCCGCTTGATATACCCTTGGTGGCTGAAGGTGACGACCATGTCCTCGCGGGCGATCAGGTCCTCGTCGTCCATGTCCGGGCCGCCTTCGGCCAGTTCGGTCCGACGTGGCGTACCGAACTCGTCGCGCACCGCGATCAGTTCGTCCTTGACGATCTGCTGGATGCGCGCCCGAGACGACAGGATGTCGAGGTAGTCGCGAATCTCCGCTCCGATGGTGTTCAACTCATCGGCGATTTCGTCACGGCCGAGTGCCGTCAGTCGCTGCAGGCGCAGGTCGAGAATGGCGCGCGCCTGCTCTTCGGACAGCATATAGGTATTGTCCTCGGGATCGATGCCATGCCTCGGGTCGTCGATCAGCGCGATCAGCGGCGCGACGTCCTTCGCCGGCCAGCGCCGGGTCATCAACTGCTCGCGCGCCGTCGCCGGATCGGGCGCGTGTCGTATCAGGTGAATGACCTCGTCGATATTTGCGACCGCAATGGCAAGGCCGACAAGGACATGCGCGCGCTCGCGCGCCTTGCGCAACAGGAACTTGGTACGCCGGCTGATAACATTCTCGCGGAACGACACGAATGCGCGCAGCATGTCGAGCAGCGTCATCTGCTCCGGCTTGCCGCCGTTCAGCGCAACCATGTTGGCGCCGAACGATGTCTGCAGAGGTGTATAGCGGTAGAGCTGGTTCAGCACGACATCGGCGACGGCGTCGCGTTTCAGGTCTATAACAACACGATAGCCTTGCCGGTCGGATTCATCCCTGATGTCGGAAATTCCCTCGATGCGCTTGTCGCGCACGAGCTCCGCCATCTTCTCGATCATGCTGGCCTTGTTTACCTGGTACGGCACCTCGGTAATGACGATGGATTCGCGATCACCGGCACGCTGCTCGATCTCCGCGCGACCACGCATCACGATCGAGCCCCGCCCGGTCTCGTAGGCCGAGCGAATTCCGCTCTTCCCGAGAACCATGGCTCCGGTAGGGAAATCGGGGCCCGGAATGATTTCCATCATTTCCGAAAGGCTGATCGCAGGGTTGTCGATCAGCGCAACACAGCCGTCGACAACTTCCGACAGGTTGTGCGGCGGAATGTTGGTCGCCATGCCGACCGCGATACCGCCCGATCCGTTGACCAGCAGGTTCGGGAACCGTGCCGGCAGAACCATCGGCTCCTTGTCGGATGCATCGTAGTTGTCCTGGAAATCGACCGTTTCCTTGTCGATGTCCTCCAAGAGATCATGGGCGACCTTTTCGAGACGCGATTCCGTGTAACGCATCGCGGCAGGCGGATCGCCATCGATCGATCCGAAGTTGCCCTGGCCATCGACCAGCGGCACGCGCATCGACCAATCCTGCGCCATGCGCACCATTGCGTCGTAGATCGCGGCATCGCCATGGGGGTGATATTTACCCATGACGTCGCCGACGATGCGGGACGACTTCACATATTTGCGGTTCCAGTGGAAACCGCCTTCATGCATGGCATAGAGAATGCGCCTGTGCACCGGCTTGAGGCCGTCACGGACATCCGGCAGCGCCCGACTCACGATCACGCTCATCGCGTAATCGAGATACGATCGCTGCATTTCCTCCAGAATGGAGACCGGTTCGACGCCGTCGTTGCCGCCCGAACCGTCGATTGGTGTTTCGTCGCTCAATGAAGTTATGCTTTGTTGTTAAGAATCATTGGTTTGAGATTAGCGGAACAGGCACGAAAAAGCGAACAATCAGCACGAGTTTTCCCACCGTTTTGCCGCACTTTCCGGCGCATTTTGTCGTTCGACGGCCTTGCGGGCCAACGCCAGCCGGATATAGGCAGATGTATGGATACAGATTTGCTTATTCAAGCCGTCGTGACGCTGTTCGTCACCATTGACCCGGTCGGGCTGGCTCCGCTGTTTCTGGCAGTCACTGCCGGCATGAACCGGGCAGAACGCCGACAGGTTGCACTCCGCGCCAGCGTCATCGCATTCGCGATATTCGTACTCTTCGCAATTGCCGGAACGCTGATCCTTTCGCTGTTCGGCATCACCCTTCCGGCATTTCGGGTGGCTGGCGGGCTGCTGCTTTTCTGGATCGCGTTCGAGATGGTGTTCGAACGCAGGCAGGAGCGTCACGAGAACACCGCGCAGCGCGCCATAACCGAGGACGACATTCATAGCGTCTCGGTATTTCCGCTCGCCATCCCGCTCATGGCCGGTCCGGGTGCGATTTCGGCAACAATCCTGCTGTCCGGCGAATTCTCTGGCGAATACTCAAGCGCGCTCGGTCGTACGGCCCTGATCGCAATCCTGCTCGGGATCGTAGCCCTTACATACGGAATCTACCTGCTGGCCGAGCGCGTGGAAGTCCTCCTGGGTGCGACAGGGCGCTCGGTGCTGACCCGCCTTCTCGGCGTGATCCTGTCGGCGCTTGCCGTCCAGTTCGTCGCAGACGGTGTCAAGGCGCTTGTCGCGACCTGATCGCTAGCGCAGCGCGTCGAGATCTACGGACACCTCGACGCCGCCGAATTCGTGGACGCTGTCATGTGCCTTCACGACCACCGTCGACACATGTTCGGGGATGCGGATACCTGACTGGGAACGCGTGAATGGCTGCTCGTCAACATGCGGGTGGGCGAGAACTCGTTCCCCGTAGACCGTACCGTCCGGGCCGACGACGATCCACTTGTCGGCATAGTGTTCCCAGCCCTCATCGGCATGTCGGACCGCCACGCTGAATTGCCACGTGCCTTCATCCTGCTGGCGCGCATCGACCGAAACGACGTCTGCCTCGCCGGCGAAGACCTGCGTAAGCGAAAGCAGGATCGCAGCCACCGCGACCACCACGACCGGTAGCGCCGATGAATTGCTGCGATATCCCTGCCTCGCCGTCATGGCATTCTGCACCCTAGAACGGAATTTCGTCGTCCATGTCGCGGACGAAGTCGCTGCCGCCGGAAGCAGGCTGCTGCCCTCCTCCCTGCTCGGCACCGTAGCTGCCCACCTGCTGCCGGCCACCACCGCCACCGCCGTAGCCGCCCTCGCCTTCACCCCGGCTGTCGAGCATCTGCAGGTCGCCGCGGAAACGCTGCAGCACGATTTCCGTGGTATATCGGTCCTGTCCGCTCTGGTCCTGCCACTTGCGCGTCTGCAACTGGCCCTCGACATAGACCTTGGAGCCCTTCTTCAGATAGTTCTCCGCCACCTTCGCCAGGTTCTCGTTGAAAATGACGACCCTGTGCCATTCCGTACGCTCGCGCCGCTCGCCGGAATTCTTGTCCCGCCAGCTTTCCGACGTCGCCACCGACAGGTTCACCACCGGTTCGCCCGAATTGAGTCGACGCACTTCCGGGTCGGCGCCCAGATTGCCGACGAGAATTACCTTGTTCACGCTGCCAGCCATGACGCCAACACTCCTGCCTGATTTTCTGAATTCCGATCCACACTAAACAAGCGCGCAACGCGGCTCCATATCGGCCGACGCTGTCCACAGGGTCTTTTCGTTCTTGAAATGTTCTATTGATTGCGCCATGACCTTGTCAAGTTTTGCGGGCGAGTCATCAAATGTCGGCAGACTGGCCTGCTGTCACTCGACAAGCCGGCAGACATGCTTAAATGAATAGCGGTGCGGCCCGACCCGCGATAGGCACATCCTCCATGACCGAGCATAAATTCATTTCCATACGCGGCGCGCGCGAACACAATCTGAAGAATGTCGATCTCGACATACCGCGCGACAAGCTGATCGTAATGACCGGCATGTCGGGCTCCGGCAAGTCATCGCTCGCCTTCGACACCATCTATGCCGAGGGGCAGCGCCGCTACGTCGAGAGCCTGTCCGCCTATGCTCGCCAGTTTCTGGAAATGATGCAGAAACCGGATGTCGACCAGATCGACGGTCTGTCGCCGGCCATTTCCATCGAACAGAAGACGACATCCCGCAACCCGCGCTCGACGGTCGGCACAGTGACCGAGATATATGACTATCTGCGCCTGCTGTTCGCGCGTGTCGGCGTGCCGATATCCCCTGCGACGGGCCTGCCGATCGAGAGCCAGACAGTCAGCCAGATGGTCGATCGCATCATGGCACTCGACGAGGGAACGCGCCTCTACATACTTGCCCCAATCGTCAGGGGGCGAAAAGGCGAGTACCGCAAGGATTTCGCCGAACTGATGAAGAAGGGCTTCCAGCGCGTGAAGGTGGACGGCGAATTCTACGAGATCGCCGACGTCCCGGCCCTGGACAAGAAGTTCAAGCACGATATCGACGTAGTCGTGGACCGTGTTGTCGTCCGGGACGACATCGGTGCGCGTCTTGCCGACAGCCTTGAGACCTGCCTGCAACTTGCCGACGGGCTCGCCGTTGCGGAATTCGCCGACAAGCCGCTGCCGCCCGAGGACACCGGGGCCGACGCCATCAACAAGTCGAAGAACGACACCCACGAACGGATCGTTTTCTCGGAAAAGTTCGCCTGCCCGGTTTCCGGCTTCACGATACCGGAAATCGAGCCGCGCCTTTTCTCCTTCAACAACCCTTTCGGCGCATGCCCGTCCTGCGATGGCCTGGGCGTGCAGCAGAAGATCGATCCCGGCCTTGTCGTGCCCGAACGCGACGCGAAATTGCATGAGGCAATAGCGCCCTGGGCAAAGTCTTCGTCTCCCTATTACCGCCAGACACTCGACGCACTCGGCAAGGCCTACGGGTTCAAGATCACCGACAAGTGGTCAGACGTTTCAGACGAAGCCAGGAATGCCGTCCTGTACGGCACAGGATCGCGGGAGATCGACTTCGTCTATGACGACGGATTGCGCTCATACAAGACGACCAAGACCTTCGAAGGTGTAATTCCCAATCTGGAGCGCCGCTGGAAGGAAACCGATTCCTCATGGGTGCGCGAGGAGATCGACCGCTACATGTCGGCCACTCCCTGTGCCGCCTGCAACGGCCATCGCCTCAAGCCGGAGGCGCTTGCGGTCAAGATCGGCGGGTTGCACATTTCGGAAGTCACGCAGTTCTCCATCCGCAAGGCTGCGAAATGGTTCGAGGAGATCGACGACACCTTCACGGACAAGCAGACCGAAATCGCCTACCGAATCCTCAAGGAAATCCGCGAGCGGCTGCGCTTTCTCAATGATGTCGGGCTTGATTATCTCACATTGTCCCGCAATTCGGGCACGCTGTCGGGCGGCGAAAGCCAGCGCATCCGTCTCGCCTCGCAGATCGGCTCCGGTCTCACGGGTGTTCTCTACGTGCTGGACGAACCCTCGATCGGGCTGCACCAGCGCGACAATGCGCGCCTGCTCGACACGCTGCGCCACCTGCGCGACCTGGGCAATACGGTCATCGTTGTGGAGCACGACGAGGACGCCATCCTGACTGCGGATCATGTCGTCGACATCGGCCCTGCCGCGGGCATCCACGGCGGCCGTGTCATCGCGTCCGGAACGCCGGCCGAAGTGATGGCCAATCCGGCATCGCTGACCGGACAATATCTTTCGGGCGAGAAGGTCATCCCCGTTCCCGCGGAACGTCGGAAGCCGAAACGGAACCGTGCCATCAAGGTGGTCGGCGCGCGCGGCAACAACCTGAAGGACGTGACGGCGGAGATCCCGCTCGGTCTCTTCACGGCGGTAACCGGAGTGTCGGGTGGCGGTAAGTCCACCTTCCTGATCGAGACGCTGTACAAGGCCGCGGCGCGGCGCATCAACGGCGCCCGCGAGAACCCGGCCGAACATGATCGCATCGAGGGACTCGAACATCTCGACAAGGTAATCGACATCGACCAGTCCCCGATCGGCCGCACGCCGCGTTCGAACCCGGCCACCTATACCGGCGCCTTCACGCCGATCCGCGACTGGTTCGCCGGGCTGCCGGAGGCCAAGGCACGCGGTTATGCGCCCGGTCGGTTCTCCTTCAACGTCAAGGGCGGCCGATGCGAGGCCTGCCAGGGCGACGGCGTCATCAAGATTGAGATGCACTTCCTCCCCGACGTATATGTCACCTGCGACGTCTGCGACGGTCAGCGCTATAACCGCGAGACGCTCGAAGTGCGCTTCAAGGGCAAGTCGATTGCCGATGTGCTGGACATGACCGTGGAGGAAGGCGTCGACTTCTTTTCCGCCGTACCCGCCGTTCGCGACAAGCTTGAAACCCTGAAACGTGTCGGCTTGGGCTACATCAAGATCGGACAGCAGGCGACAACCCTGTCCGGCGGCGAGGCCCAGCGCGTCAAGCTGGCGAAGGAGCTGTCGCGTCGCGCCACCGGGCGCACGCTCTACATTCTCGACGAGCCGACGACGGGATTGCACTTCCACGACGTCGCCAAGTTGCTCGACGTGCTGCACCAGCTGGTCGAACAGGGCAACACGGTGGTCGTGATCGAGCACAACCTCGAGGTCATCAAGACGGCGGACTGGATTATCGACCTCGGCCCGGAAGGCGGTGACGGCGGCGGCGAGATCGTCGCGACCGGAACCCCGGAACAGGTGATCGAGGTGGATCGCTCCTACACCGGCCACTTCCTGCGCGAACTGCTCGAGCGCCGACCACAGAAGCGGATCGAAGCCGCCGAATAATTTTTTTTCATCTAGCGGCTCTGCGTGGCCCGACCAAATTGACCCTGATCAAGGCTTCAGCCCTTCGCGGATTCTAGCTTCCCGGCATCCCCAGGAACAATGGGAACCAAAAGGAGAGAATCATGGCTGAAGATAGAAAAAGCAATGTTCCTTCCATGTGGTCTGCCGGTCTCTTCGACGATTTCCGCAGGGAGATGGACGAGCTGATTTCCGGCTTCTTCGGCGGCGAGCGCCGCTGGCCCGCGCAATCGCGGAATTGGGCAAACCTTCCTGTCGGCGTCGTCAATCCGGCAATCGACGTGACCGAGAATGATGAGGCAATCACGCTGACGGCAGAATTGCCCGGCCTCGCGGAAGACGATATCGATCTCACGGTGCGCGAGGGCATTCTGACGCTTAAGGGCGAAAAGAAGCACGAGCGCGACGAGGAAAAGGACAACGTCCACGTCACCGAGCGTTCCTACGGATCGTTCCAGCGCACCATGCCGGTTCCTGACCGGGTGAACGCGGACAAGATCAGCGCGAAATTCGACAAGGGCGTCCTCAAGGTCGTGATGCCGAAGAAGCCGGAGGCAGTGGCAGCCGCCCGCAAGATCAAGATCGAGGGATGATACACTCCCGTCAGGGCCAGGGCGCTCGAGTGTCCCGGCCCTGGTTCAGCAAGCCGAAAGCAACAGGAATTCGCGCCACGATATCCTCGGCGACAGCCAGCGGGCCGGCTGCCCCGCCCGCTTCCCCGTGAAGCCATGCCGCAGCACATGCGGCTTCCCACAATGGCAAGCCCTGAGCCACCAGGCCGCCGATCACTCCGGACAGCACATCGCCGGAACCCGCAGTCGCCAATGAGGACGTCGCGTTCGTATTGATCGCCGCACGTCCGTCCGGCGCAGCGACGACCGTATCCGGTCCCTTGTAGAGCACGACCGCGTTGGCCCGCGCCGCCGCAGCAACCGCCTTGTCGACCTTCGAAAGCGACCTGTCCTCGGCCAGATCTGGAAAAAGCCTGCCGAATTCGCCCTCATGGGGCGTCAGCACCAATGCTTGTCCCACAACGGCATGGGCAACATCGAACAGCGCCTTGCTCTCCGATGCAAAGGCGGTGATCCCGTCAGCATCCAGGACGAGGCGCAATCCGGTCCTGTCCGCTTCCTGCAATATCGACAAGGCGAGCCGGCGGGCGGTGGTGAAGTCACCGAAACCGGGTCCCAGCACACATGCCCTGCATCCCTTGAGCTCACCCAGCCGATCATAGGAGTCATCCGGCGCGCAGGGCCTCAGCATGATCGATGTCAGGTGCGCGGCATGAATGTCCAGCGCATCCGGCTGGCCAAGAATGGTCACCGCTCCCGCGCCCGTACGTTGTGCGGCCAGCGCCGCCAGCCTGGCTGCTCCAGTGGCATGCTTCCCTCCGGAGAATACCGCTGCGTGACCGCGGGAATATTTGTGCCAGGTCGCATCCGGCTTCGGCAAAACCGGACCCCACAGCTGCGGCACGTTCTCGAAGATGACCGGCGGTTTCGCCGCAAGGGCTTCCGCACGCACTCCGATATCCGCGACAACCACCTCACCGCAGGCCTGCCGGCCCGGAAAAAGCAGATGGCCGGGTTTCTTGCGGAAGAACGTGACCGTCACATCCGCCGTAAGCGCACCTCCCAGATCCGCACCGCTGTCACCATTGACGCCGCTCGGCAGATCCACCGCGACGACCGGGCATGTCGCCGATCTCGCCTTGTGGAGCGCAACCAGGACGCGCTCCGGCAAGTCCCTCGTCAGCCCTGCGCCGAATATCGCATCGACGACGACATCATCACGCGACGGTTCGAATTCCTCGGGCGGCTCCACTGCGCCGGAATATCGCGACCGCGCGATCGCCGCATCGGTCCCGCCTCGCGGCGTGCCAAAGGCATATGCCGTCACGGACATGCCGCTTTCCTGCAGGATGCGGGCGGCAACATATCCATCGCCGCCGTTGTTGCCGGGCCCGCAAAGGACCAGCGCCCGCCTTGCATGGCCAAAACGCTCCAGGACAGCGCGCGCTACCGCCGCCCCGGCATTCTCCATCAATGTTGTTCCCGGGATTTGGGCGTTCTCGATCGTCCACCGGTCTGCATGCGCCATCTGCTCGCAAGCAAGTACGGCATGAGACAGAATTCGGTCTTCGCGAATGGACACCACCACATCCTCACAAATGCACATATTTTGGGCACGATGCACAGTTCTTGAGCGCTGCAAACACGGCCGTCGACCGCAAACGCCCGAAACTTTGCTCCAGGTCCGGGAGATTGTGCGGGGATTGCTCGATTGTCTACGGCAATTCGGCGCATTTCCAATTGGCACACCATCTGCTTGTGTAGGGGCACACAACATCGTGGAGGCTTGCCTGTAGATGAAAAAGATCGAAGCGATCATCAAACCGTTTAAACTCGACGAGGTGAAGGAGGCCCTTCAGGAAGTCGGCCTGCAAGGTATCACCGTCACCGAAGCGAAGGGATTCGGACGCCAGAAGGGCCACACGGAGCTCTATCGCGGAGCCGAATACGTCGTCGATTTCCTGCCCAAGGTTAAGGTCGAGGTCGTCGTGGCCGACGAAACCGTCGAGGCCGCCATGGAAGCAATCCGCAACGCGGCACAAACAGGTCGAATCGGCGACGGCAAGATCTTCGTGTCCAACATTGAGGAAGTGGTTCGGATACGCACCGGCGAAACCGGCGCCGATGCCATCTGACGCCCTTGCGCAATTCCCCAACAATTTACAGTTCAACCAAAGGGAAGAAAAATGAGTGCAAATGACATTCTGAAGAACATCAAGGACAGCGAGATCAAGTTCGTCGACCTGCGTTTTACCGATCCGCGCGGCAAGATGCATCACGTCACGATTGATACCGCTGTTGTCGACGAGGACATGTTCGCCGACGGTGTGATGTTCGACGGATCTTCGATTGCCGGCTGGAAGGCGATCAATGAGTCCGACATGGTGCTTATGCCCGATACAGAGACGGCCCATATGGACCCGTTCTATGCACAGTCCACCATGGCTATCTTCTGCGACATCCTCGACCCGGTTTCCGGCGAGGGCTATTCCCGCGATCCGCGCATGACTGCGAAGAAAGCCGAAGCCTACGTCAAATCCGGCGGTTTCGGCGATACTGCCTATTTTGGGCCGGAACCCGAATTCTTCCTGTTCGATGACGTCCGCTTCTCCTCGGACATGTACAACACCGGCTTCCAGGTCGATTCGGTCGAGCTGCCCACGAACAACGACGCCGAATACGAAACGGGCAACCTTGGCCACCGCCCGCGCGTAAAGGGCGGCTACTTCCCGGTCAACCCGGTCGATTCCGCACAGGATATCCGGTCCGAGATGCTGACGGTCCTCGCCGAGATGGGCGTGAAGACGGAAAAGCATCACCACGAGGTGGCCGCCGCTCAGCACGAGCTTTCGATGCTGTTCAATACGCTCACCTTCAAGGCCGATGAGGTCCAGCTCTACAAGTACGTGGTTCACAACGTGGCCCATGCCTACGGCAAGACAGCGACCTTCATGCCGAAGCCCGTCTATGGCGACAATGGCACCGGAATGCACGTCCACCAGTCGATCTGGGGTGATGGCAAGCCGCTCATGGCCGGCGACGGCTATGCCGGGCTGTCGGAAACCTGCCTCTACTACATCGGCGGCATCATCAAGCACGCCAAGGCGCTCAACGCCTTCACCAACCCGTCGACGAACTCCTACAAGCGTCTCGTCCCCGGATTCGAGGCACCGGTGCTGCTTGCATATTCGGCACGGAACCGTTCGGCATCCTGCCGGATTCCGTTCTCCACCTCGCCGAAGGGCAAACGTGTCGAAATCCGCTTCCCGGATCCGACCGCAAACCCCTACCTGGCATTTGCCGCTATGCTGATGGCCGGCCTCGACGGCATCAAGAACAAGATCCATCCGGGCGACCCGATGGACAAGGACCTCTACGACCTTCCGGCGGAAGAGCTGGCCGGCATTCCGACTGTATGCGGTTCGCTCCGCGAGGCGATTGCGGCCCTGCGGGAGGACAACGAGTTCCTGAAAGCCGGAGGCGTCTTCGACGAAGATCAGATCGAGGCATATCTCGAGCTCAAGGAAGAGGAAAACATCCGCTACGAGCATACGCCGCACCCGGTCGAGTACGACATGTATTACTCCGTCTGACACTTGTCGGACTGAATTCACGGACCGGCGGCGCTCAGCGCCGCCGGTCTTTTGTTTGTCGGGAGCGCGCGCGCCTTATACCAAAGTCAAAATTCGCGTTACTTGGCGTTAACACTATATTATTCGCCTGAATCGACACTTGCCAGACCGGCGCCTCATTCGGGCGGGCGATCGAGCCTAACCGGTGCTGCATGTTTTCAGCATGTTTTTCCTGCCTTGCCGGTCTTGCCACGCGCTTCATCCGCGGCCGGCAGCAATTCCATCGGGAGGAGAATCGCGATGCAGTTGCGTATTTCGCAGAAGATGGCGCTGTTCGCACCCATGTCGATTGCAGGAATGCTTATCGTAACAGCGATCTTCCTGTTCGGTGCGACATGGCAAGACCGACTGACCACCCGCGCCAATGACGCAGCCGATCTTGCATTCGTGATCGGCAATATCGATGCCCAGACAATCGAGGCACGCCGGGTAGAGAAGGACTATCTTCTGACCGGCGACGAAGCGCTGATCGCCGAGCATGAAAGACTGTCGATGGACACGGCGGCGCAAATTGAGCGTCTCCGCGGTCTCGCTCAGAGTACCGGAAACACTGGGCTGCTTGACGACATCGATCAACTGGACGAGGCCTTCGGCGCCTATGTCTCGGACTTTCAGACTCTGGTGGAGTCGCACAAGCTTCTTGGCTTCGATGGTGACAGTGGCCTGCGTGGTGAACTGAAGTCCGCGGTCAACGAAGTGGAAAAGACCCTGGAGTCGCTGGAAGCGCCTTTGTTCAAGATCAGCCTGCTTCAAATGCGCACTCTTGAGCGCGACTTCATTCTGACCCACGACCGGGTATACGCCGATCGCCACGCGGCCGAAATCCAGAATTTCTATGGTATCTGGGAAAAGCTCGGGCTGATCTGGGTGGCCGAGCGCAACGAGGTCAATGCCAAGATCGGTGTCTATGGCATGGTATTCCAGGAATATGTCAACGAGACCCTGCGCGAGGCCGAGTTGCGCGGTCGGTTGGCCGCCGTGCTGGAGCCGATCATCGACAAAATGATCGGGGAACTTGATACGCTGAAGAACAATGCCCGCGAACAGGCTGACGCGGCTGCGACGAGTACCACCAAATACGCCATCTTGACTGTCATCGGCGGCACTGTCGTCATCGGCGCGGTCGTCTGGCTGATCAGCCGCTCGGTCAAGGTACCACTCGCCTCGACAGGACGCGTGATGGCCCGTCTCGCCGAGGGCGATATCGAAGTGGAGATCGCTGGAACCGACCGGCGCGACGAGATCGGCGACATGGCCAGGGCCTTGGCCGTCTTCCGCGACAGCGAGGTTGCCCGGAGGCGGGCCGAGGCACAGGCCGAGGAGACCCGCAAGCTCAGCGACCGCGAGCGCGCAGCCCGCGACGCGGAACGCCAGGCGGAGGCAGAAGATCTTCAAAGGGCGATCAATGCGCTCGGCGAAGGCCTGCGTGACCTTTCGGCCGGCAACCTCGCCGTCCGGATCGACGAGCCCTTCGTGTCGCAGCTCGACAGCCTGCGCATCGACTTCAACAACTCGGTCGAGAAGCTCGGCGAGTCGATCCGCGCTGCAGTCGGCAGCGCCGCGACGATCGAGAACGGAACGAAGGGCATCGCGCGGGCGGCGGAGGACCTGTCGCGCCGCACCGAACAGCAGGCCTCAGCACTGGAGCAGACCGCGGCCGCACTCGGCGAAATGACGGAATCCGTCCGGTCGACCGCTCAGAGCGCGCAGGAGGCCGGCGAACAGGCGGCTGCCACCGCAGCTGACGCTGACAAGTCCGGCAAGGTCGTCGAGGATGCGGTCGCGGCGATGGCGGAAATCGAGGAATCCTCCCGCCAGATTTCCGAGATCATAAGCGTCATCAACGAGATCGCCTTCCAGACCAACCTGCTGGCGCTCAATGCCGGCGTCGAGGCCGCGCGGGCGGGCGAGGCCGGCCAGGGTTTCGCGGTGGTCGCCCAGGAGGTGCGCGAGCTGGCGCAGCGCTGCGCGGACGCGGCGCACGAAATCCAGAACCTGATCGAGACCTCGGACCGAAAGGTCTCGGCCGGCGTCGGACTCGTCGGTGCCACTGGCAAGTCGCTCGCGGCGATAGTCGAGCAGGTCAACACGGTGAACAACCACATCGCGTCAATCGTCGTCTCGATGCGCGAGCAGTCTGCCGGCATCGAGCAGATCAACAGCGCGATCGGCGAGATGGACTCCAATACCCAGAAGAACGCTGCGATGGTGGAGGAAACGACATCCGGCATCCGCGCGCTTGCCGAAGAAGCGGCCGCGCTCGGAGCCGACATGAAGCAGTTCCGGCTGGAGGAGGCCGCTCCCGGCGAACAGCAGGCGTCCGGAGATGCGCCGGAACGGACGGAGACAGAGGCGGCGCCGGAATTCCTTGCCGAGGGCAGCGCGGTCATCGCGAAGGCCCCCGCGGAATGGACGGAATTCTGACGGACCGTCCCCAGTGCCGGACGGCCGGCGAAACCTCCACTGTCGGCCACGGCAGAAACGCCGGTTGCATCGGGATATGGCGGGGTTTACACGCGGTATCGCCGTACTATGCTGTGGCATTCATCCCGCCGGCGTGCCAAGCCGGCGGATCGTATGATCCGGAGCGCGATCGTGTTGCGCCCACAACCCCCGACCAGAAAGGCACAACATGACCGAAGCCCAGCACGGAAACACCGTGCATATTCACTACACCGGCAAGCTGACAGACGGCACCGTGTTCGATTCTTCCGATGGCCGCGAGCCTCTCCAGTTCGAACTCGGCGCCGGCCAGGTGATTCCCGGCCTCGACAAGGCAATGCGCGGGATGAGCGTCGGCGAGACCAAGACGGTAACCATTCCCTCCGAAGAGGCCTATGGCCCCCATCATCCCGAGGGCGTCCATGTCGTGCCGCGCGGTGAACTGCCGCCCCATATCGACACGGAGATCGGCGCACGCCTTCAGGCGCAGGGCGGCGACGGCACTGTCATCAACCTGACCGTCGTGGACGCGAATGAGGAGACGGTGACGCTGGACGCCAACCATCCCCTCGCCGGCAAGGATCTCGTCTTCGAAGTGGAGCTTGTCGCCGTCAGCTGACGGCACGAATTGCGGCGCGGCAAATCGGTCCGCGCCCCTTGCCGCCCGGTCGCCGATTTGCCACACCGGCAGGGACGTCCATCGGGAGAAAACGGCATGGCGACTCTTTCATTCTACGGCGCGGCGGGAACGGTCACCGGATCCTGCTCGATGGTCGAGGCTGCGGGTTCCCGCTTCCTCGTCGACTGCGGCATGTTTCAGGGCAACAAGACAATCCGCGCCCTCAACGACAAGCCGTTTCCGTTCGATCCCGCCGCCGACTTCCTCCTTCTCACCCATGCACATATCGACCATTCCGGCCTGCTGCCCAAGCTGGTCAAGCACGGCTTTTCCGGCCCGATCTATTGCACGCCGCCAACCGCCGATCTGCTGAGTTTCATGCTGCTGGACTCGGCCAAGATCCAGCGTTCGAACACGGAACGATACAATCGCAAGCGCGCGCGCCGCGGCGAGGAACCCGTCGAGCCGATCTACACCGAGGAAGATGCACGGGCGACCCTCGAACTGCTGCGTGGTTACGACTACGACCAGTGGTTCGAACCGAAACCCGGCATACATGTCCGCTACTGGAATGCCGGACACATTCTCGGATCGGCCTCGGTCGAGGTGAAGTTTGCCGACGATTCGAATGGCAACACGATGCGCCTGCTGTTTTCAGGCGATATCGGACCGGAGGAAAAGGTCTTCCATCCCGAGCCGGATGCCGAGCGCGGTTTCGACTATGTCATCTGCGAAAGCACCTATGGTGACCGCGACCGCGACGACTACACCCTGGTCGCGCGGCGCGAACACTTGCGCAAGGAACTGGTTCGCGGCCTCTCGGCCGGCGGAAATGTGGTCATTCCGGCTTTCGCCGTCGAGCGCAGCCAGGAACTGCTCCACGACATCGGCGTCCTTCTTGCCAGGAACGAGCTGCCGGAGACAACCGTGTTCCTCGACTCCCCCCTGGCGAAGGCCGTGACCGAGGTGTTCATCAAGCATGCCGGCACCCTCGATGACGTCGAGCTGGACGAGGCCGCCCTGTTCCGCGACCCGAGGTTCCGCCTTGTCCAGGATGTCGAGGAAAGCAAGGCGATCAACAGGATCACGGGCGGCGCGATCATCATCTCGGCCAGCGGAATGGCTGATGCAGGGCGGATCCAGCATCACATCAAGAACAACATCTGGCGATCCAACGCCACGATCCTTTTCGTGGGCTACCAGGCGCCAGGCACGCTCGGCCACTACATATCCAGCGGTGAGCCCGTCGTACGCATCCATGGCAAGGAATATCTGGTCAAGGCGGAAATCCGCAGGCTGGGCAACTATTCCGCCCATGCCGATCAGGGCGAGCTCCTGGATTGGGTACAGGAGCGCGGTCCCGTTGCCGGGCGCCTGTTCCTGAACCACGGGGACGACGATGCGCGCGAAGAACTTGCGCGGCTGCTCGCCGAACGCGGCTTCGACCGCGACAAGATCGTCCTGCCGCAGATGGACGAGACATTCGAACTGGTGGCGGGAGACGCGAAGTCCAAGGGAAGGCTGCCCGATCGCATTCCGCGTACCGAGTTGCTGACGGACTGGAACAATGACTACGCTGCCTTCCTGCTCGCGCTGGAACAGCACCTTCAGGATGCCGGAAACGATGCCGAGAGGCGGGAGATCATCGCCCGGCTGCGCGGCGCGCTCTAGTCTTCGGCTTCGACCTCTGCATCGGCTTCCTTGAAGCCGAGCAGGTTCCAGCTCTGCACCATGTGCGGCGGCAGCGGCGCCGTCACGTTTATGATGCCGCCGTCGGGATGGGGAATGACGATCCTGCGGGCATGGAGATGCAGCTTCTTCTGCATCCCGCCCGGAAATTCCCAGTTCGGATCCTCGTCGAAATATTTCGGATCGCCGACAATCGCATGGCCAATATGCGCACAATGCACGCGGAGCTGGTGCGTGCGCCCTGTGACCGGCTCCAGTTCCAGCCACGACAGGCGTTGCCCCGCGGTCTCCACCGTGCGGTAGACCGTCACCGCGTGCTCGGCATCGGGCTCTCCGTGCCTGCACACCCGCATCCGGTCGCCGTCACGCGTCTGCTCCTTGACCAGCCAGGTGGATATGCGGCCCTCCCGCTTTCGCGGAACGGACTTCACAAGCGCCCAGTAGGTCTTCCTGGTGTCGCGTTCACGGAACGAGGCCGTCAGGCGCTGGGCGGCGCCGCGCGTGCGTGCGATCACGAGAATGCCTGACGTGTCGCGGTCGATGCGATGGACCAGCCGCGGTTTCTCGCCCCTGGCGTTCCGGAATGCTTCCAGCATCCCGTCCACGTGCCGCGTCAGCCCGGACCCGCCCTGCACCGCCAGCCCCGCCGGCTTGTTCAGCACCATCACCTTCCTGTCCTCGAACAGGATCATCTGCCGGAGGGCTTCCTCGTCCGACTGGTTGCGGATCGTCTTCGCGGTCATCGGCCCCTTCGCCGGCGCCGCGGCTGCCGCCATGGGCGGGACGCGGACGGTCTGGCCCGCCTCGAGCCGGGTGTCTGCCTTGACGCGGCTGCCATCGACGCGCACCTGCCCGGTGCGCAGCAGTTTCTGCAACGCGCCGAAGGCAAGAGCGGGATAATGCACCTTGAACCAGCGGTCGACGCGCATGCCCGCCTCGTCCTCGTCAACGGTCTTCTGTTCGACGCCTGCCATGGTCTGCTCCCGGTGGTGTCAGGCCATCGCCCGAACGAGTGCGAGGCCGGCAACGAGTGCCAGTATGGAGAATGCGACACTCGTCGCCATGTAGAGCGCGCTCTGCCAGTGATCGCCCCGTTCCCACATCAATACGAAATCGAGCGAGAAAGCGGAAAACGTGGTGAAGCCGCCCAGAAAGCCGGTCGCAAGAAAACTGCGGATCTCCATGCTCGCTCCGCTCCGCCGGGAAAGGATTGCGATCAGCACCCCCATCAGGAACGAACCGAATATGTTGACCGAAAGCGTTCCGAACGGAAAATTCGGCCCGGCCAGGCGCAACAATGCATGACTGGTGAGATAGCGCGCCGACGCGCCGAGACCGCCACCCAGTGCCACGAGAAGGAGATGAGACATGAACTTCTCCTAGTCCATGCCTCGGCTCCGCGAAAGCCCCGCCGCGAGGATGCTCAGATTTTTCCGGCCAAATTGGGTGCCTGCTCCACGAATTCCTTCACGAACGCGTCGAGCGCGTTCCAGTCGGTAAATTCGTGATCGCGGGACGTGTCGGTCGGCCCGCCTTCCTTGCCGGCGATCCGCTTCAGCATCCAGCGCCGGAAGAAATCATACTCGGTGTATTTCAACGCCCCGGCTGCATGATGAATGGAGATCGGCCACCACCCGGTTTCCTTGCTGAATTCCTCCACGCAGTCGGCGATCTCCTGCACCTCGCCCTTGTCCGCCGACGCGGCGGACAGCGATACGGAGATGAATGCACCCGGCCGCGCCATCAGCGTTTCCGCATTGGCCTTCACGAAACGGCGAAGCGGCGCGGGGAAACTGCCGACATGCACGGGCGCGGCGGCGATTACGGCATCGAATTCGTCAGCTGCGGGCACGGTGTCGTCGCCGGTCGAATCGATCAGGCGAACATCGTGGCCGGCCTTTTCGAGCGTCGATGTCAGGTGCCCGACGATCTTCCGCGTGTGGCCTTCGACTGTTGCGTACAGGACTAGAATGCGCATGACGATCCTCCTTCGCGTCCGGCCTAGACGGAATTTGTCGCAGTCGCCTTGATCGCGGTCAATCCTTCAGCACCGGTCAGGCGCCCTTGCCCTGCCCGAGGATCTTCCAGTTCTTGTAGAAGACCGACTTGATCTGGTCCGCTATTGCCGAGACTCCCGCCAGCATGACGGACACGAGCCCGGGAAATGGAGAAGGTCGCACCACATCCATGAACACGTTGTACCGCCGCGCATCGAGGCGATTGACGGACTGGTGGAACAGCGTGTCATCGAAGATGTAGAGCGGATTGTCGCGCCACATGTGCTTGACGCCCTGGCACTCGATATAGACCTCGTCGGAGTCCGCCGGGTCCAGATTGAGCAGGACTCGTATCGACAGCCGCAATGGCCCGAAATGCCAGGTCGTGGATTCCTTGCCGCTGAAGACGGAAAGCGCAATCGTCTTCACGAACTTGAAGTCCCGGTTGAACTCGGGAACGTCGTCCGCTTGCCGATTGCCGTACCAGCGCCAGACATACATGCCGCGACGCCCGTCGCTGAAGGCATCGTCCACCCTGGCAATTATCTCTTCCTTCCGGTTCCTGAAGGTATCCAGAACGTCCTCGATTTCGCGGCGATACTCGTCCGGAAAGTCGTCCAGCGTATAGATGCCGGGATTCCTGTAGGACAGGAGGTCGATCAGCAGGTTGAGGGGCGCAAGCAGGAATGTCGGTATTCCGTTGCCCATGAAGTAGCGATTGAACAACAACGCCGTCTTCGGCTTGTTGCGCATGACATCGACCGCGCCGGCGACAAGCCATATCGCCGTGATCCACGGAATGAAATAGAACAGTATGGCCAGCACGGGAACGGCGATCGCTATCCGCCTGATGGCCTTTTTTGTGGCGCGTTGCATGGGATGACGTACGGTGGATTTCAGTCGGATTTCTTCTGCCTTTCGCGGCGCAAATTCGACCAGTACTCCAGCCGCTTCCTGATGTCACGCTCGAATCCCCGCTCCACCGGCCGGTAGAACTGCTTTCGTCCCATCGTTTCCGGAAAGTAGTCCTGCCCGGAAAATGCGTCCGGCTCATCGTGGTCGTATCGATAGCCTTCACCATATCCCTCCGACGACATCAGCTTGGTCGGGGCATTGAGAATATGTTTTGGTGGCAGGAGCGAACCGGACTCTTTCGCCGAGCGCAGCGCCGCCTTGTAGGCGGTATAGGCGGCATTCGATTTCGGCGCGGTGGCCAGGTAGATGCAGGCTTGCGCCAGCGCCAGTTCGCCTTCCGGCGATCCGAGATAGTCGTAGGCATCCTTGGCGGCCAGCGCGACCGTCAGCGCCTGCGGATCGGCAAGGCCTATATCCTCGCTGGCCATGCGCACGAGGCGCCGCCCTATATAGAGTGGATCCTCGCCGGCATCGAACATGCGAGCAAGATAATAGAGCGCTGCATCGGGATCGGAACCGCGCACCGACTTGTGCAATGCGGAGATCAGGTTGTAATGGCCGTCCTGCCCCTTGTCGTAGACCGGTGCGCGTCGCTGAACGATACGGCGGAGCCCGTCCTCGTCCAGGGTTTCGCCCTCCTTGACGGAGCGGAAGACCTCCTCGGCCAGCGTCAGTGCAGCCCGGCCATCGCCGTCCGCCATGCCGACGAGCAGGCCGCGCGCGCCTTCGGTAACCGGAAGTTCGCGGCCCGTTTCGGCCTCCGCGCGCTTCAGCAGGGCTTCAAGGCAATCCGGCTCAAGCCGGTTCAGCGTCAGCACCCTGGCACGAGACAGCAGGGCGGCATTGAGCTCGAAGGACGGATTCTCCGTCGTCGCACCGACCAGCAGGATCGTGCC
This sequence comes from Oricola thermophila, assembly GCF_013358405.1. Classification (NCBI taxonomy): domain Bacteria; kingdom Pseudomonadati; phylum Pseudomonadota; class Alphaproteobacteria; order Hyphomicrobiales; family Ahrensiaceae; genus Oricola; species Oricola thermophila. Next base: position 1,442,879 of record NZ_CP054836.1, read on the forward strand.
GTCCTCTACCACAGGCAGGAAGGAGTCCTGCTGAGCCCGGTTGAAGCGATGGATCTCGTCCACGAACAGGAGCGTCTGCGTGCCGTTCTGCAACCGCATCCTCGCTGCGTCGAACACCTTCTTCAGATCGGCGACGCCGCTGAAGATCGCGGATATCTGCTCGAAATGCAGGTCCGCCGCGCCCGCAAGGAGGCGTGCGATGGTGGTCTTGCCCGTGCCTGGCGGTCCCCAGAAGATGATGTTGCCCAGGCTGCCCGACGCAATCATGCGCGTAAGCGCTCCGTCCGGTCCGGTCAGGTGGTCCTGCCCGACGACATCCTCGAGACGGGTCGGCCGCAGCCGGTCGGCAAGCGGCCGGTGGCCTTTTCCGGTTTGCGCGGGTGCCCCGGCGCCGAAGAGATCCGACATATGCCCGCTAGCCCCGGAAGAACTGCCGAATGATGCGGCCGTCCCGGTTGATTACGAAGCTCCAGGAACGATCGGTCGAGGCAGCGATCTCCGCCACGGTGTCAACCGTGTCGATCTGCAGGCCATTGATCGCGATCAGAACATCGCCCCGCTTGAACCCGATCCTGTCGGCGGTGGAGCCGCGCCGAACGTCGGTGACGATTACCCCCTCACCGCGAAAGCGGACATTGAGACGATCGAGCACTCGCGGCGAGATGTTTGCGACGGTCGCGCCGGAAAGCGGGCTGGTCCCCGCGATCTGCGTCTCGTTCGCGGGCACGGTTTCGGGCACTTGCTCAAGCGTAAGATCGACGGCGACGCGCTGGCCGCGTGAAAGCATGGCGAATGTGACCGTACGGCCCGGCCCGGCGGTCTCGAGCCGATACTCAAGCGCATCGGGATGCTCGATCGGATGCCCATCCATGCTGAGCACGACATCTCCGGGGCGAATCCCGGCCCTGTCGGCGGGACTGCCGCGATCGACCTCGGTGACGATCGCGCCCGACGGCCGCCGCATGCCGAGGCTCTCGGCAATCGCCGGCGTCACCGTGTCGAAGCGTGCGCCGATATAGGGCCGCTCGAATGCATCCGCCCCGCCCCTGGCCTGGTCGATAACGGCGCGGACCATGTTGGAGGGGATCGCGAAGCCGATGCCTATGGAACCACCCGAGCGCGATACGATCGCGGTGTTGATGCCGATCAGCTTGCCGGACATGGATATGAGGGCACCACCGGAATTGCCGGGATTGATTGCCGCGTCCGTCTGGATGAAGAAGCCGAAATCGGAGACACCGACGCGGTTGCGCGCCAGGGCGGACACGATGCCCGAGGTAACCGTCTGGCCGACGCCGAAGGGGTTGCCAATGGCGAGCACGAGATCGCCGATCTCGACCGCATCCGAATCCGCGATCTCGAGATAATCCAGATCGCGGCCCGCGTCGATCTGGAGCACGGCGAGGTCGGCGCGCTCGTCACGCAGCACGACGGTGCTTTCGAACTCCTCACCGTCCGAAAGCGCCACCTTGATCTCGTCGGCATCGCCGATCACGTGGTTGTTCGTCACGATCAGGCCCGACGGGTCGACGATCACGCCGGAGCCGAGAGACTGTTCCATGCGCGGGCGCGTCGGCCCCGAGAAGCCGGGTCCGAAGAAGAACTCGAAGAACGGATCCCCGGCGAATGGCGAGCGCTGCTGGACCAGTCGGGCTGCATAGACATTGACCACGGCCGGCGCCGTCGCCTTCACCAGCGGCGCGAAGGAGAGCTGCATCTCGTCGCGGCTGAGCGGGACACGGCGCTCCGCGCCGGCATTGTCCTGGCGGTCGCGCCCGGCAAACAGGTCCAGCAATATCTCGCCGGCAGACTGCCCGCCCTCCTGCGCCAGAGCAGGCGGCACTCCGGTCGCCACGACCAGGATCGAGAGCAATGCCACGCGGCAAGCTTTGAATAACGCCATCATCAGCACTCCCAGGCCTTGCGGAATCGCCGCAACCATAACGAAAAAAAGGGGCCGCAAAAGGCCCCTCTTCCCGTGTCACATCGTAGCTGTCAGCGCCGTCCGGCAAGCACCGGACGACCGGGAACTCAGGCGGCCTCTTCTGCCGCTGCCGGTTCCTCTTCGGCTTCGGCCCGGGCACGGTCCGCCGCGCCCTTGGCATCGACATCGCGGTCGACGAACTCGACAACCGCCATGGGCGCATTGTCGCCATGACGGAAGCCGGCCTTCATGATCCGGATATAGCCGCCATTGCGATCCGCATAACGCGTCGCCAGCGTGTCGAACAGCTTGCGTACCTGGTTCTCGTCGCGAATCGCGGCGATAGCCTGGCGGCGTGCGTGCAGGTCACCCCTCTTGCCGAGCGTAACCAGCTTCTCGACGATGGGGCGGATTTCCTTGGCTTTGGGCAGCGTGGTCACAATCTGCTCGTGCTCGATCAGCGAGGCTGCCATATTGGCAAACATCGCCTTGCGATGGCTTGCAGTGCGGTTCAGCTTGCGGCCCGATTTTCCGTGGCGCATGAGCCTTCTCCTTGAAAGTTATCCGGTCACCCGGTGATCAGTAGTGATCCTCGTAACGCTTCGCGAGGTCTTCGATGTTTTCCGGCGGCCAGGCGGGCACTTCCATACCGAGATGGAGGCCCATGGACGCCAGCACTTCCTTGATTTCGTTCAACGACTTGCGACCGAAATTCGGAGTCCGCAGCATTTCGCCCTCGGTCTTCTGGATAAGATCGCCGATGTAGACGATATTGTCGTTCTTGAGACAATTCGCCGAGCGCACCGAGAGCTCCAACTCGTCGACCTTCTTGAGAAGCGCCGGATTGAAGGCGAGTTCCTGAACGGTCTCCTCCTCCACTTCCTTCTGCGGCTCTTCGAAGTTGACGAACACACCGAGCTGATCCTGCAGGATACGGGCCGCGAACGCGACCGCATCCTCGCCCGAAACCGCTCCGTTGGTCTCGATCGTCATGGTCAACTTGTCGTAGTCGAGGACCTGGCCTTCACGGGTGTTTTCCACCTTGTAGGAGACCTTGCGGACCGGAGAATAGAGGCTGTCGACCGGAATAAGACCGATCGGCGCATCCTCGGCGCGATTGCGGTCGGCAGGCACGTAGCCCTTGCCATTGTCGACGGTGAATTCCATGCGGATTTCCGCACCTTCGTCGAGCGTGCAGATCACGTGATCCGGATTGAGTATCTCGACATCGCCGACAGTCTGAATGTCGCCAGCGGTCACAGCACCCGGGCCCTGCTTCCGGACAACCATGCGCTTCGGGCCGTCGCCTTCCATCCGGATGGCGATTTCCTTGATGTTCAGAACGATATCCGTAACATCCTCGCGCACGCCTGCGATCGAAGAGAATTCATGCAGCACACCGTCGATCTGCACGGCGGTCACCGCGGCGCCCCGCAGAGAAGACAGCAGAACGCGGCGCAGCGCATTTCCGAGAGTGAGACCGAAGCCGCGCTCGAGCGGTTCGGCGACGAGCGTCACCTTGTTGGTGCCGTCGCTCTTGAACTCGACCTTCTTCGGCTTGATCAGTTCTTGCCAGTTCTTGTGTATCACGGCAGTTTTCCTCAGCTTCCTTGCCACCATCCAATCGTGGCAACAGACCTGAAAACAGGCAACGCAGGATCGGCGTCGCCTCTGGAACGATTAGACGCGACGCTTCTTGCGCGGGCGGCAACCATTGTGCGGAATCGGCGTCACGTCCCGGATCGAGGTGATCGTGAAGCCGGCGGCCTGCAATGCGCGCAGAGCCGACTCGCGGCCGGAACCCGGTCCGCAAACCTCCACTTCAAGTGAACGCATGCCATGCTCCTGTGCCTTGCGGGCACAATCCTCGGCCGCAACCTGCGCTGCAAACGGGGTGGATTTGCGCGACCCCTTGAAGCCCTGCATACCTGCCGACGACCAGGCAATCGTGTTGCCCTGTGCATCGGTGATGGTGATCATCGTGTTGTTGAATGTCGAATTGACGTGAGCAACACCCGAAGAGATGTTCTTGCGCTCGCGACGACGAACGCGACCGGCATCCTTTGCCATGATCTTCCTTTCGATCTCTGCACCGCCGTAATTCCAGCGGCTACACCTGGGAATGAGCGGGAGCCGCGTCGATGACGCGGCCCGATTCATTCAGATTACTTCTTCTTGCCTGCGATGGCTTTCGCCGGACCCTTGCGGGTACGCGCGTTGGTGTGCGTGCGCTGGCCGCGGACAGGCAGGTTGCGGCGGTGCCGCAGACCACGGTAGCAGCCAAGGTCCATCAGACGCTTGATGTTCATCGAGACTTCACGACGCAAATCACCCTCGACCTGGTAATCGCGGTCAATGGTTTCGCGGATACCGAGCACCTCGGCGTCCGTCATCTCGTGAACCCGGCGCTCGGCCGGAATGTTGTTCTTCTCGATGATTTCCTGCGCGAATTTCGGACCGATACCGTGAATGTATTGAAGTGCGATCACTACGCGCTTGCCCGAAGGCAGGTTAACACCGGCAATACGTGCCATTCTATTCTCCATGTCGGCCGGTCGAACCGGCGGTTGTGTTTACCCGCGTCCGGTGGAGGCCGGCCCCTGCGGGTTCTCCTTTTCAAGCGGCATCGCGCCACAAGGGCACGTTCAACCAGTCTTTCGAGGAAGATGCGCCGCTATAATCCCGCCCATACCGCGAGTCAACAGGACTTACCGCTATTTTGCGCATCCTGCCTTCCCGCATCCGCGCGGTCATGCGTTCTCGAGTATCTCGTCGATCTGCGAAGCGACATCCTCGATCGACCTCAGACCGTCAACGCTCTTCAGCAGCCCCTTCGCGTAGTAGTAGCCGATAAGAGGCGAGGTTTCCTTGTAATAGGCTTGAAGCCTGGTCCAGACCTTCTCCGGCTGGTCATCCGCCCGGCGCTTGAACTCGGTGGAACCGCACTTGTCGCAGACGCCTTCCTTCTCCGGCTTCTTGAGCGTGTCGTGATAGACCGCGCCGCAGCTCGCGCAGCTGTAGCGGCCGGAGATGCGATCGACCAGAACCTCGTCGTCGACCTCCAGTTCGATCACCGCATCAAGCGCGATTCCCTTGTCCTTGAGCATCTGCTCCACCGCATCCGCCTGCACGAGCGTTCGCGGATAGCCGTCGAGAATGAATCCGTCGGCGCAGTCCGGTTCATCGATGCGCTCGGAGACGATCGCGTTCACGATGTCGTCGGAGACGAGCTTGCCGGCATTCATTACCGCTTCTGCGCGCTTTCCGACCTCGGTCCCCGCCTTCACCGCCGCCCGCAGCATGTCGCCCGTCGAGAGCTGCGGTATGCCGTATTTCTCAACAAGTCGCTGCGCCTGCGTGCCCTTGCCGGCTCCCGGCGGTCCAAGAAGAATCAGTCTCATCGTCCGCGTTTCCCCCCGCGCAATTTCGATTTCTTGATCAGGCCCTCATACTGGTGGGCGATCAAGTGCCCCTGGATCTGCGCAACAGTATCGAGGGTCACGCTCACCACGATGAGCAAAGACGTGCCGCCGAGATAGAACGGTACGCCGGTCGAGGCTATTAGGAATTCGGGTAACAGGCACACCAGAACCAGATAGATGGCACCAACTACAGTGATACGCGTCAGCACGTAGTCGATATATTCAGCAGTGCGCTGCCCGGGACGGATGCCCGGAATGAAGCCCGAGTGCTTCTTCAGATTGTCAGCGGTGTCCTGCGGGTTGAACACGATTGCCGTGTAGAAGAAGGCAAAGAAGACGATCATCGACGCATAGAACAGCATGTAGAGCGGCTGCCCGTGACCAAGCGCCGCCAGGATCGTCGTCGCCCACCCTGGAAGCGTCGTGGTATCCGAGAATCCGGCAAGCGTCGCCGGCAGCAGCAACAGCGACGAAGCGAAAATGGGCGGAATAACTCCGGCCGTGTTCAGCTTCAATGGCAGGTGCGACGTATCGCCCTGGAACATGCGGTTGCCGACCTGACGTTTCGGGTACTGGATAAGCAGACGGCGCTGCGCGCGTTCGACGATGACAATCGCCGCGATCACGACGATCGCGAGAATGATGATTCCGATGATGATTCCGGTCGAGATCGCGCCGGTACGGCCGAGTTCCAGCGTCCCGGCTACAGCTGACGGCAGGCCCGCCACGATACCTGAGAAGATGATCAGCGAGATGCCGTTACCGATGCCGCGAGCCGTGATCTGTTCGCCCAGCCACATCAGGAACATGGTGCCGCCGACCAAGGTTATGACCGTGGATATGCGGAAGAACCAGCCCGGATCGGACACGATGCCGCTGCCGCTTTCCAGCCCGACAGCAATTCCGTATGCCTGCAGGGTCGCAAGAAGGACGGTACCGTAGCGAGTGTACTGGTTGATGACCTTGCGGCCCTGCTCGCCTTCCTTCTTGAGCTGTTCAAGCGCCGGGATGACAGAGGTCATCAGCTGGATAGCGATCGAGGCCGAAATGTACGGCATGATACCGAGCGCGAAGATCGCCATGCGCTCAACCGCGCCACCGGCAAACATGTTGAACATGCCGAGGATGCCGCCGGACTGATTGGAAAACGCCTGGGCGAACGCATCCATGTCGAGCCCCGGCAGCGGAATATAGGTGCCGAGCCGGTAGACGAGCAAGGCGCCAATCGTGAACCAGATGCGTTTCTTGAGTTCCTCGGCTTTGGCGAAAGCGCCGAAGTTCAGATTTGCTGCAAGCTGTTCTGCTGCCGATGCCATATGGGATTTCTCCGGTTCGCCTGAGGCCTACGGTCGGCCGGACTGCACCCGGCCGGGATCAACGCATTTCTGTGCGGAGATAAGCGCCATGCCGGAGGGACGCAAGTCAAGAAACGCGTGATGAAAGGGGCGACGACTAAATCGTCGCCCCTTGGCAGGATTTACTCGCTGGCCGACTTGGCCGCGAGAACGGTAATGGAGCCGCCGGCCTTCTCGATCTTCTCGACGGCCGATTTAGATGCACCGGCCACCTCGAACTTCACCTTCGCCTTCAACTCGCCATCGGCAAGGATCCGGACGCCATCCCTGACGCGCCGGATGACGCCAGCCTCGGCCAAGGTCGCCGCATCGATGGTCTTCTTCGCGTCCAGCTTTCCGGCATCGATTGCCGCCTGGATACGACCGAGCGAAACGATGTTGAAGTCCTTGGCGAAAATGTTGTTGAAGCCGCGCTTCGGAAGGCGCCGGTAGATCGGCATCTGGCCGCCTTCGTAGCCCTTGATCGCCACGCCCGAACGGGACTTCTGGCCTTTCACGCCGCGACCGCCGGTCTTGCCCTTGCCGGAGCCGATGCCGCGCCCGACGCGCTTGCGGGAGGGGCGAGCGCCTTCGTTGTCACGCAATTCGTTGAGGTTCATGATCTTTCTCCCCGCTATCAGGCCTCGTCCACGATACGGACGAGGTGCTGAACCTTGCGGATCATGCCGCGTACTGCCGGGGTGTCTTCCAGCGTACGACGACGGTGCATCTTGTTGAGGCCGAGTCCGATCAGGGTTTTCTCCTGGTCGGCCGGCCGGCGGATCGGGCTGCCGATCTGTTCGACGGTGATCGTGGCGCCCTTCTTCTTGTCAGCCATCAGTCAGTTTCCTTCCAATGGCCCCTGCCCTCTCATCGGAGGGGCGAGGAGCACGATCAGTCTATTCTTCGGCGCCGATCAGCTCGCGGCGGCGAGCCTGAAGCGTGGAATACTTGATGCCACGCTGGGCGGCGACATCTTTCGGATGCACCTGCTTCTTCAGGGCATCGAAGGTGGCGCGAACCATGTTGTACGGGTTCGACGTACCGAGCGACTTGGCAACCACGTCCTGAACGCCAAGCGTTTCGAATACGGCACGCATAGGACCACCGGCAATGATTCCGGTACCCGGCGTGGCCGCGCGCAGCAGGACCTTGCCAGCGCCATGACGCCCCTCGACGTCGTGATGCAGCGTACGGCCCGAGCGCAGCGGGACGAAGATCATGTCGCGCTTCGCGGCTTCGGTCGCCTTACGGATGGCCTCCGGCACTTCACGCGCCTTGCCATGACCGAAGCCGACACGCCCCTTCTGGTCGCCGACAACGACGAGAGCGGCGAAGCCGAAGCGGCGGCCGCCCTTAACAACTTTCGCAACGCGGTTGATGTGGACGAGCTTGTCTACGAACTCGCTCTCTACCTCATCGCGCGACCCACGGTCGCGCCCGCGACCTCCACGGTCCTGATGTGCCATATCCTAGTCCTTTTTCTTTTCCGGAAGCACGGTTGGTTGGTTAGAAATTCAGGCCAGCCTCACGCGCCGCATCGGCGAGCGCCTTTACCCGGCCGTGGTAAATATATCCACCACGATCAAACACGACATCCTTGATGCCCGCCTTGACGGCACGCTCGGCAAGCAGTTTGCCCACCGCCGCGGCAGCAGCGGTATCCGCGCCGGTCTTAAGCGCACCCTTCAGATCCGTGTCAAGCGTGGAAGCAGCGGCAACCGTATGGCCGGCACTGTCATCGATAACCTGCGCATAGATGTTCTTGGAGGAACGATACACCGAAAGACGCGGGCGGCCATTGGCCACCTTTTTGATCTGACGGCGGACGCGCTGCGCACGGCGCGTAACGGATTCCTTGGTCTTGGCCATGACGCGTTGTCCTTACTTCTTCTTGCCTTCTTTGCGGATGATTGTCTCCTCCGCATATTTCACGCCCTTGCCCTTGTAGGGTTCCGGCGGACGGAACTTGCGAATCTCGGCGGCAACCTGGCCAAGCTTCTGCTTGTCGATGCCGGAGATAACGATTTCCGTCGGTTTGGGGCACGCGGCGGTAATGCCTTCCGGCACTTCGTAGACCACTTCGTGGCTGTAGCCGAGCGAGAGCTGGATGTTCTTGCCCTGCATAGCAGCACGATAGCCGACGCCGTTGATTTCAAGCTTGCGCTCGAAGCCGTTCTTCACGCCTTCCATGATATTGGCAATCATGGAACGTGACATGCCCCACTTGGAGCGTGCGTCCTTCGACTGGTCGCGCGGCGAGACCGCGACCGCACCGTCTTCGAGAGCGACCAGGACCTCGTCGTTGACGACGAATTTCAGCTCGCCCTTCGGGCCTTTCGCCGTCACGGTCTGACCGTCGACGGTGGCCGTGACACCATCCGGGATAGCTACCGGTTTCTTACCAATACGCGACATTGTTCAACCTGTCCGTTTACTGGGCTCGTTGCATTCCGCTGCGTCAGAAGACGCGGCAAAGAAGCTCGCCACCGACGTTCTGTTCACGTGCCTCATGATCCGCCATCACGCCTCGCGGAGTGGACAGGATCGAGATGCCAAGACCGTTGGCCACATGCGGAATCGACTTGACCCCGACATAGACCCGCCGACCCGGCTTGGAAACACGTTCGATTTTGCGAATGACCGGAGCGCCGTCGAAATACTTCAACTCGATCTCGAATTCCGCCTTGCCCGAAGAATACTCGACCTGCGAGTAATCGCGAATGTAGCCTTCGCTCTTCAGCACATCCAGCACGCGGCCGCGCAATGTGGAAGCCGGCGTGGAAACACGGTCCTTGGAACGGTGAATGCCGTTGCGGATACGTGTCAGCATATCGCCGAGAGGATCTGACATGGACATCTTTGTTTCCCCTTACCAGCTGGATTTCACGATGCCGGGAACACGGCCGAGTGAGCCGAGTTCACGAAGCGCGATGCGAGACATCTTGAGCTTGCGATAGTAACCCCGCGGACGACCCGACACTTCGCAGCGATTGCGCACCCGCACCTTGGCGGAGTTGCGGGGCATTTCCGCGAGCTTCAGTGTCGCCTTGAAGCGCTCTTCGATCGGCTTCGAGCGATCCATGATGATCGCCTTCAGCGAGGCGCGCTTCGCTGCGTACTGACGCGCCAGCTTGCGGCGGCGGTTATTCTTTTCGACTGCGCTGACTTTAGCCATGCGTGCTTTTCCTTTTTACGCTTGCCGTTACTGGCGGAACGGGAAGTTGAAGGCCTTGAGCAGGGCCCGGGCTTCGTCGTCCGTCTTCGCCGTCGTACAAACGATGATATCCATTCCCCAGATCTGATCGACCTTGTCGTAGTTGATCTCGGGGAACACGATGTGCTCCTTCAGGCCCATGGCGAAGTTGCCACGTCCATCGAAGCTCTTCGGGTTGAGACCGCGGAAGTCGCGAACGCGCGGAAGCGCGATGTTGACCAGGCGGTCCATGAACTCGAACATCCGGTCGCCGCGAAGCGTGACCTTGGCGCCGATCGGCATGCCCTCGCGCACCTTGAACCCGGCAATCGAGTTGCGGGCGTGCGTGATCACCGCGCGCTGGCCGGTGATCAGGGTCAGATCCTCCGCAGCCGACGCCGGCTTCTTGGAATCGGCCGTCGCTTCGCCAACGCCCATGTTGACGACGATCTTCGTCACACGGGGGATCTCCATCTCGTTCGAGTAGCCGAACTGCTCAAGCATCTGCTTGCGCACGGCATCGCGGTACAGCGTCTTCAGCCGCGGTTCGTACTTTGCGTCAGCCATCGATCACTTCTCCGGAACGTTTGGAGTAGCGGACCTTGCGATCGCCCTCCATGCGGAAACCGACACGGGTCGGCTTGGAATCTTTCGGGTCCACCACGGCCAGGTTAGACAGGTGGATCGGCGCCTCCTTCGAGACAATGCCGCCTTCCTGGTTCGCCGTCTGGCGCTGGTGGCGTTTCACCACGTTAATGCCGGAGACAATCGCACGATTCTCCTTCGGCATGACCTTCAGGACCGAGCCCTTGCGGCCCTTGTCCTTGCCGGTGAGCACGACGACCTCGTCGCCTTTGCGGATCTTCTGCATCGTGTCTCTCCTTACAGAACTTCCGGCGCCAGCGAGATAATCTTCATGTGGGCCTTGGCGCGCAGTTCGCGCGGCACAGGGCCGAAGATACGGGTGCCGACCGGTTCTTTCTTGTTGTCCACGATAACGGCCGCGTTCTTGTCGAAGCGGATAACGCTACCGTCGGGACGGCGAATGTCGCTCGCGGTGCGAACGACGACGGCTTTCATCACGTCGCCTTTCTTGACGCGGCCGCGCGGGATCGCTTCCTTCACCGAGACAACGATCACGTCGCCCACGGAAGCATATTTGCGCTTGGAGCCGCCCAGCACCTTGATGCACTGAACACGACGGGCGCCGGAGTTGTCGGCGACATCGAGGTTTGTTTGCATCTGAATCATGACTGGCTGCCTTTTAAGTCTGTCCAGCTGGCTTCCGCGGAAGCCGCATGTTTGCGTTTCGGTTAGCCTGCAGGCTGGTCTGTCACGACCACCCAGCACTTGTCCTTCGAAATCGGCGCGCTCTCCTGGATGAAGACGGAATCGCCAACCTTGAACTGATTGTTCTCATCATGCGCCTTGTACTTCTTGGTGCGGCGCACGGTCTTTTTGAACAGCGGGTGCGTGAAACGGCGTTCGACCTTGACCACGACGGTCTTGTCATTCTTGTCGCTCACGACGGTGCCCTGAAGAATGCGTTTTGGCATGTTACTTCCCTTTAGCCGCCATCTCGGCGGCGATCGTCTTGATACGGGCAATGTCGCGGCGCACTTCGCGTACGCGCGAGGTTTTCTCCAGCTGGCCGGTCGCTTTCTGGAAGCGCAGGTTGAACTGCTCCTTCTTCAGCTTCGCAAGCTCGTCGGCGAGCTGATCGGCGCTCATGGCCCTTACATCAGAGGCTTTCATCAACTTCACTCCTACTCGGCGATACGCTGGATAAAGCGTGTCTTGACCGAAAGCTTGGCGGCGCCGAGGCGCAGTGCCTCGCGGGCGACATCTTCCGGCACGCCGTCAATCTCGAACATGACCCGACCAGGCTTCACCTTGGCCGCCCAGTAGTCGACCGAGCCCTTGCCCTTACCCATGCGCACTTCGGTCGGCTTCGAGGTGACCGGCACGTCCGGGAAAATCCGGATCCAGACCCGACCGGCGCGCTTCATGTGACGCGTGATCGCGCGGCGGGCCGCCTCGATCTCGCGAGCATTGACGCGGTTGGGTTCCAGCGCCTTCAGGCCGTATTCGCCGAAGTTCAGGGCGGTGCCGCCCTTGGCGACTCCATGGATCTTGCCCTTGAACTGCTTGCGGTACTTTGTCCGTTTCGGTTGCAGCATTGTCTCTTACTCCAATCCCGTCCGCTTACGCGTTATCGCGACGGCGGCCAGAACCCTGGCTGTCGGATTCCGTTGCCCGGCGCTCGGAGGCCATCGGATCGTGTTCGAGGATTTCGCCCTTGAAGATCCAGACCTTGATGCCGCAGATGCCATAGGCCGTTTCGGCCTCGGCGGTTCCGTAGTCCACGTCGGCACGAAGCGTGTGCAGCGGCACACGGCCCTCGCGGTACCACTCGGTGCGCGCGATTTCCGCGCCGCCAAGGCGGCCCGCGCAATTGATGCGGATGCCCTCGGCGCCAAGGCGCATGGCCGACTGGACGGCACGCTTCATGGCACGACGGAAGGCAACGCGGCGCTCGAGCTGCTGCGCAATCGATTGGGCCACCAGGTTCGCATCGATCTCCGGCTTGCGCACTTCAACAATGTTGAGATGCGTTTCCGCCGAGGTGAACTCCGACAGCTTGCGGCGGAGCTTCTCGATGTCGGCGCCCTTCTTGCCGATGATGATACCCGGACGGGCCGAGTGTATCGTCACGCGGCACTTCTTGTGTGGACGCTCGATGACAATCTTCGATACAGCCGCCTGCTTGAGTTCCTTCATCAGGTACTCGCGGATCTTCAGATCCTCGTGCAACAGCTCGCCATACTCGCCGGAATTGGCGTACCAGCGCGAATCCCAGGTCCGGTTGATGCCGAGGCGAAGGCCGATCGGATTGATTTTCTGACCCATTATGCGGCCTCCTCTACTTCGGCCTGCTCACGCACGACGATGGTGAGGTGAGAGAACGGTTTCTCGATACGGCTGGCACGACCGCGACCGCGGGCATGAAAGCGCTTCATCACGATCGACTTGCCGACATAAGCCTCGGCAACCACCAGGGCGTCAACGTCGAGATCGTGGTTGTTTTCAGCGTTTGCGATCGCCGACTCCAACGTCTTCTTCACGGTGGCGGCGATACGCTTGCGCGAGAAGGTCAGATCCGCCAGCGCGGCGTCGACCTTCTTGCCCCGGATCATGGCCGCAACCAGATTGAGCTTTTGCGGGCTGACGCGGATGGTGCGGGTGACCGCACGCGCTTCGTTGTCGGCCAGCCGGCGCGGTGCCTTGGGCTTGCCCATGGTTACTTCCTCTTTGCCTTCTTGTCCGCGCCATGACCGTAGTAGGTCCGCGTCGGAGCGAATTCACCGAACTTGTGGCCGACCATCTCCTCGGTCACGGCGACCGGAATATGCTTCGTGCCGTTGTAGACGCCGAAGGTCAGGCCGACGAACTGCGGCATGATCGTGGAACGGCGACTCCAGATCTTGATCACGTCGTGACGGCCACTCTCGCGCGCCTTCTCGGCCTTCTTGAGAAGATAGCCGTCAACAAACGGGCCTTTCCATACTGAACGAGCCATAGGCTTTTCCTCTCTCGATTACTTCTTGCGCTGGTGGCGCGAACGCATGATGAACTTGTCTGTCGACTTGTTCGAACGTGTCTTCTTGCCCTTGGTCGGCTTGCCCCAGGGCGTCACCGGATGGCGGCCGCCGGAAGTCCGGCCTTCACCACCACCGTGCGGGTGGTCGACCGGGTTCATGACGACACCGCGAACGTGCGGGCGACGGCCGAGCCAACGCGAACGGCCCGCCTTGCCGAGGTTGATGTTTCCGTGGTCCGGGTTCGAGACGGCACCAACGGTGGCCATGCACTTACCGGACACGAGGCGCTGTTCGCCCGAGTTGAGCCTCAGGATCGCCATGCCCTGGTCGCGACCGACGAGCTGGGCGTAGGTGCCTGCCGAGCGGGCGATCTGACCACCCTTGCCCGGCTTCATCTCCACGTTGTGAACGATGGTACCGACCGGCATGCGGCCGAGTTCCATCGCGTTGCCCGGCTTCACGTCCGCATAGTCCGCCGACACGACGCGGTCGCCGGCCTGCAGGCGCTGCGGCGCAAGGATATAGGACAGTTCGCCGTCATCATACTTCAGAAGCGCAATGAAGGCGGTACGGTTGGGATCGTACTCAAGGCGCTCCACCGTCGCTTCGACGTTCTTCTTGGAACGCTTGAAGTCGATGACGCGGTAGGTACGCTTGTGCCCGCCACCCTTGTTGCGCGACGTCATGCGACCATAGTTGTTGCGACCGCCCGACTTGCTCAGTCCCTCGGTCAGCGCCTTGACCGGTCCACCCTTGTGAAGACCGGAACGGTCGACCGTAACCAGCTGGCGCTGGCCGGGAGACGTAGGTTTGAAAGTTTTCAATGCCATAACAATTACCTCTCGGCCGACCGCTTAGAGCCCGGTCGTGACGTCGATGGACTGTCCATCGACGAGTGTCACAACCGCCTTTTTCACGTCGCTCTGCTTGCCCTTGATGCCGCGGAAACGCTTGACCTTGCCCTTGCGGACCAGCGTGTTGACCGCCTTCACCTTGACGCCGAACAGCGCTTCAACCGCAGCCTTGATCTCGGGCTTGGAAGCGTCGCGGGCGACATCGAAGACGACCTGGTTGTTTTCCGAGACGAGGGTCGATTTCTCGGTGATCACCGGAGAGACGATCACGTCATAGTGGCGAATGTCCGTCATTTGAACCGCTCCTCGAGTGCTTCGACCGCAGCCTTGGACAGCACCAGCTTGTTGCGGCGCAGTATGTCGTAGACGTTGATGCCCTGCACGGGCAGCACGTCGATCTGCGGAATGTTCGACGCCGCCTTGCGGAAGTTGTCGTCGATCTCGGCGCCACCGATAACGAGGGCGCTGTCGAGCCCAAGGCCGGAAAGCTGGCCGACCAGCGTCTTCGTCTTGGCGTCGGCCGCCTTCAGGTCATCGACGACGATCAGGTCCGACGACTTGGCCTTGGCGGAAAGCGCGTGGCGCAGCCCCAAGGCGCGGACCTTCTTCGGCAGGTCGAACTCGTGGCTGCGAACAACCGGCCCGTGAGCCTTGCCGCCGCCGCGGAACTGCGGAGCGCGCGCCGAGGAGTGGCGTGCGCGACCGGTGCCCTTCTGGCGATACATCTTGGCGCCGGTGCGCGAGATATCGGCGCGGCCCTTGGTCTGGTGCGTGCCCTGCTGCTTCTTGGCAAGCTGCCACAGAACGACGCGCTGGATCAGGTCGGCACGCGGCTCGAGACCGAACACCTCGTCCGAAACCTTGACCGAGCCGGCGGCCTTGCCGGCGAGCGTGGTTACTTTGATATCCATTATTCTGCCCCTTCCGCGCTCTCGGTGGCCGGAGCGGCGGCTTCAGCGCTTGCGCGCAACGCGGCCGGCTTCGGTGCATCCTTCGGCAGGCTGGCCTTGACGGCATCGCGCACAAGGATCCAGGCACCCTTGGAACCGGGTACCGCGCCCTTGACGAGGATCAGCCCGCGCTCGGCGTCGGTGGAAACGACCTCTAGGTTCTGCGTGGTCACGCGCGTGGCGCCCATGTGACCGGCCATCTTCTTGCCCTTGAACACCTTGCCGGGGTCCTGGCACATGCCGGTCGAACCGTGAGAACGGTGCGAAAGCGAGTTGCCGTGCGTCGCGCGACCGCCACCAAAGTTGTGACGCTTCATGACACCCTGGAAGCCCTTGCCCTGGGTGGTGCCGGTTACATCGACCTTCTGGCCCGGCACGAAGTGATCGGCCGTCAGCTCGGCGCCGACGTCGATCATGTTGTCGGGCGAGACGCGGAATTCCGCGAGCTTCCGCTTCGGTTCGACGGACGCCTTGGCGAAGTGGCCGCGCAAGGCCTTCGTGGTGTTCTTCACCTTCGCGAAACCGGCGCCAAGCTGCACCGCGGTGTAGCCGTTCTTTTCTTCGGTACGCTGGGCCACAACCTGGCAGTTCTCCATCCGAAGAACTGTAACCGGCTGCTGCTCGCCCTCGTCATTGTAGACGCGGGTCATGCCCAGCTTCTGTGCGATTACTCCTGAACGCATTGGTTCATCCTTCCCCAATCCGGTTCGCTCAGAGCTTGATTTCGACGTCGACGCCGGCCGCCAGGTCGAGCTTCATCAGCGCGTCCACGGTCTGCGGTGTCGGATCGACGATGTCCAAGAGGCGCTTGTGGGTGCGCATCTCGAACTGCTCGCGGCTTTTCTTGTCGATGTGCGGCGACCGGTTCACGGTGAATTTCTCGATCCGTGTTGGCAGCGGCACGGGCCCACGCACGTTCGCGCCGGTTCGCTTCGCGGTCGACACGATTTCGCGCGTCGAGGCATCGAGGATCCGGTGATCGAACGCCTTGAGGCGAATGCGGATGTTCTGGCCGTTCATACGACTTGTTCCTTATTCAAGAAACGAAGCGCGGCAGCGGGTGCCGCGCTCCGACAAACTTATAATTTCGCCTACTCGATGATCTTGGCGACGATGCCGGCACCGACGGTGCGGCCGCCCTCGCGGATGGCGAAGCGCAGGCGCTCTTCCATCGCGATCGGAACGATCAGTTCCACGTTCATCTCGGCGTTGTCGCCCGGCATCACCATCTCGGTGCCTTCCGGAAGCGTAACCTCGCCCGTCACGTCCGTCGTCCGGAAGTAGAACTGCGGACGGTACTTGTTGAAGAACGGCGTGTGGCGACCGCCCTCCTCCTTCGTCAGGATGTAGGCCTCGGCCTTGAACTTCGTGTGCGGCGTGACCGAACCCGGCTTGCAAAGAACCTGGCCGCGCTCCACGCCGTCGCGGTCGATGCCGCGAAGCAGCGCGCCGATGTTGTCGCCAGCCTGACCCTGATCGAGCAGCTTGCGGAACATCTCGACGCCCGTGCAGGTCGTCTTCGTCGTCGGACGGATGCCCACGATCTCGATCTCGTCGCCAACGTTGATCACGCCGCGCTCGACGCGACCCGTCACCACCGTGCCGCGGCCGGAAATCGAGAACACGTCCTCGATCGGCATCAGGAACGGCTGGTCGATCGGACGCTCCGGCGTCGGAATGTAGCTATCGACCTCGGCCATCAGCGCGCGGATCGCGTCCTCGCCGATCTCCTTGTTGGAGTCCTCGAGCGCAGCAAGCGCCGAACCCTTGATCACCGGAATGTCGTCGCCCGGGAACTCGTAGGACGACAGAAGCTCGCGAACCTCCATCTCCACGAGCTCCAGAAGCTCCTCGTCGTCAACCTGGTCAACCTTGTTCAGGAAAACGACAATCGCGGGAACGCCAACCTGGCGAGCAAGAAGAATGTGCTCGCGCGTCTGCGGCATCGGGCCGTCAGCCGCCGAAACAACAAGAATCGCGCCGTCCATCTGCGCCGCGCCCGTGATCATGTTCTTCACGTAGTCCGCGTGACCCGGGCAGTCCACGTGCGCATAGTGACGGTTCTCCGTCTCGTACTCCACATGCGCCGTCGAAATCGTAATGCCGCGTGCCTTCTCCTCAGGCGCAGCGTCAATCTGGTCGTACGCCTTGAACTCCCCGAAAAACTTCGTGATCGCCGCCGTCAGCGACGTCTTGCCGTGGTCAACGTGACCAATCGTGCCGATGTTCACATGCGGCTTCGTGCGCTCAAACTTACCCTTCGCCATCTTTATTCTCCGTTCTTGTCTGTCACGCGGACAAAATGCTTGTCGTTACCGGCTCCGCGACGCGGAAGCCTGAGGGATCCCGCCCTATGCGAACTTCTTCTGGATCTCCTGGGCGACCGCCTGAGGCACGGCCTCGTAGTGATCGAAGATCATCGTGTACTGGGCGCGCCCCTGGCTCATGGAGCGCAGCGTGTTCACGTAGCCGAACATGTTCGCCAGCGGCACCATGGCGGTGATCACCTGGTCGATGTTGCGGCTCTCGGTGCCGGCAATCTGCCCGCGGCGAGAGTTCAGGTCGCCGATGATGTCGCCCATGTACTCTTCCGGCGTCACCACCTCGACCTTCATGATCGGCTCGAGCAGCTGGGCACCGGCCTTCTGCGCACCCTCGCGGAAAGCCGCGCGGGCGGCGATCTCGAAGGCCAGGACCGAGGAGTCCACGTCGTGATACGCGCCGTCCAGCAGAGTCGCCTTCACGCCAAGCATCGGGAAGCCGGCGAGCGGACCGGAGTCCATGACCGACTGGATGCCCTTTTCAACACCCGGGATGTATTCCTTCGGGACGTTGCCGCCGACGACGACGCTCTCGAACGCGAAATCGTCACCCTCGGGGTTCGGCTCGAACTTGATCTTGACGCGGGCAAACTGGCCGGAACCGCCGGACTGCTTCTTGTGCGTGTAGTCGATCTCGGCCTCCCGGGTGATCGTCTCGCGATAAGCAACCTGCGGCGCGCCGATATTGGCCTCGACCTTGAACTCGCGCTTCATGCGATCGACGATGATGTCGAGATGAAGCTCACCCATGCCGGAGATGATCGTCTGGCCGGACTCCTCGTCCGAACGCACGCGGAAGGACGGATCCTCGGCAGCGAGACGATTCAGCGCAAGACCCATCTTCTCCTGGTCGGCCTTGGACTTGGGCTCGACCGCGATGGAGATGACCGGGTCGGGGAACTCCATGCGCTCCAGGATCACCGGCTTCAGCGGATCGCAGAGCGTGTCGCCGGTGGTGGTCTCCTTGAGGCCGGCGATGGCGACAATGTCGCCCGCATAGGCTTCCTTGATGTCCTCGCGCGAATTGGAGTGCATCTGAAGCATGCGGCCGATGCGCTCGCGCTTGCCCTTCACCGTGTTCATCAGCGACACGCCGGCCTCGACCTTGCCGGAATAGATGCGGCAGAAGGTCAGCGAGCCGACGAACGGGTCGTTCATGATCTTGAAGGCGAGCATGGAAAGCGGCTCGTCATCGGAGGAAACGCGCTTGATCTCCTCTTCCGTCTTCGGATCGATACCCTTGATGGCCGGAACATCGATCGGGGACGGCAGGAAGTCGACCACCGCATCGAGAAGCGGCTGAACACCCTTGTTCTTGAAGGCGGAGCCGCAGAAGACCGGGAAGAAGTCGACGTTGCAGGTGCCCTTGCGGATCAGCTCGCGCAGCTTGTCGCTGTCGGGCATCTCGCCCTCGAGGTAGGCCTCCATCGCGGCCTCGTCGATCTCGACTGCCGTCTCGATGAGCTTCTCGCGGTATTCCTCGGCCTTTGCCTGCAATTCGGCCGGAATTTCGACCACGTCCCACTCGGCACCGAGATTCTCGGATTTCCAGATCAGCGCCTTCATCTCGATGAGATCGACACAGCCCGCAAACTCGTTCTCGGCACCCACCGGCAGCTGAAGAACGATCGGCTTGGCGCCGAGGCGCGTCTCGATCATCTCGACGCAGCGATAGAAATCGGCACCGATCTTGTCCATCTTGTTGACGAAGATCATGCGCGGGACGGAATACTTGTTGGCCTGGCGCCAGACCGTCTCGGTCTGGGGCTCGACACCCGCATTCGCATCAAGCAGCGCGACCGCGCCATCGAGAACGCGAAGCGAGCGCTCCACCTCGATGGTGAAGTCGACGTGTCCGGGCGTGTCGATGATGTTGAAGCGCTTCTGCTTTCCGTCGCGACCCGGCCAGAACGTGGTCGTGGCAGCCGAAGTAATCGTGATGCCGCGCTCCTGCTCCTGCTCCATCCAGTCCATGGTCGCAGCGCCGTCGTGCACTTCACCGATCTTGTGGCTCTTGCCGGTGTAGTAAAGGATACGCTCGGTCGTGGTCGTCTTGCCGGCATCGATGTGCGCCATGATGCCGAAGTTGCGATAGTCTTCCAGCGGATATTCGCGAGCCATGGGAGGAGGCCTCTCTGAAGGGTCTTCTTTATTACCAGCGATAATGCGAGAACGCCCGGTTGGCCTCGGCCATCTTGTGGGTGTCTTCGCGCTTCTTGACAGCAGAGCCGCGGTTGTTCGCGGCATCCATGAGCTCGCCCGACAGGCGATCGACCATCGTCGTCTCGTTCCGGTTGCGCGCGGCATTGATCATCCAGCGGATAGCCAGCGCCTGGCGACGCTCCGGACGCACATCGACCGGCACCTGGTAGGTGGCACCACCGACGCGGCGCGAACGAACCTCGACATGCGGAGCAACGTTTTCGAGCGCCTGGCGGAACAGCTCGACCGGCTCCTGCTTGGTCTTCTCCGCGATCACGTCGAACGCACCGTAAACGATACGCTCGGCAACCGACTTCTTGCCATCAAGCATGATGGCATTCATGAACTTCGTGACGACAGTGTCCCCGAACTTCGGATCCGGGTTGATCTCACGCTTCTCTGCTCTGTGGCGACGCGACATGTCTGTTTCCCACTATTCGGCGGCGGCTGACGCCAGCCGCTAATAAATTACTTCGGACGCTTGGCGCCGTACTTGGAGCGGCGCTGCTTGCGATTCTTGACGCCCTGCGTGTCGAGCACGCCGCGCAGGATGTGATAGCGGACACCCGGAAGGTCCTTCACGCGACCGCCGCGGATCATCACGACGGAGTGCTCCTGAAGGTTATGCCCTTCGCCCGGGATGTAACCAATCACTTCAAAGCCGTTGGTCAGACGAACCTTGGCGACCTTGCGGAGGGCCGAGTTCGGCTTCTTCGGCGTCGTCGTGTAGACTCGGGTGCAAACACCGCGCTTCTGCGGGTTGGCCTGAAGGGCCGGCACCTTGTTGCGCTTGACCGGAGCCACGCGGGGCTTACGGACCAACTGGTTCACTGTAGGCATCAAGCCATCCTTCGTTCATTCAGGCGCGAATGCGCAAAAACTCGTTTCGCATCAACATGCGACAGCGGGGCACGCGGCCTTGGCAGGCCCTGCCCCAGTCGAACAGAGGAAACGGCGGACCGTTTCGTGTTATCGCGATGTATCAGCTTCGCTGGTAAGCCTTGTTTGAGATAAGCTTCAGGGCTCGGCGCCACCGAAAAATCGATCTCACATTGGCTTGGTGCGCGGCTATTAATACGCAAGGCCCTGTCACGTCAAGACAATCCGGGCACTTTTTGCGAATGCCATCGCGATAAGCCCGCCCGCCGGCCGGCCGCGCAATGTTCTTGCGCCTTCGCGCGCCCTCACGAAACTATATCATACGGATCAGCACGGGGCCGGATGGTGTCGCATCCTGCGCAAAAACATGCTGAATAAGCGAAACGAAACACCAGCAACGAAAGTCACCCGATGCACGACCCCGATTCGGACGCGCCACAAGGCATTTTCATCATCATCGGTCGCGTCTGGCCCGTGAAGGACGGGCCGGAAGCGCCGGTCCATATCCTGCTGGCCGCCCCCGACGACGACTCGGCCATCCGGACGGCTCTGAACGCATTGGCTGAACGGGGCTACGAGGAGGCCGAATTCGACCAGATCGGGACGCTCGTCGATGCTCCGGACGAGGAGCCCCACGCCTCGGCCTACCAGGGCGCATGCGAGGGCGAAGTCGCCATCGTCACATTCGCCGAAGGGCTCGAGGAAGGCGAATCGCGGCAGCAGAAAGAGGAGGACGAGGAATGGGACCCCTTCTCCGTCCTGAAGGACTGGAAGCCCGGCGGCTGACCCGGCACCGACCGGCCCTGACGAAATGAAAACGCCGGGCTCTCGGGCCCGGCGTTTCCTGTTTCTTGTGACTGCCGACTATTCCGCAGGCGTGCCGGAGTCGGTCATGTCGACCAGCATGGCATCCGCGCTTGCGGCATTCGATGCCTTGCGACGTTCCTCGAGGATGAGCTCGTCGCGCGACGTCGCGATGCGGCGGATCTGGTTCATCGTCCCGCCGGTACCGGCCGGGATCAGGCGGCCGACGATCACGTTCTCCTTCAGGCCCTGAAGCGTGTCGATCTTGCCCGCGACGGCTGCTTCCGTGAGAACCTTGGTAGTCTCCTGGAAGGACGCCGCCGAGATGAAGGACGGTGTCTGCAGCGACGCCTTGGTGATGCCGAGCAGCACGGGCTCGCCCTTGGCGGGCTCCTTGCCTTCCTCGATCAGGCGCTCGTTGACCTCTTCCAGCTCGATCCGGTCGACATTGTCGCCGGCGATGTACTGGGAGCCACCCGGATCGGTGATCTCCACCTTCTGCAGCATCTGGCGAACGATGACCTCGATATGCTTGTCGTTGATCACCACGCCCTGCAGCCGGTAGACTTCCTGGATCTCGTTGACGAGATAGGAGGCCAGCGCCTCGACGCCCTTGACCGCCAGGATGTCGTGCGGCGCCGGATTGCCGTCGAGCACGAAGTCACCCTTCTCGATGGTGTCGCCGTCCTGCAGGTGGAACGGGCGCCCCTTCGGGATCAGGTATTCGACCGGTTCGAGCGAATCGTCATGCGGCTCGATGATGATGCGACGCTTGTTCTTGTAGTCGCGTCCATACCGGATCGTGCCGTCGATTTCCGCGATGATCGCATGATCCTTCGGACGGCGCGCCTCGAACAGCTCGGCAACACGCGGCAGACCGCCGGTGATGTCCTTGGTCTTGGCACTTTCCATCGGGATACGCGCGATCACGTCGCCCGGCTTGACCTGTGCGCCCGGCTCCACCGAAAGGATGGCGTCGACCGACAGCAGGAAGCGCGCATCACCGCCCCTGGCAAGTTTGGCCACCTTGCCCTTGCCGTCGAGCACGGTAATCGCCGGCTTGAGGTTCGAGCCACGCGGCGTCGAACGCCAGTCGATGACGACGCGCTTGGTGATACCGGTGGATTCGTCCGCCGATTCTTGGACCGACAGGCCGTCGACCAGGTCCTCGAAGGCAACCGTACCCTCGACTTCCGTCATGATCGGCCGGGTGTACGGGTCCCACTCGGCCAGACGCTGGCCGCGCTTCACCTTGTCACCGTCGTCCACCATCAGCTTGGAGCCGTAGGTCACGCGATGCGTTGCACGCTCCTCGCCCTTCTCGTCGCGGATGATGACCGACATGTTGCGGCCCATGGCGATGAGAGCGCCTTCGGAGTTCCGGACCACGTTGCGGTTGCGGATCTCGATCGTACCCTCGTAGGAAGCTTCCAGGAACGACTGGTCCACCACCTGCGCCGTGCCACCCATGTGGAAGGTACGCATGGTCAGCTGGGTGCCCGGTTCGCCGATCGACTGCGCGGCAATCACGCCCACGGCCTCGCCGAGGTTTACCGGCGTGCCGCGCGCCAGGTCGCGGCCATAGCAGACGCCGCAGACGCCGTTCTTCAGTTCGCAGGTCAGCGCCGAACGGATCTTCACGGTCTGGATGCCGGCGGACTCGATCTCATCGATGTCCTTCTCCTCGACCATTCTGCCGGCAGGCACGATGACCTCGCCGGTTGCCGGATGCACGATGTCCTCGAGCACCGTGCGGCCCAGCACGCGCTGACCGATCGAGGCGACCACCTGGCCGGCATCGACGATCGGGGACATGGTCAGGCCCTTGTCGGTGCCGCAATCCCTCTGCGTGATGATGCAGTCCTGCGCCACGTCGACGAGACGGCGGGTCAGATAACCCGAGTTTGCCGTCTTCAACGCCGTATCCGCGAGGCCCTTGCGGGCGCCGTGGGTCGAGTTGAAGTACTCGTTGACGGTCAGGCCTTCCTTGAAGTTCGAGATGATCGGCGTCTCGATGATGGAGCCGTCCGGCTTGGCCATCAGGCCGCGCATGCCGGCAAGCTGCTTCATCTGCCGGGTCGAGCCGCGGGCACCTGAACGCGCCATCATGTAGATGGAGTTCATCTGCTTCTGGCGTCCGCTTTCCTCGAACTGGACGGCCTGGATGCCGGCCATCATTTCCTCGGTCAGCTTGTCGTCGCAGCGGGCCCAGGCATCGACCACCTTGTTGTACTTCTCGCCGAAGGTGATCAGGCCGTCATTGTACTGCTGCTCGTATTCCTTGGCGATCTTGTCGGTCTCCGCGATGATTTTCGCCTTGGATTCCGGGATTACCATGTCGTCCTTGCCGAAGGAAATGCCCGCCCGGCAGGCATGACCGAAACCGAGCGACATGATCCGGTCGGCAAAGATCACGGTCTCTTTCTGGCCGCAGTGGCGATAAACGACGTCAAGCATCTTGGAGATATTCTTCTTGGTCATCTCCGTATTGCAGATGTCGAACGACACCTTCGGGTGACGCGGCAGGAGCTCGCCGATGATCATGCGACCCGGCGTGGTCTCGTAGATCTTGGAGACGGGGTTGCCGCCCTCGTCGACCGTCTTGAAACGGCCCTTGATCTTCGTGTGCAGCGTGACGACCTTGTTCTCCAGCGCATGGTGCAGCTCGCCCATGTCGGAGAAGACCATCCCCTGCCCCGGCTCGTTCTCGGCCACGATCGACAGGTAATAGAGACCCAGCACCATGTCCTGGGACGGCACGATGATCGGCTGGCCGTTGGCAGGATGCAGGATGTTGTTGGTCGACATCATCAGCACGCGCGCTTCCAGCTGCGCCTCGAGCGACAGCGGAACGTGCACGGCCATCTGGTCGCCGTCGAAGTCCGCGTTGAAGGCGGTGCAGACCAGCGGATGCAGCTGGATCGCCTTGCCCTCGATCAACACCGGCTCGAATGCCTGGATGCCGAGGCGGTGCAGCGTCGGCGCGCGGTTGAGGAGCACAGGGTGCTCGCGGATGACCTCGTCGAGGATGTCCCAGACTTCCGGCTTTTCCTTCTCGACCAGCTTCTTCGCCTGCTTGACGGTCGACGAATAACCCTTGGCGTCGAGCCGCGCATAGATGAACGGCTTGAACAGCTCCAGCGCCATCTTCTTCGGCAGGCCGCACTGGTGCAGCTTGAGTTCCGGGCCGGTCACGATGACCGAGCGGCCGGAATAGTCGACGCGCTTGCCGAGCAGGTTCTGGCGGAAGCGGCCCTGCTTGCCCTTCAGCATGTCGGACAGCGACTTCAGCGGGCGCTTATTGGCGCCCGTGATGACGCGGCCGCGGCGGCCGTTGTCGAACAGCGCGTCGACGGCCTCCTGCAGCATGCGCTTCTCGTTGCGGATGATGATGCCCGGCGCACGCAGTTCCATCAGCCGCTTCAGACGGTTGTTGCGGTTGATGACGCGGCGGTAGAGATCATTGAGGTCCGAGGTCGCGAACCGGCCGCCGTCAAGCGGCACAAGCGGACGCAGGTCCGGCGGAATCACCGGAATGACCTTCATGATCATCCATTCGGGACGGTTGCCGGAGTCGATGAAGTTCTCGACGACCTTGAGCCGCTTCATCAGCTTCTTCTGCTTGAGGTCCGACGTGGTCGTCTCGAGTTCCTCGCGCAGCTCGTTGGCTATCTTCGGCAGGTCCAGGGATGCCAGGATCTCCTGGATCGCCTCGGCGCCGATCATCGCGGTGAACTGGTCCTCGCCGAACTCCTCGACCGCCATCATGTATTCCTCTTCCGAGAGGAGCTGGTGCTCCTTCAGGGAGGTCAGGCCGGGTTCGGTGACGATGTAGTTCTCGAAATAGAGGACGCGCTCGATGTCCTTCAGGGTCATGTCGAGCAGCGTGCCGATGCGCGACGGCAGCGACTTCAGGAACCAGATATGGGCAACCGGGGCTGCAAGCTCGATATGGCCCATGCGCTCGCGGCGCACGCGGCTCAGCGTGACTTCCACGCCGCACTTCTCGCAGATGATGCCCTTGTACTTCATCCGCTTGTACTTGCCGCACAGGCACTCGTAGTCCTTGATCGGACCGAAGATGCGCGCGCAGAACAGGCCGTCACGCTCGGGCTTGAACGTGCGGTAGTTGATCGTCTCCGGCTTCTTGATCTCGCCGTACGACCAGGAAAGGATCTTTTCCGGGCTAGCGATCGAAATGCGGATCGCGTCGAAATTCTGGGCGGGAGCCTGAGGATTGAAAAGATTTGCAACCTCTTGGTTCATGCCGTTCTCCTTGCGGGGGAATTCCCCAATTCAATGCGCGGAAGGGTTCGTCCGCTGTCCAGTTCGAAATGCCGGCCGAACGGTGTTCGACACCGGTCGGCGCGGTGACGCGACCGCCGGCGGCTGTCCCGCCGGCGGTCCGCCGGTTTACTCCGCAGCGTCCGGAAGCGCCGCCGGCTCGTCATCCGGGAAAGGCACCCGCGTGGATTCCAGTTCCACGTTGAGACCGAGCGACCGCATTTCCTTGACGAGCACGTTGAAGCTTTCCGGGATACCCGCCTCGAACGTGTCGTCTCCGCGCACGATGGCTTCATAGACCTTGGTACGGCCCGCCACGTCGTCCGACTTCACGGTCAGCATTTCCTGCAGCGTGTAGGCGGCGCCGTAGGCCTCGAGCGCCCACACCTCCATCTCGCCGAAGCGCTGGCCGCCGAACTGCGCCTTGCCGCCCAGCGGCTGCTGGGTAACGAGAGAGTACGGGCCGATCGAACGCGCGTGGATCTTGTCGTCGACCAGGTGGTGCAGCTTCAGCATGTAGATGTAGCCGACGGTCACGGGGCGGTCGAACTGCTCGCCCGTACGACCGTCATAGAGCACCGATTGGCCGGACTCGTCGAGACCCGCTTTCCGCAGCATCTCGTTGATGTCGTCCTCGACAGCGCCATCGAACACCGGCGTCGCGATGGACACGCCATGCTCGAACTGCTTGGCGACCTCGACCACGCCGTCGTCGTCCAGCTTCGCGATCTGCTCGTTGCGCCCGTTGGCGGGAACGATGTCCTCCAGCACCTCGCGCACGGGCTTGATGTCGCCCGTTTCGCGATAGGCTTCCATCATCTGGCCGATCTTCTTGCCCATGCCGGCGCAGGCCCAGCCAAGGTGTGTTTCGAGAATCTGGCCGACATTCATGCGGCTCGGCACACCAAGCGGGTTGAGCACGATGTCGACATGCGTACCGTCCTCGAGGAACGGCATGTCCTCGATCGGCAGGATGCGAGAAACCACACCCTTGTTGCCGTGACGGCCGGCCATCTTGTCGCCGGGCTGGATCTTGCGCTTCACCGCGACGAACACCTTGACCATCTTCATGACGCCGGGCGGCATCTCGTCGCCGCGCTGCACCTTCTCGACCTTGTCCATGAAACGCTGCTCGAGGCGCTTCTTGGAATCGTCGTACTGATTGCGCAGCTGCTCGAGATTGTCCTGGACCTTCTCGTCCGCAACGGCGAACTGCCACCACTGCGAGCGCGGATAGTTGTCCAGGACCTCCGAGGAGAGCTTGACGCCCTTCTTGAAGCCCTTCGGCCCCGCAATGGCCTCCTGCCCGTCCAGCATCTCGGCCAGGCGGCTGAAGGTGTTGCGGTCGAGGATTGCCTGCTCGTCGTCGCGGTCCTTGGCCAGGCGCTCGATTTCCTCGCGCTCGATGGCCATGGCGCGCTCGTCCTTCTCCACCCCGTGGCGGTTGAAGACGCGAACCTCGACAACCGTGCCGTAGGCGCCGGGCGGCATGCGCATGGAGGTGTCGCGCACGTCGGATGCCTTTTCGCCGAAAATGGCGCGCAGAAGCTTCTCTTCCGGCGTCATCGGGCTTTCGCCCTTCGGCGTGATCTTGCCGACGAGAATGTCACCCGGGCCGACCTCCGCGCCGATATAGACGATGCCTGCCTCGTCGAGGTTCTTGAGGGCCTCTTCGGAGACATTCGGAATGTCTCGCGTGATTTCCTCCGGTCCGAGCTTCGTGTCACGCGCCATTACCTCGAATTCCTCGAGATGGATGGAGGTGAACACGTCGTCGCGGACGATCCGCTCGGAGAGCAGGATGGAGTCCTCGTAGTTGTAGCCGTTCCAGGGCATGAACGCGACGAGCACGTTACGTCCCAGCGCAAGGTCGCCCAGGTCGGTTGACGGACCGTCGGCAATGATGTCGCCCTTCTGGATGACGTCGCCGACGCGCACCAGCGGACGCTGGTTGATGCAGGTCGACTGGTTGGAACGCTGGAACTTCTGCAAACGGTAGATGTCCACGCCGGACTTCGACGCATCCAGCTCTTCCGTCGCACGGATGACGATGCGCATGGCGTCCACCTGGTCGACCACGCCGGACCGGCGCGCGGCGATCGCCGCACCCGAGTCGCGCGCCACGATCGGTTCCATGCCGGTACCGACGAACGGTGCCTCGGCGCGCACCAGCGGCACGGCCTGACGCTGCATGTTCGATCCCATCAGGGCGCGGTTGGCGTCGTCGTTTTCCAGGAACGGGATGAGCGCCGCGGCAACCGAAACGATCTGCTTCGGCGAAACGTCCATCAGGTCAACATTCTCGCGCGGCGTCAGCATCACGTCGCCCGCGTGACGACAGATGACGAACTCGTTCACGAACTTGCCATCATCGCCGATCTCGGCGTTCGCCTGGGCCACGTAGTGCTTCGCCTCTTCCATGGCCGAGAGATAGACGACCTCGTCGGTCACCTTGCCGTCCACGATCTTGCGGTACGGGCTTTCGATGAAGCCGTACTTGTTGACGCGCGCGAACGTGGCCAAAGAGTTGATCAGGCCGATGTTCGGACCTTCCGGCGTCTCGATCGGGCAGATGCGGCCGTAGTGGGTCGGGTGCACGTCGCGCACCTCGAAGCCGGCGCGCTCGCGGGTCAGGCCGCCCGGTCCCAGCGCCGAGAGACGGCGCTTGTGGGTGATCTCGGACAGCGGGTTGGTCTGGTCCATGAACTGCGACAGCTGCGAGGAACCGAAGAACTCGCGCACCGCGGCGGCGGCGGGCTTGGCGTTGATCAGGTCCTGCGGCATGACCGTGTCGATCTCGATCGACGACATGCGCTCCTTGATCGCGCGTTCCATGCGCAGAAGGCCGACGCGATACTGGTTTTCCATCAGCTCGCCGACCGAGCGCACGCGGCGGTTGCCGAGGTTGTCGATGTCGTCGATCTCGCCCTTGCCGTCACGCAGGTCCAGCAGGGTGCGCAGAACCTCGATGATATCGTCCTTGCGCAGCACGCGCACGGTGTCCTCTACGTCGAGGCCGAGACGCATGTTCATCTTCACGCGGCCGACGGCCGACAGATCGTAGCGCTCGGAATCGAAGAACAGCGACTGGAACATGGCCTCGGCCGTTTCCATCGTCGGCGGCTCGCCCGGACGCATCACCCGGTAAATGTCGAACAGCGCGTCCTGCTGGCTCTCGTTCTTGTCGGCGGCCAGCGTGTTGCGGATGTAGGCACCCACGTTCACGTGGTCGATGTCCAGGATGTTGAACGACTCGTGGCCGGACTCGAGAAGCACCGCGATCGTCTTCTCGTCGATCTCGTCGCCCGCCTCGAGGTAGATCTCGCCGGTCTCGTAATTGACCACGTCTTCGGCGAGGAACATGCCGAAAAGGTCCTCGTCGGTGGCGCGCAGCGCCTTGACGCCCTTCTCTGCCAGCTGCTTCACCCCGCGGGCAGTCAGCTTCTTGCCGGCTTCCAGCACGACCTCGCCGGTGTCGGCGTCGATCAGGTCGGTGGCGGCCTTCATGCCCTTCATGCGCTCCGCGGAGAACGGCACGCGCCAGCCGTCACCATCGCGCTTGTACTCGATGGTGTTGTAGTAGGTGGCAAGGATTTCCTCGGCATCGAGGCCAAGCGCCATGAGCAGCGACGTGACCGGGATCTTGCGGCGCCGGTCGATGCGCGCATAGACGAGGTCCTTCGCGTCGAACTCGATATCCAGCCAGGAACCGCGATACGGAATCACGCGGGCCGCGAACAGCAGCTTGCCGGAGGCATGGGTCTTGCCCTTGTCGTGGTCGAAGAAGACACCCGGAGAACGGTGCATCTGCGAGACGATCACGCGCTCGGTGCCGTTGACGATGAAGGTGCCGTTGTCGGTCATGAGCGGCATGTCGCCCATGTAGACATCCTGCTCCTTGATGTCCTTGATAGACTTGGCGCCGGTATCCTCGTCGACATCGAAAACGATCAGGCGCAGCGTCACCTTGAGCGGCGCCGAGTAGGTCAGGTCGCGCTGGCGACATTCCTCGACGTCGAATTTCGGCGCCTCGAACTCGTAACGCACGAATTCGAGCATGGAACTGCCGGAAAAGTCGGAGATGGGGAACACCGACTTGAAGGCGGCCTGCAGCCCCTGGTCGGGGCGCCCGCCTTCCGGTTCGTCGACCATAAGGAATTGATCATACGATGCCTTCTGAACCTCGATCAGGTTCGGCATTTCGGCGACATCCGGAATGTGGCCGAAGAATTTACGTACTCGCCTGCGTCCGTTGAAGGTACTGGACTGAGCCATTGCCGCTCCTCATTGTCTGCCCTTTCGGGCCTGCCAGATGATGCTCCGCGCGCCGCGGAGTTTCTTACGGAAAGAGCGAAGACCCATGCGCCCGGCCTTCAAGCTCTTGAAACGGTAAAAACCCGTTTCCGGAAGCCGCGCCCGGCGGCCTCGGGAAAAGGGTTCACGCAACGCGCATGCGACGGGCGGAAAACATCCGCCCGTCGCGATGCAGAATTACTTCATCGAAGCCTTCGCGCCGGCTTCGGTCAGCTTCTTCACGATCTCCTCGGCCTCGCCCTTGGAGACGGCTTCCTTGACCGGCTTCGGAGCACCCTCGACGAGGTCCTTGGCTTCCTTCAGGCCAAGACCGGTGATCGAGCGCACTTCCTTGATCACGTTGATCTTCTGGGCGCCGGCATCCTCGAGGATGACGTCAAACTCGTCCTTTTCCTCGGCAGCGGCAGCTTCACCGCCGGCAGCACCGCCGGCAACCGCGGCGACCGCGACCGGAGCGGCAGCGGAAACGCCCCACTTCTCTTCGAGCATCTTCGACAGTTCCGCGGCTTCCAGAACGGTCAGGTTGGACAGGTCTTCGACGATTTTTGCGAGATCAGCCATTTACTTATTCCTTGGATTTTCAGGTTCGAACTTCAATTGGTTTCCGGTGAAGACAGCCTATGCCGCCTCGTCCTTCTGGGCGTAAGCGTTGAAAACGCGGGCAAGATTCCCTGCCGGAGCGTTGACAACCTGTGCGATGCGCGTCGCCGGCGTGGAGATCATGCCGACAAGTTTCGCGCGCAGCTCGTCGAGCGAAGGCAGTTCGGCAAGCGCCTTGATGCCCTTCTCGTCGAGTACCGTCGCACCGAGCGCACCGCCGAGCAGAACGAGCTTGTCGTTCGACTTGGCGAATTCACTCGCGACCTTCGGAGCCGTGACCGGATCGCTCGAATAAGCGATCAGCGTCTGCCCCTGGAACAGGTCAGACATTCCCTCGGCTTCCGTGCCCTTGAGAGCGATTTTGGCAAGACGGTTCTTCGCGACCTTCACCGATCCGCCCGCTTCACGCATCTTGGTGCGGAATTCGCCCATTTGCGCGACGGTGAGACCGGTGTAGTGGGCCACGACAACCGAGCCGGCTTCATTGAAGACGGTGTTCAGCTGCGTGACGAATTCGCGTTTTTCCGCTCTATCCACTGCGTCTCTCCAATTTGCAGACCGACCCGTAAAGAGCGGCCTGCGGTTGCCTTTGCCGCCGAGAGAGCCCTTGGGATCACCCGACGACGTTCGAGGATCCTGCCCCCTTACGCCGGACACACGGTCGCGGCACAAGGCAATACGTCCGAACCCTCAAACCCGGCCTTGCGACCGAAATTCCACTGGGTCCTTGGCGTCTCATGCAGGCTCGTGCGAATTAAGGCGAACCACCTGCAATCTCGGACAGGGACCGGGCCTTGGCCCGGCTTTTCCGGACCGGCGAACCGGTCCGGAATTCTTCAGGGACAGGCGCTCGCAGCGCCTATCCGATCGACTTCATCAAGCCTCGACCGCGAGCGAAGAGGGATCGATCTTCAGACCGGGACCCATCGTCGACGAAATCGCGACGCGCTTGACATATGTTCCCTTGGCGCCCGACGGCTTGGCCTTGTTGACCGCGTCCGCAAACGCACGGATGTTCTCTTCCAGGGCCTTCGCGTCGAACGATGCCTTGCCGACGCCGGCATGAACGATACCGGCCTTCTCGACACGGAACTCGACAGCCCCGCCCTTGGACGCCTGCACGGCGGCCTTCACGTCCGGCGTAACCGTGCCGACCTTCGGGTTCGGCATCATGCCGCGCGGACCGAGCACCTTGCCGAGACGGCCGACCAGCGGCATCATGTCCGGCGTGGCGATGCAGCGATCGAACTCGATCGTGCCACCCTGCACGATTTCCACCAGGTCTTCCGCACCCACGATGTCGGCACCCGCCGCCTTCGCTTCCTCGGCCTTGTCGCCACGCGCGAACACGGCCACGCGCACAGAGCGGCCCGTTCCGTTCGGCAGGTTGACAACGCCACGAACCATCTGGTCGGCATGGCGCGGATCGACGCCGAGATTGAACGCGACCTCGACGGTCTCGTCGAACTTCGCCTTGGCGCGTTCCTTTATCAGCCCCACGGCCTCCGAGAGGTCATAGAGCTTGTTGCGGTCGATGCCTTCGCGGGCCTGCCGAATACGTTTTCCAACCGTCGCCATCGCGTCAGCCCTCCACTTCCAGGCCCATCGAGCGGGCAGAGCCCTCGATCATGCGCATTGCCGCCTCGACATCGGCGGCGTTCAGATCCTTCATCTTCAGCTCGGCGATTTCGCGGATCTTGTCGCGACCGATCTTGCCGGCGGAAGCCTTGCCGGGCTCCTTGGAGCCGGACTTCAGCTTGGCAGCCTTCT
Source organism: Oricola thermophila (assembly GCF_013358405.1). Classification (NCBI taxonomy): domain Bacteria; kingdom Pseudomonadati; phylum Pseudomonadota; class Alphaproteobacteria; order Hyphomicrobiales; family Ahrensiaceae; genus Oricola; species Oricola thermophila. The sequence continues at coordinate 1,475,335 of NZ_CP054836.1, forward strand.
TGAGCAGATAGGACGCCGGCGGCGTCTTCGTCTTGAAGGTGAAGGACTTGTCCTGGTAGTAGGTGATGGTCGTCGGGATCGGCGACCCCTTCTCCAGCTCCTGCGTGGCGGCATTGAACGCCTTGCAGAATTCCATGATGTTGATGCCACGCTGACCAAGCGCAGGACCGATCGGCGGCGACGGCGTCGCCGACCCTGCCGGGACCTGAAGCTTGAGCTGGCCTGCAACCTTCTTAGCCATTATTCACTCTCTTCTTCCAATTGTGCCGGTCGCCCGGCGGTTCAGAGTGTTGGTGGTGCGATCCGGCATCCGGCTACAGACACCCTTTCTCCCACCGCTACTCCGGTCAGCCCTTTTCGACCTGACCGAATTCCAGCTCGACCGGGGTCGCCCGGCCGAAAATCGAGACCTCCACCTTCAGGCGCGAACGCTCCTCGTCCACCTCCTGAACGACACCGTTGAACGAGGCGAACGGCCCGTCGGAGACCCGAACCTGCTCGCCGATCTCGAAGGAGACGGAGGGCTTCGGCCGCTCGACGCCTTCCTGGATCTGGCCCAGTATCTGTTCGGCTTCCTTGTCGGTGATCGGGACGGGCTTGTTGTCCGAACCGAGGAAGCCGGTCACCTTCGGCGTATTCTTGATCAGGTGGAACACGTCATCGGTCAGATGGGCGCGCACCATGACGTAGCCGGGGAAGAACTTGCGTTCCGCGTCCACCTTGCGGCCGCGACGCACCTCGATGACCTTCTCGGTCGGCACGAGGATCTGTTCGAAGTGATCCCACAGCCCCTTCGCCTTCGCGGCCTCCTCAATGGATTCGGCGACCTTCTTCTCGAAGTTCGAATATGCGTGAACAATGTACCAGCGAGCAGGCATGTACCGTATTATCCGTGATAAAATTTAGCGCGTCGGCCCAAAGATGAGGTCGAAACCCCAGCCGTAGATCTGATCGACGGTGAAAAAGAACACGGACGCGATCACCACCATCGCCAGGACCATGATCGTGGAGATCATGGTCTCGCGGCGGGACGGCCACGTCACTTTTGCCGTTTCTGAGCGAACTTGCTGCAGAAAGGTGAAAGGATTGGTTTTCGCCATGTTGCCCGGTTCCGTTGCACGGCTCTCGCCGCGCGAAGTTATCTGTTCTCATGCAAGCGGACGAGAGACCAAAAAAGGGCGCTCGAAGCGCGGAACGCTTCTTACACCATCGCCAGCTTTCCATGAATGCGCACCCGTCCGACAAGAACAATTCCAGCGCACCGGCTCACCTAAAGCCGATTCTCGGCAAAATCAAGAGGTCGTCGAAGAAAAACTGGCAGGGGCAGCAGGATTCGAACCCGCGACCTACGGTTTTGGAGACCGTCGCTCTACCAACTGAGCTATACCCCTAGGTCCGGCCGCGCAATATCCGCGACGGCGGGTCTCATATTACGGCGCTTTGGCCTTGTCCAGCCATTCCGTGAAATGGCCGCGGATTTCTTCGCGCGAACCGCTTCGCCCGCCGGTTGCCCGCCCGGGGGAAGGCCGTTTTCCACAATGCGCGCCCCCGCGCCACCTGCGCAGGAGGCAGCCCGTTCGCCCGATTGGTGCAGCCCTGTGGCCGCTCTCCGACCGCGCAAACGAAAAAGGCGGGCCGAAGCCCGCCTTCCCCGCAACCGTTGTCGTTACGATTACTCGATGATCTTGGCGACGATGCCGGCACCGACGGTGCGGCCGCCCTCGCGGATGGCGAAGCGCAGGCGCTCTTCCATCGCGATCGGAACGATCAGTTCCACGTTCATCTCGGCGTTGTCGCCCGGCATCACCATCTCGGTGCCTTCCGGAAGCGTAACCTCGCCCGTCACGTCCGTCGTCCGGAAGTAGAACTGCGGACGGTACTTGTTGAAGAACGGCGTGTGGCGACCGCCCTCCTCCTTCGTCAGGATGTAGGCCTCGGCCTTGAACTTCGTGTGCGGCGTGACCGAACCCGGCTTGCAAAGAACCTGGCCGCGCTCCACGCCGTCGCGGTCGATGCCGCGAAGCAGCGCGCCGATGTTGTCGCCAGCCTGACCCTGATCGAGCAGCTTGCGGAACATCTCGACGCCCGTGCAGGTCGTCTTCGTCGTCGGACGGATGCCCACGATCTCGATCTCGTCGCCAACGTTGATCACGCCGCGCTCGACGCGACCCGTCACCACCGTGCCGCGGCCGGAAATCGAGAACACGTCCTCGATCGGCATCAGGAACGGCTGGTCGATCGGACGCTCCGGCGTCGGAATGTAGCTATCGACCTCGGCCATCAGCGCGCGGATCGCGTCCTCGCCGATCTCCTTGTTGGAGTCCTCGAGCGCAGCAAGCGCCGAACCCTTGATCACCGGAATGTCGTCGCCCGGGAACTCGTAGGACGACAGAAGCTCGCGAACCTCCATCTCCACGAGCTCCAGAAGCTCCTCGTCGTCAACCTGGTCAACCTTGTTCAGGAAAACGACAATCGCGGGAACGCCAACCTGGCGAGCAAGAAGAATGTGCTCGCGCGTCTGCGGCATCGGGCCGTCAGCCGCCGAAACAACAAGAATCGCGCCGTCCATCTGCGCCGCGCCCGTGATCATGTTCTTCACGTAGTCCGCGTGACCCGGGCAGTCCACGTGCGCATAGTGACGGTTCTCCGTCTCGTACTCCACATGCGCCGTCGAAATCGTAATGCCGCGTGCCTTCTCCTCAGGCGCAGCGTCAATCTGGTCGTACGCCTTGAACTCCCCGAAAAACTTCGTGATCGCCGCCGTCAGCGACGTCTTGCCGTGGTCAACGTGACCAATCGTGCCGATGTTCACATGCGGCTTCGTGCGCTCAAACTTACCCTTCGCCATGTACCTTTTCCTGTCTGTTTCGGTGGCTGAACATGGGAGCCCATGTTTGGGCGGGGGACATAAGGCTTTAAGCCATCAATCGCAAGGCAAAATTGCCCCCGTCACCGGGCATCGCGTCGGAAGGCTGGAGCGGGTGAAGGGATTTGAATAACCTCCAGATGCATAGATATTCCCGTGTTCTTACCCGCTTCGCGTTGCACAGTTTGTTGTACAGTTGTAATTGCATTTTGCAATTTTTGCGAATCATTGAGTACGCGAGCTTTCATGGTCAAGAGACATCGTGCCCCTCGTCCGCATAATCGTGCCGGCGTCTGGTACTTGATTCGACGCGTCCCCAAGGAATTCAAGGCTTTTGACAAGCGCGGCATTGTAAAGATCACCACGGACATCGCCGTCGCGGATGATCCGCGCGCCATCCGTGCCCGAGAGGTCGTCGCCAAGCTGAATGACGGGCTCGAACAATACTGGCGCGATCTTCGCGACGGTCGCTCCAATGACGCGCGCGCCAGATTCGAGGCCGCGCAGAGCCGCGCCCGCGCGCTCGGCTTCACCTACAAGACCGCCGAGGAAGTCGCAGCGGGCCCGCTCAACGACATTCTCAAGCGGCTCGACCTCCTCGCCCAAAAGAAGCTGCTTGATGACGAGACAGAAGTCGCAGCGGTTCTCGGCGGCGTGCCACGTGCCCGGTTCCCGCTGTCCGGCCTCCTGGAGGAATATGAGCGGCTGCAGCGATCGAGCCTTGACCGAATGTCGCCCGACCAGCGGCGCATCTGGCGCAATACCAGAAAGCGGGCAATCGCCAATCTCATATCGGTGATTGGCGACAAGGAAATAAGCGAAATCACTCGCGATGACACGATCGCCTACCGGCGCTGGTGGCAGGATCGCATAGCCTATCACGGTCTCGACATCGGCACGGCCAACAAGGAAATCGGCCAGATCTCCAAGATGGTGAAGGCCGTGGACATGATGTATCAGCTCAACCTCAAGCCGGTATTCGCGCAACTGCGCATCGAGGGCGGCGCGAAAAAATCGCGCGCGGCTTTCACTGCCGAATTTGTGCAGACACGCATTCTCGCTCCAGGCGCGCTTGATGGCCTCAACGACGAGGCGCGCGATCTTGTCCTGCTGGTGGCCGACACCGGGCTGCGCCTTTCGGAAGCGGCCGGTCTTGTCGCCGGCACGATCCACCTGGACGCCGATATTCCATATGTCAGCGTCAAGCCCATCGACCGCATTCTCAAGACTGACCAGTCGGAGCGTGACATTCCTCTCGTCGGCTGCGCGCTGGATGCGATGAAGCGGCATCCGAAGGGATTCCCGCGCTACCGTGACAAGGCGTCCTCGCTGTCTGCGCTGGTGAACAAATATCTTGGCGCGCACGGCATGCGGCCGAGCAAGGCTCACAGCCTCTACAGCCTGCGGCACACGTTCGAGGACCGGCTGACCGCGGTCGAGGCGCCCGAGAAGGTGATCGCGTCCCTGATGGGGCACAAATGGATCCGCCCGAAATACGGCGCCGGGCCGAGCCTCGCGCAAAAGCTCGAATGGTTGCAGCGCATCGCCTTCTCGCCGCCAACCAATGACGCCCTAGAAGTTGTTGTACAGGAAACAGTTCTTCCGAGTAAATGAGATGAACAGCCTTTCCCAGCAATACTTTGACAATTTACCCATCGGTTGCGCGCTTTCGGCTTTGTCAATGCCGCATTGGCTTGGTGGCGGCTTAAGTATAAGTGGGATGATGATGGTGCGGCGCACTGCCAACATGCTCGGTTGAAGCACTCCGGGAAAGCCTTTTCCCCTCCGGCTTGGCCGAGGCCCGATGCGGAAATTGTCATGATAACGCAGTTGCCGAGAGCTTCTTCAATTTGCTCAAGCGGGAACGGGTACGGTGCCGGCATTTGGCGATCAGCTTCGGATCGAAGGTGCCGGCCCGGTCGCGCGGGATCGATTGCTGCATCTTCGATGTGGCCGTCAGAACATGCTTTTTCGAATGCCCGTTACGCCGATTGGCGAGGCCACCGGCCTCGCGTTCCTCGTCCAGCTCGGCGTTCAGAATGCGCTCGAACATAGTCTTCTTCAAATCGTCGTGCAGGCCGTCCTTGGCAAAAACCTCGCCCGGATCGCGCCCAGCAAGCAGTTGGTCCAACAGTTCCTTCTCAATGGACATGTGATGATTCTTCTTTCCATCATCATGGCCTCAAACACGAAATTCCTGACAGTCCCTATCGTGCCCGCACCAGCCAGGGCCTCGAACCAGGCCTGTTCAGAAATGGCGACGTGACCATTTGCACAGATCACTCAACAAACTCATTGGCTTCCATTTCAGCACTAATTCGTGGCTTTGCCCCATCCCCCGCCATTGGCGGTATGGATCAGAATTTCATCGCCGGGGTCGACCACAAGACCGCTGACAAACGCATAATCTTCCTGACTGCCGTCCCGTCGGCAAACCGATAACACGTTTCTGCCGCCGGCCTCGCCGTCTGCAAGCCCCCAAGCCGGAACGCGATTTCTGCTGTAACCTGCAGACAGCAAGACGCGCCCGCGCGGACGATAGTTCACCTGAACCCCTCTACCTCCTTTGTGAAGGCCACAGCCCTCGCCGGTCGCGTTTAACCGCTTGTAGCCAACATCAATGCCGTAACGGGCCTCGCAGATCTCGACAGGGCAATTGAAGGTCTCGCCATGGCTAGCCGAGTACATGGCGTCGAGCCCGTCGCGAGTGGCGGTCGCGCCCCACCCCCCCATCTGCGGCTCGACCATGGTGAAGCGGCGGCCGGTGTCAGGATGCTCGCCGGCAATCACCGTCCCGCAGATCGAGGCGAAATGGCCTGCAGGCAGGCGTTCCGGCACCACCTGCGCCATGCAGCGCCACAGCATGTCGAAGAGCCGGATGCGCGTCTCGAAATAGTAGCCGTGCGGCGCGGTTCCGGTGGCGTGGAAGATCGTGCCAGGCTCAGTGACAACCTCAAGGACACGGAAGGACCCGCCATTGGCAAACAGCGTCGGGTCGGTCAGCGCCTTGAAGATCATCTGCGCCGAGATGACAGCGCCGTCGCGGCTGGTGTTGTAGGGTTCGGCGCGCTGTTTTGGGTTGCCGGTGAGATCGACGGAGAAGCGGTCTTCCGAAATGGTGATCGCGGCGTGCCACAGCGCGCCGTCATCTTGCTCCTCCTCGATTTCATAGGTGCCGGTGGGGAGCGCGGCAAGGCCGGCTCGGGCCCGCCGCTCACCCTCCTCGAACAGGATCGCGAGAGCATGGCGGAATGCCGCAAGACCGTAGGTCTCGATAATCTGCCGGACGCGGCCCTCGGCCTTGCGGCTCGCCGCGACTTGCGCCCACAGGTCACCGCGCACGAAATCCGGCAGGCGGGAATTGGCGGCGATGATGTCGAAGACCGGCCCGACCGGCTCGCCCCCGGCAAAGAGCCTCACGGCGGGCAATCGCAGGCCTTCCTGGAATATCTCCGAAACGTCGACAGCCATCGATCCCGGCGTTCGGCCACCAACATCGTTCCAGTGGGCGATCGACGCGGTCCAGGCGACGAGCTCGCCGCGCGCGAACACCGGAAGCGCAATGACAACGTCGTTGAGGTGCGTGACGCCACCGTAATAGGGGTCGTTGGTAATGAACAGGTCGCCGTCCCGGATCGCCTCGATCCCGTTCAGCTCAATAATGCGCTTCACCGCCTTGTCCAGTACACCGACGAAGGTCGGGATCCCGGCGCCGGAACTCACCAATTCGCCGCGCCCGTCGGTGATTCCGGTTCCGACATCCAGAACCTCGTAGATGATCGGGCTCATTGCCGTCTTCTTCAGCACCGCAAACATTTCGTCGGCAGCAGCCACCAGACTTGCCTGTATCACCGAGGCGGTGATCGGATCATCGGGGCGGGTTTGTGTCATCATCATCTCCCTCGATTCCAATAACGGACTAGCTGGCAGAATTGCGCGCCATTAAACACCAGTCTCGACTACGACCTTGCCATGCGATTTGCGCGACTGGCTCAGATAGTCCCACGCCTTGACATTCTTCTCCGTCGGATCGACGGGTCGATTTGCGGGCGAATGCGCCCCTGTTCCAGCATGTCGTAGATAAAGGCCTTGCCGCGCTCGCACATCGCGGGATCCTCGACGTAGTCGAAGACGGAGTAGGGTTGGAAGACCGCGATCTTCTGGAACATGTCAACGAACGGCAGGGTGGGCCATTACCTGTCGAGCGTACCATAGAAGTCGATCCGTGCATCGCGCGCGAGTGCGGTATCGTACTTGTCGATCAGCCCGGCGCCGACAGGATCGAAGGCGACGCCGATGCCCTTTCTGCCCGTAATCCTGTCGATGGCGGTCGCGCCATCGTCGCGCCCGGTCACAATGACTTGGTCCGCGCCCATCCCGTGCAGGTAGTCCGTGTTTCTCCTGAAGCGGGCGGTACCAATCATGGTCGCGCCTAATTCGCGGGCGAGCCGGTCGTGCTGGTCGCCGGTGTCACGAGAACATGGCTGCTTGCCCCCCCCGGAGACCTCTGCCAGCGGAAAATAGGCGGTCAGATACCGCATCCAGATAGAGGCGCATTCCACCGGCGAGAGATTCGGCGGCGCCTTTGCGATGTAGCGCTGGTTTGTGACCAGCGATTCCGTACTCGCCCCGCGGTCGTAGTAGAAGTAGGGCAGCGTCGCGACGCGTTCGCCCGGCGAGAGTCCCTCGACGCCGAGTCTCACAGCTTCGATGACGCTAGCCGCCTCAATTCCGACCCAGGCAGGAAAGCTGCGGAACGAGAAGGAGTAGTTATCCTTCATCAGGTCCATGTCGCCCCAGTTGAGGGCGAATGCCTCGACCTTCAGCCGGATTTCCCCCTCGCCCGGTTCCACGAGCGTTTCTTCCTCGAGGACAAAGCCCTTGTAACTCGAGTAGTCGTGTATGCGCCATGCGCGCGACATCTGCTTTCTCCTCGCTACCAATAGGCTGCGTCCCGATCAAGCGCCCGCAATATGCAGGTCGCGCGGAAGGTCGGAGAAGATTTCCGGCCCGTCGGCGCGGAGGATTACAATGTCCTCGAGCCTGATGCCGAAGCGCCCCGGAAGGTAGATGCCGGGTTCTATGGAGAAGACCATTCCCTCCTCCAGCACCGTCTCCGAGGTCGACGTAATGTAGGGCGGTTCGTGACCGTCGATCCCCAAGCCGTGGCCGGTACGGTGGACGAAGTACTCGCCGTAGCCCGCATCGGCGATGACTGTGCGGGCGGCAGCGTCGACGTCCTTCGCTTTCACACCCGGCCGGGCGGCCTTCATCGCCGCTTGGACAGCCCGCTCGACGATGGCGTGCACCTCTTCATATCCGTCGGGCGGACTGCCGACGGCCACCATGCGGGTGATATCGCTCGGGAAGCCGTCCTTGCGCGCGCCAATGTCGATGACCACCGCATCGCCCTTGATAAACTTCCTGTCACCGGTCTGGTGGTGCGGAAAGGCGCCATTGCCAGCACCGCCGACGATGGTGAACAGCGTCGAGGCACTCTCGGAGGCGAAATGGTCGCTGACGATGGATGCAAGTTCCCGCTCACTCATACCCGGGCAAATCGACGCAAACGCCTTCTGCATCGCGCGGTCGGCCACGGCAGCACTCGCCCTCAGCCTCGCGAACTCGCCCTCGTCCTTGCGCATGCGCAGGGCGCCGACCGTGTCGTCGGTGAAGGCATACCTCGCGCCAGGCAGGGCGGCGAGCAGCAGCAGGGCGAAATCGGCCCGCATGGTCTCGTCAACGACCACGCAGTCGGCATTGCCCGCCCCGATCGAGCCAAGGGCAGCCGCCAGTGCCTTGTCGGGCCCCTCGTCGTCTGCCCAAGTGTGGAAGGCGATGTCAGTTTCTTCGCGCGAGCCCTCGGCGTTGAGTGCTGGCATCAAGAAGCACTCGCCCGAGCACGAGACCAACAGGAGGCAAGGACGCTCGTCGGCATGGGGATGAAAGCCGACCAGCCATTGCATGTGCGACCCCGGCCCGAGTGCAACCAGGTCGACTCTGTTTTTCTGCATCCTCTCGCGCAATGCCGCCAAGCGCGCCGCTGTCTCGCTCATGTCCTTATTCTCCTGATTATTGTTGCTGATCACGCCACCCGGCATGCAGGTCCCGGCGCTTCGGCCGGGACGATGATGCGATTGCCGAAAACTTCGCCGTCGTCGAAGCGCCAATGCCCGCGATTTCTTCTTCGGACGGGGACACGCACGACCACATGCGGCTCGGTTTCCAAGCGCATTGCCGCTTGAAGATGGCGCCGTACTCGATCCGTTTCAGCGCGGCGATGGACGGCGCAATCACGGGCACGCCAAGGCGCCTTTCCACGTCGCGGTAGAACCCGACTTCCATCGTGCAGCCAAAGATGAGCGCCTCGGCAAAGTCGTCTTCTACGGCCTTGGGGCCCGTCTCCAGGAGCCGGCAATCCGTCTCGGTATAGTCCTGCTGAAACTCCGTGACGCCCAGCTCGACGTGATAGAAGCCCGGCAGCCGGTGTTCAAGGCCATGCTCGCAAACGGTGAAATGCATCTGGTTTACCCACTTGTGCCGTCCGACGATTCGGCCTTCGGTCTCGAACAGCGACGTAACGTGGACCTCGGTGCAAGCGAGCTTGTGCTCGCGGGCCATGTCGGCAAACATGTCATCATGGGCGGCGGTGCCGACGATCGGGCTCGGATACATCACCTTCAGGGGGGTGCTCGTTCATCTGCCTTTCACCTCTCGTTGCCGGCACATCATCCGGTGAATCCGTAGACCTCCCGCGCGCGCTCGGGCGTAATGTATCCGTTGCGCACATCTTCCCTCACTGCCTCGGGATCACGCTCCTTCGGATTGCCCACGCCGCCGCCAACACCGGTGACGACGCGGATCACGTCATCCTTGTTCACCGTCAGGCCGGAGACGAAGGAGTAGCGCTCGCTACCTCCTTCACGGCGCAGCACCTCGACGTAATTAGGCGTTCCCTCCAGCCCGCCATCGAGAGACCAAGGCAGGATGCGCGAGCGGGTGTAACCGGCCGTAAGGAAGGAGCCGTCCACGCGGATTCGATAGTCGAGCCGGATACCGTAGCCGCCGGTCCATTTTCCCTCGCCGCCGGGTGCTGTGTTGAGCTCCATGCGATCAACGATAAGGCCGTTACGTGCCTCCGAGATCTCCGCGGGCGTGTTGAAGGTCTCGCCATGGAAACCGGAAAAGATCGCGCTGTTGCCATCGCGGCCATAGCTTGCGCCCCAACCGCCGACCTGCGGCTCGATGATGGTGTAGTGGCGGCCGGTATCGGGATGCGTACCCCCGATGAAGGTGCCGCAGATCGAGGAGAAGTGCCCGGCAGCCAGCCGCTCGGGCACATGCCGGGCAAGGCAGCGCCACATAAGGTCGTAGACCCGCACCTCGGTCTCGAAATAGAAGCCGATGGGCGAGGGTTCCCGGGCATGGAAGACCGAGCCTTCACGAGTTTTCAGGCGGATCGGCCGAAACGAGCCTTCGTTGCAGGGCGAGTAGGGATCGGTTAGCGACTTGAAGATCATCTGGGCGCAGACCATCGCGCCATCGCGGCTGGTATTGGTCGGGCCGTTGTCCTGGTCGGGATTGTCCGTGAGATCGACCACGAACTCGTGGTCGGAGATGGTGATCTTGACGTTGTAGACGCGCCCGTCGTCCTGCTCTTCCGAAAGCTCGAAGGTCCCGTGCGGCAGCTTTGCCAGCTCTGCGAGCGAAACCTGCTCGCCGAAGTCCATGAACGACTCCATGGCCCGCTCGAAGGTCTCGACACCGTACTTCTCGGCTAGGTCTGTCAGCCGCTTGGCGCCGATGCGCACCGAGGCGATCGCCGCCCAGATGTCGCCCTCCAGGAAGTCCGGCATGCGCGAGTTGACCTTCATGATGTCGAAGACGGGCTTGATCGGCTCGCCCTTCGAGATCATCTTGACGGCCGGAAGGCGCAGTCCCTCCTGCCAGATTTCCGTCGCATCCCCGGAAAGCGACCCCGGCGCCATGCCGCCAATATCGGAATTGTGAGCGATGTTGGCCGTCCAAGCGATAATGCGCCCACCTGCGAACACCGGCATGGCGACGACGATGTCGTTCAGATGGGTGACACCGCCATGATACGGATCGTTGGTGATAAAGACGTCGCCGGGCTCGATGACGCCGGGCTTATCAAACTTCTCGACAATCACCTTCACCGCCTTGTCGAGAACGCCGATGAAGGCCGGAATGCCCGCGCCAGAACTGGCGAGCTCGCCGTTCGCATTCATGATGCCGGTGCCCATGTCGAGCACCTCGTAGATGATCGAGCTCATTGCCGCCTTGCGCATGGCGGCGAACATCTCGTCAGCCGTCGCCTGCAGCGAGTTTTGGATGATTTCCAAGGTAATCGGGTCGTAGCTTGCCTGTCCCATCTCTCGCACCTCAATCTCGCAGCTCGATGTGGATGTTGCCGTACCCGTCGACCTTCACCCGGTTGCCGGGATGGATGACCACGGTGGTTCCCGGATCCTCGACGATGGCCGGGCCGGAGAAGATCATTCCCGGTTCCAGCTTCTCGCCGTCGTAGATCGCGGCTTCGTGGATGCCGTCGAGCGCGTAGTCGACCTTGCGGGTGCCCTTCAGGGCCTTGTCGGCGTCCGCGCCGGTGGGCTCGCGTTCGGTCATCTGCAGCTTGCCGACCTCGGCCGAGGCAACGAGATGAATGCCAACCATCTCCACCGGCGCGTCGAGCCGGTAGGTGTACTCACGCTCATAGGTCTCGTGAAACGACTGCTCGATCGCCGAGAGGCGGTCGTCGGTGATCCGGCCGGGTTCGAGCAGGACCTCGGTCGTGTGCTCCTGGTTCTGGTAGCGGAACTTGCCGTGACGCAGGAACCTGATCTTGTCCGCGGGGATGCCCTCGGCCTCGAACTGCTTGCGGGCACGGTCCTCGGCCTCGGCAAACACGGCCTCGATGCCTTCCGCGGCGCCGGGCTTCAGGTCCGCGAGCCGCGTGATGAAGAAGTCGCGACGCAGGTCCGACATCATCATGCCCCAGGCCGAGAAGACCGAGGCGGCCGCCGGAATCACCACCTTCTTCACACCAAGCTCTCCCGCAAGCGCGACCGCGTGCATCGCGCCGCCGCCACCGAAGGCGACCAGCGTGAATTCGCGCGGATCGTGCCCGCGGTTGAGCGATACCAGCTTGAGCGCATTAACCATGTTGTTGTTAGCGATGCGGACGATGCCGCGTGCGGCCTCGTCGGCATCGACGCCGAGCTTCTCGCCCACCGCCGCGATCGCCTTCTCGGCGGCCGCCATGTCGGCGGTCACATCGCCGCCACAGAAGTAGTCGCGGTTGATGCGGCCCAGCAGGAGGTTGGCGTCGGTGGTCGTGGCTTCCGTGCCGCCGCGTCCATAGGCTGCTGGCCCGGGCATCGCGCCGGCCGATTGCGGACCGACATGTAACTTGCCGAAATCGTCGACCCAGGCAATCGAGCCGCCGCCATTGCCGATCTCCACCAGATCGACGACCGGCACCATGATCGGGTAACCGGCCGTGGTGCGGTCACGCTCGATCCAGTAGTCGGTCATAATCTTGACCTGGCCGTCCTCGATCAGCGAGCACTTTGCCGTGGTACCGCCGATGTCAAGCGCCAACACGTTCGGCTCGCCGATCAGCTTTCCGAGTTCGGCTGCTCCCCAGAATCCGGAGGCAGGCCCGGACTCGACCATAGTGACCGGGATATTGGAAACCGCCTCCAGCGAGTCCACGCCGCAGTTGGACTGCATGATGTAGGGGCTCCTGGAGAAGCCCTTGTCCCTGAGACCGGCCGCAAGCCGCGACAGGTAGCGCTCGGCGATTGGCTGGACATAGGCAGAGAGAACTGCAGTGCTGGTGCGCTCGTATTCGCGCCACTCGCGCGTGATCTGGTGCGAAGCGACCGCGGAAACGTCAGGCCACTGGTTGCGGATCTCGGCCAGCGCCGCCTGCTCGTGGCTTGGATTAGCATAGGAATGCAGGAAGCAAACCGCGATCGCTTCCACGCCGTCGGCCCTGAAGTCGTCGAGAATGGCCTTCAGGCCAGACAGGTCGAGCGGCGCCGTCTCCTCGCCCTTATAGTTCATGCGCCCCGGAAGCTCGCGACGCAGGTAGCGCGGAACAAACGGTTTCGGCTTCTCGTAATGTAAGTTGAAGAAGTCCGGCCGGTTGCCGCGCGCGATTTCCAGCGTGTCGCGGAAGCCCTCAGTGGTGATGAGCCCCACCTTTACGCCCTTGCGCTCCGTCAGCGCATTAATGACCACCGTGGTGCCGTGCGCGAGGAAATCGACCGAGGCCGGATCTATGCCGCCCTTCTCCAAAACCTTGAGGACGCCTTCCTCGAAATTCGGCGGCGTCGTGTCCGACTTGGCGGTGACGATGCGCGGAACGCCACCGTCCCCCGCCATCTCGAATGCCACCAGATCCGTGAATGTACCGCCGACATCGGTCGCCACGCGTATCGTCTTGTTTGCCATCATGCGACTCCCATCAATTGGTTGCGTTCCCTGAGCAGAAAGCAGACCACGCCCGGCAACTTGAGCTGCTCGGCCATGCTCACCTTGTCATCGGTGTAATGGCCTGCCTCGTGCAGGCAGTTAATCGTCCCGACGACCACGCCGCCGATGACCACGGGAATGTTCATCACCGATTCACAGCCGAGCGAGCGGATTAGCTCGTGGTCGTAGAAGACCTCGGCGATGCCCTTGATGTCATTGGCGATGAACACGCGCTGCTCTTCCAGCACGTGCCGTGCCCAGCTCGTCCTGTTCATCGGCTTTGTGCCCGAGACCGGATAGGCCTCCGGCATGTTGGAATAGAAGCGCTGGGCCACGCCCAACTCACGGTCGAAGCTCATCAAGGTGAAGAGCTTCGCCCCGACGGTCCCGCTGGCAAGCCGCCACATCGCATCGAAGGCCGCCATGGGCTGGCCCTCCGATGCAACGGCCTCGACGAGAGGTGCGAAATCAGTCAGGTTCAACGTTCCATTCCTCCTTCTTTATGAGGCCGTCCTTGAGCGCCTGTTCTTCGTCGGTGATGACGGGGACAGCGGCGATGAGCCTGCGGGTGTAGGGGGCGGTGGGGTTGGTGAAGATGGCCTCAACCGGCCCCAGTTCGACCAAGCGGCCCTTCTCGATCACAGCAACCCGGTCGGCTATGTTACGGACGACAGAAAGGTCGTGCGTGATGAAGACGTATGTCAGCCCGCGCCGTTTCTGCAGCGCCTTGAGCAGCCTCAGGATGCGGGCCTGGACCAGTACGTCGAGTGCGGAGGTTGGTTCGTCGAGCACAACCAGCTCGGATTCGCTGGCGAGCGCACGGGCAATGGCCACGCGCTGCCGCTGGCCGCCGGACAGAGCTGCGGGAGATCGCGAGCTGTATTCGGCGGGCAGGTGGACCTCCTCGAGCAGCGCCTCGACTCGTTTCCTGCGTTCCGACCTCGTCCCGATGCCATGAACGTCGAGCGGCAGCCTAAGCGAGGCGCCTATGCTGCGCTTGGGGTTGAGCGAGGAAAGCGGGTTCTGCTGTACAAGCTGGATAGCCCTGCGGTGCGCCAGCGTGCGGTGCTCGGGCAGCGGCTCGCCGCGCAGAGCGATAGTGCCGCTCGATGGCGGGAGGATACCGAGGAGCATGTTGGCAATCGTAGACTTGCCGGAACCGGACTCGCCCACGATTGCCAGGCACTCTCCCTCGGACACGTCGAACGAGACGCCGTCGACCGCGACGACCTCGCGTTCGCCGAGCCAGAAGACCTTGGAGACGTCCCGGAGCGAAAGCAGTGGTGCGCTCATGCCGGGCCTCCCGGCTCGCCGCAGCCCTCGTGCACGACGAGCGGCGCGAGATAGCTCTCGGAGGCATCCTCGATTTGCGGGATTCCGCCGCCGGTGATGCGCGGAATGGCTCGCATGAGGGCGCGCGTGTAGGGATGGCGAGGATCGTCGAAGAGATCGGCCGTGCGGCCGTGCTCGACGATGCGGCCCTTGTAGATGACATAGACACGATCAGCGAATTCGCGCACGACGCCGAGATTGTGCGAGATGAACAGCACCGCCGTGTTGTGCTGCACGGACAGTTCCCGCATCAGCCTGAGCGTCTGCGCCTGCACCGTCACGTCGAGCGCGGTGCCTGGCTCGTCGGCGATCAACAGCGACGGCTCGTTGGCGAGCGCCATCGCGATCATGACGCGCTGATTCATCCCGCCCGACAGCTGGAAGGTGTAGCTCGCAAGCACGCGCTCCGGGTCGGCGATCGAGCAGTCGGAAAGGAGGCCAGCAGCGCGCCGGTCGGCGTCCGCCCGCGTGATCCCCGGCATCCCGCGTTTCAGCACCTCGTGAAACTGCTCGGAAATGGGATAGACCGGGTTGAGCGAGGACGTCGGGTCCTGGAAGACCATGGACATCCGCGTTCCGCGCAGACTGCGATGCTGGCTGGGCGACAGCGTCGCAAAATCCAATCCCTCGAAGACCACCTGTCCGCGGATGCGGGCTGTCGAAGTCATCTGGAGAAGGCCGAGGATGATGCGCGCGGTCACCGACTTGCCTGAGCCGGACTCTCCGACCAGCGCAACCCGCTCGCCCCGGTTGATGTGCAGCGAGATGCCGTGCAGCACCTCCACGAGGCCGGAATAGCCCTTGAAGAAGAGATGCAAGTCACGGACGAGCAGGGTCGGCTCGCTCATTGCTCCACCCCCAGTATCTCGCGCAGAGCATCACCCAAGAGGTTGAAGCCGAACACCGCAACCAGGATCGCCAGGCCGGGGAACACGGTCAGCCACCAGGAATCGGGCAGGTACTTGGCGCCGTCGGCAACCATGGACCCCAAGTCGGGCGTCGGCGGCTGAACGCCGAGACCGAGGAAAGAGAGCGACGACGCGATGAGGATGACGAAGCCTAGGTCGAGCGTCATCTTCGTGATCACCGCCGGCACACAATTGGGCAGGATCTCGCGGAAGATCACGTGCAGCTTCGAGGCGCCGATCACCTCGGCGGCGAGCACGTATCCCTCTTCCTTCTCCGATCGGGTGATGTTGTAGACGAGCCGCGTGTACCAGGGCCACCACATGACCGTGACAGCGAGCATGCCGTTGGTGAGCGTGGGTTCCAGAAGACCCATCATCGACATCGCCAGCACCAGCGGCGGGATGGACAGGAACACGTCGGTGACGCGCATCAGTACCGTCTCGGTCCAGCCGCCGAGATAGCCGGCCACCAGTCCGACCGTGACACCGACGGGAACGGCGATAACGAGCACGACGACACCGAGGATGAGCGAGATGCGATAGGCGAAGATCACCCGGCTGAAGAGGTCGCGACCGACGAGATCGGTGCCGAAAATGTTCTGCCAGCTCGGCGGCTGGTTGAAGTTCGCGAAGTCGACAACCGCCCCGCGATGCTCCGGAAACGGTGCGATTAAGTCGGCGAATATGGCCGCCAGCACGACCGCTGCCACCAGGATCACTCCAAGGGCCGAGAGCGGGTTGCCGACAAGGATCGCAAGTGTGCGCTTCATATGCCCCTCTGTGACAGGCGGATGCGTGGATTGATGAAGGCGATCAGCAGATCGACGATGATGTTCACGATCAGAAACATCGCCGATATGACCAGCACCGTACCGACGATCGCGTTGAGATCCTTTCTCAGGATCACGGCGACGCCGTAGCGTGACAGGCCGGGCCACGCGAACACGGCTTCGACCAAGAACGCATTGCCAAGCATCGCCGCGAAGTCGAGACCGATCACGGTAAGCGAAGGGATCATGGACGGACGGAAGGCATAACGGCTTGCAATCCGTCTTTCGGGGAAGCCGTAGGAACGCGCCATCTCGATGTAGGGACGGCCATAGGTCTCGATCATATTGGAACGCGTGAGCCTGGCAGCCTGGCCGATACCCGAGAGCGCGAGAGCAAACGCCGGTAGAACGAGGTGCCATGCAGCGTTGCCAAAGGCGCGGACATCACCGGCAAGCAACGTGTCAATCAGGAGGAAGCCAGTGACCGCCGGCACGGTGAAACTGTCGGCAATGCGTCCTGCGATCGGAAAAATAGGCAGAAAGAAGGCGAAGAGTAGCATCAGGATCACTGCCCAGACAAAACTGGGCGCCGACACGCCAAGTAACGACACCACCCGTACAGTGCCGTCGATCCAAGTGTTGCGATAGCGCGCCGAAATGACCCCCAACGGCAACCCTATCAGGACCATCATAATGCCCGCGACGAGGATGAGTTCCAGCGTAGCGGGCAGGAACTGGACGATGTCCCGTGTCACTGGCCGATTTGTGTACAGTGAAATACCAAGATCGCCCCGTGCGAGGTCGGCGATGAAACGACTGTACTGTACCGGCAAGGGCTCATCGAGATTCAATCTCTCGCGCAGCGCCCTCACCTGCTCAGCAGTCGCGCTAGGCCCCAGCGCAATGCGCGCGGGATCGCCGGGTATGACCCGGGCAATGGCAAATATCAGCATAGAGACGCCGATCAGCACGATCAGCGAGACCCCCAGCCGCTTCGCAATGAGGCGGACAACAGGCGACATCGTTTCTATTCCCATCAGAAGACTGGCCGACCTTACCCCGGCCAGCCCATATCTATCGGATCACTCTCCGGTCATCTCCATGAGCCGGAAGGTAAAACCCATCCCGTCGAGGCCGAAGGCCTTGTTCGGGTCGGAGAGGGCCGGCACCTTCACGCGGTTCGACGCGGCGAAAACGGACTGCCGATCATAGGCGTATATGGTGGGAGCAATTTCCATTAGACGGTCGTTGAGATCACTGTAAGCAGCTTCACGATCCGCGGGATCGGTGGCGGTGCGGCCCTTTTCAAGCGCAGCATCAACCTTTTCGTCGTCCAGATATTCCGGCGACTGCCAAGTGCCTGCAGCCGATGAATGATACATCGGGTAAAGCAGTGTATCGGGGTCACCAGTCACCGCATTAGCGAAGATCTGGCTAATGTGCGGTGTATTTTCCGGCTTCGTGACCTGCTCGGTGAATAGCGCCCATGGCACTTTTTTGATCTCGGACTTGATGCCAATTTCCGAGAAGTTAGCTTGCATAAGAAGGGCGTAACGCTCCTCTATCGGTACTTCGCCTATCCATGAGATTTCAAGCGTGAAATCGGCCGGATCATACCTACACTCGGATAGATAGCGCTTGGCCTCCTCGATGTTGCGCGACAGCGTTTCGCCAGCCGGGTTGGCGCCAAACATGCCAACCGGAATCGCACCGGTAGAAGCACTGCCTTGGGCGACATCGTCGGTAATCGACACCATGGAAATACCGGCGGCGTAGTCGTAGGCGTTGACAAGCGCCAAGCGGCAGTTCACATCATCGAGCGGCGGCTTCTGAGTGTTCATCTTGATATAGAATGCGCCACCACCTCTCTCGGTGAGGAGCTGCGCACCATCAGCCGCCAGCGACTTCAGCACTTCCGGCGGAAGCCATTGCGAGGAAATGTCGTGTTCGCCTTGGGCTATGAGCGTACGAACGGTGGCAGCCTCCAAGCCATACCGCAGACGCACTTGGTCGGGCGCAAGTTCGGGAATGCCCAGAAAATAGCCCTCGTATTTCTCCATCACAGTCTCTTCCTGCGGATTGTGGGAGAAAACCTTGTAGGCCCCGGTCCCGGCGGAGTTGGTCGAGAGAAAGGCCTGGCCCCAGTCCTTCATTTCGCCCTCTCCTTCGCCGAGGTTTTCCATCACTAGCTTCTTGTCGACGATGGGCAGGCGCACCAGCGAGGCGATGAAGGGCGAATAGGGCTCGTTCAAGTTGAAACGCACCGTGTGTTCATCGATCGCCTCGGCGCTCTCGACATTGCTGAAGATGAAGGAGAGCCCTTGGCCGAGCGCCTTCATGCGATCGAACGAAAAGACGACGTCCTCGGCGGTCAGCGGATTGCCGCTCTGGAACTTCACGTCGTCACGCAGCTTAAAGATGAAGTCGGTACCGTCGGCCACCCAGCTCTCGGCGAGATGCGGCGTGTAGCCGGGGCCTCCCTGCACCGGCAGGACGAGCGTGTCGTAGACATTAAACATCAGAATAGAATCGGCGTAGTCGGTTGCCTTGGCGGGATCGAGCTCGCCGACAGCGACCTCGTCCAGACGCAGCACCGTGTCCGCCGCTGCGGGAGTGCCGGCAAGTGCGGTAGCAGCAAGCAGGGCCGCCGCGATCGGAAGCTTGTACCGTTTCATCGTTCACACCTCTGTTTAGCCATTGGACATATTGTTGTCGCTGCGGTGCCTAGCGCCACTTTCGACGCGCTGCTCTTCGCCTGGATCGTCACCAAACACGTCCATTGTGCCAACCCAGAGTATGGTCGCCGGACGAGTAGAATGGTTCCACGACGAATGAATCTTTGTAGACGGGAAATGAAGTGAGTCGCCTGCTTCTAGGACGGTCCGTTCACCGTCAACTTCGACGGTGATGGCCCCGTCAAGCACGTAGAACAACTCCTCACCCTCATGCGAAATGGGCTCACTGCGGTGCCCCGGCGGCTCGTGAATGATCACTGAGCGCAACACAGTTCCTGGAAAGGATGCCGACAAGCGCTCATATGACAGCGGATTACCGTGAATTGAGTATTTCGGACGCTCATTGCGCCGAGTTATCGGCACTTCGACCTTTGGTTGGGAAAGAAACTCTCCAATATCGGAGCCGAGCACACGGGCAACCGATACAAGAGATGATAAAGACGGTGTGGCAATTCCGCGCTCAATTTGGGAGATAAACCCTACCGACAGCCCTGCCCCTTGCGCGACCTGTTTTAACGTCAATCCCAACTCAAGTCTCCGCTGACGAAGCTTCCTTCCCAACGGCAGCAGCCCGCCAGAGAGCTCGACCATGGATAAAGACGTAGGACCCATAAAACCGCTCACATTTTTAGCAGGACTAAATTTTAAGCAGAGCTAAAAAATGGAGTCAATAGCAGGAACCGGATCCTTGGCGAACTGAATTGCGAAGAGCTTTCCATTGCCCGTTTTGTCCAAGCTACGCCGTCACGACAGTATGGCTCAGTGTGACGCCGCACGTCTAAACCCAGCCAAGACGCTCTCCTTGGCAGACTGGCTTCACCTCCACGAATCGGCATCACATCTCGCGAAAATCCGGCTTTGGACTCAGTATGGCGGAGAAGCTGGGGATTCGAATAGCCGAAATAAATGCCGGTTTTCCGGCATTTTGGTGCACCTCGTGTTGCACAGGTTGTTGCACAGGAATTGATATGCTACCCGACGCTTCCTAGGCCGTGCGGACGTATTTGACCAAGATGAATGCCGTGGCGAGGGCGACGATAGACGCGAAGTTCCGTCTGGTTTTTTCGCAGCGTGTAACATCCGCTTGAGACGCCTGAACGTGCCGACGGCCTGCTCGATGCGGGCGCGCGCCTTGTAGATTGTGTTTGCGAAGCGTGCTGGCTTTCTCTTTTCATTGGGCTTGTGCGGGATCACGGCAATTGCGCCACAGCGGCGTGCAGCCTGCCGGTTGGCCCTGCTGGCATATCCCTTGTCGCCCACCACCGCGCGTGGTTCGACATCGGGACCGAGCGCAAGCAGGACGGGGAAGTGGGGCGCGTCGGCCTTCTCGCCACCGGTCACGTCGAAAGCGATCGGATGGCCCTCGAAGTCTGTTTTCAGATGGATTTTCGTCGGGAACCCGCCGCGCGAGCGGCCGAGTGCCTGGTTCTTCTGCCCCCCTTTATGGACGGCCCGCCCCTCCCGCCGATGTCTGTGTAGGATGTCGGTATTCAAGAAAGGAAGGAACGGACCATGAGCATAGTGATCCTCGGTATCGACCTGGGCAAGAACAGCTGTAGCATCGTCGGCCTCGACGCAGATGGATCGGTGATCGTGCGACGGCGGATGCGACGCGACGGGGTGATCGCGTTCGCCGCCAAGCTGCCGCCCTGCACGATGGCAATGGAGGCGTGTTGCGGAGCGCATCATATGGGCCGCATGTTAGCAGGACTCGGCCACGAAGTCCGCTTGATGTCGCCGGAATATGTGCGCCCGTACGTCAAGGCGCAAAAGAACGACGACCGTGACGCCGAGGCGATCGCCGAAGCGGCGCCCCGGCCAACCATGCGCTTCGTCGAACTCAAGAGCGAAGAGCAACTCGACGTTCAGACGCTGCATCGGGTGCGCGATCGCTTGGTCGGTGAACGCACCTCGTTGACCAACCAGACAAGGAGCCTTCTGCTGGAGCGCGGGCACGTCGCGGCGCAGGGCCACGCCCGACTGCGCCTCCTGCTCGGAGAATTGTTGGATTCAGGCGCGGGTGCGTTGAGCCGGCGCATGGCGTTCTTGCTCGGCGACATGCGCGCACGCTGGGACGAGTTGGACCGTCGCATCACTGCCTTTGATGCCGAGTTCGCAACCATGGCTCGGACCGACGATCGGGCCCGGCGGCTGACAGGTATTCCTGGCATCGGAGCGCTGAACGCCACGGCTCTGGTAGCCGCAGTGGGCAGCGCGGCGACCTTCTCGAAGGGACGCGATCTTGCTGCTTGGTTGGGGCTCGTGCCTCGCCAGGTCACCACCGGCGGCAGGCCGAAGCTACTCGGGATCACGAAGCGGGGCAGCCGATATCTGCGCAAGATGCTGATCCAGGGCGCACGATCCGCCATGCCCTCGCTGGCCAAAACCGACACTGCGATTGGATCGTGGCTACGTGCACTTTTGGCCCGAGCCCATCCCAACGTTGCCGTCGTCGCGCTGGCCGCGAAGTTGGCCCGTATCGTCTGGGCGCTGCTCCGCCACGGTAAAACTTATCAAGCTGCGTCCATACCGGCATGAGGAACATGCGTCCGGAGAAAACTTCGCCGGACGCGACGAACTGCGAGTGGTGAAAGGAAGATGGCCTGACAGTCGATCGGCGTCCCGAAAACCTCCGGCGCTAAATGGCCCTCGAGGCCGGCCCCTTTATGAGGATCGGAGCGCGCGGATCTCCATCTTGGCAACGGCTTTGCGCCGACATGCCGGATACGTTTGTGCAGACTGATCACACCATCACCGGCAAACCACTTGCAATCGGGGCGGGCCATACGTTTGCGCCCGCTGCGGAGACATGGGCGCGAACCACCGTGGAGTCGAACATCTGGACCAGATGCGCCGATGAGCTCAGATTCGCCAGATGATCAAGGAACACGTCGAACACGCCGGCCTTGCTCAACCGGTCGAACCGTTTCCAGATGCTGTTCCATTTGCCGAAGCGTTCCGGCAACGCACGCCACGTGACATTGTGAACCGCGAAATAATGCAGCGCTTCAAGGAACAACCGGTCATCGCGGCCTTTGGCCCCGCGCCGGGGAAGCGCCGCCCGAAACACGGCCAACGCCTTGTCCCAATCCTCATCCGTCATTCTCGTGGACATTGCCGACCCTCCAAATCAGTCGGCATTCCATGAATCACATTGAAAACGCTTCGGGAATCCTCAAACCAATACCCGAGCCAATCCGTCCACACGGCCTAGCCAGAGAGAAAAAACGGGCGCAGGTGTCGTATAAGTTCCTCTGGCGCCTCTTCCTGTGGGAAGTGCCCGGACTTGACCATACCCCCATCGACAGTCGTTGCCCATTGCCGCCACAGGGCGAGAGGATCGCCAGCATTCGCCGGAAACCCAATATCGCTGTATATGAAGAACACTGGTGCTTCGATCCGACAGTGACTATCCTTGTCTGCTTGATCAAGTTCCCGGTCAATCGTCGCGCCTGCCCGGTAGTCTTCGCACATTGCCTCCACCCGATGCGGATCGGCGAACTGCCTCCGGTATTCGTTCAAGGCCCTGGCGTCGAATACATCGAGACTACGTCCCCTCGACCATGATGCGAGTGTCCAGTCTAAATACATTTCCGGATCGCCCGATATCATCCGTTCGGGTAATGGCGATGGCTGAGCGAGAAAGGACCAGTGATAGGCTTTGAGAGCCATGCTTGCATCAAGCCCGTCCCACATGTCGCCGGTGGGGATGATCTCCACAATCCCAAGTTTCGATACCGTGTCGGGCCAGTCGAGAGCCATACGATAAGCCACCCGCGCGCCCCTGTCGTGCCCCAGTATGGCAAAACGCCGATAGCCCAGCCTTTTCATGGCCAGGACAATATCCTTGGCCATGCTGCGCTTGGAGTAAGCGAAATGACCGTCTCCTGCTGGCGGGATGCTGCTGTCGCCGTAGCCGCGCAAATCAAAGAAATAGCAGGTGAAATCCCGGGCGAATTCCGCGGCAACGCGATGCCAGGTTACATGCGTCTGCGGATAGCCATGCAGGAAAACCAACGGCGGCCCTTCGCCGCAGCAGCGATAGTTCAGATCGACACCATCACCTGCCACCTTGTTTTGTTTCAGCGACCAGAACTCCGATTCCATATCCATCTCTCCCGCAACGGTCTTCCGGCGAGCATGCTCGATCGCCCGGCCACCTTCTCCGGGCTGGCCATTCTTGCAATGTCGATCACAGCACGGCGAAGCAGCGCAGAAAATTGAAAAGAAGTCAGGCGATAGAAAACAAAAATCAGCTTCTCCGCCCGACCGTGATCCACCTTCGACACGGGTGTGAAATATTCTAAATCGGTTTTGAATCCTGCTCATTCGACAACGCAGCAGATCTGCGGAAAGATCGAGTCACTTTTTGAACGGGACGGGGCAGAACCCAGCAATATCACGGTGCAGCCCCGACATTGCCGGGAAAGGAGTAGTCAGGTGGCCGGAGATCTGGTGCTTGTCGCATGTCGCGACAATGGCGTGGCCGAGGTGACGCTGAATGTACCCAGATCGCTCAACGCATTATCGCCGAAATTGATCGATGCGCTGAACGATACGGTTCTCGAACTGGACCGAGACGATACGGTGCGCGTTTTTCTTCTGACCGGTACCGGGCGGCACTTCTGCGCCGGCGCCGATATTGATGCGATGCTGGACATGTCGGTTTCCGAGGCCGTGCGCACTGGCTTTTCGGGGAGCAGTCACCAGCTCGCAAGGATAACGAAACCGATCATCGCGGCCGTCAACGGCCATGCGCTCGGGGGTGGTTGCGAGCTAGTCGAAATTTGCGATATTGTGATCGCAGCCGACAATGCCGTGTTTGGCCATCCCGAAGTGAGACTCGGCGTCATGCCCGGCGCCGGAGGAAGCCAGCGTCTAGAGGTGGTCGCGAGATTTTGGACCAGTTGCTAAGCTTTAGCGACTGACGAAGGAATACCCCAGATGACAAAGCGGAAACGCTATTCGGCGGAGTTCAAGGCCAAGGTTGCGCTTGAAGCCATCCGCGAAGAGTTGACGACGGCCGAGCTGGCCAGGAAGTACGGCGTCCATCCGACAATGATCAGCGGATGGAAGAGAACGGCAATCGAGAACATGGCATCGGCATTTGGTGGTGCGGTATCGGCCGAGCCGGCGATATCCAGGAAGGATGTCGAGAAGCTGCATGCCAAGATCGGCCAGTTGGTCGTGGAGCGCGATTTTTTATCGGAAGCCTCCAGTCTCATCCTCGGCACTGGAGGCAAAAAGCGGTGAAGCAGGACCATCCCGATCTCAGCGTCCGGCGGCAGTGCAGCCTGCTGTCGCTGGCGCGCTCCAGCCTCTCCTATCAACCGCGCGGGGAAAGCGCCGAGAACCTGGCGTTCATGAAAATCATCGACCGGCAGTTCCTGGAAACGCCATGGTACGGCTCGCGGCAAATGGCCCGCCACATGCAGCGAGAGGGACACAGATGCGGGCGCCATCGGGTGCGGCGACTGATGAGGCTCATGCGGCTGGTGCCGATTTACCAGGAGCCGAAGACGAGCACGAAACACCCCGAGCACAAGATTTACCCGTACCTTCTCAAAGGCTTGGCCATCACCCGACCCAATCAGGTCTGGTGTACGGACATCAGCTATATCCCGATGCGCCGGGGCTTCCTGTACCTCGTGGCGGTCATGGACTGGCACAGCCGGAAAGTTCTGAGCTGGCGGCTGTCGAACAGCATGGATGCCGGGTTCTGCGTCGAGGCACTGAAGGAGGCGCTGGCCAGATACGGCCCGCCCGAGATATTCAACTCCGACCAGGGCTCGCAGTTCACCAGCGCCGACTTCACCGATGTCCTGAATGATGCCAAGGTGAAGATCTCGATGGACGGCCGTGGGCGCTGGATCGATAATCGGATGATCGAGCGCTTCTGGCGGTCCCTAAAATACGAGTGTGTCTACCTGAACGCCTTCGAGACCGGCTCGGAGGCCCGACACGGGATTGGCGCCTGGATCACCTATTACAATGAGAAGCGCCCGCACTCATCGCATGGGCTGCTGACGCCGGGCGAGGCATATGATAGCCGGGCCCCAAACCTGAAAGCCGCCGCCTGAAATGAAACCAATGCGATAGCTTAGCCCGGCGGCAAACTGGTCGAAATTCTAGGACCACCTCTTCTCCCCCGCCTTCTGGGCCGCCACAAGGCACTTGATTTGTTGCTGACCGGCAGAAGGATGAGCGCGACCGAGGCCGAACGTGTCGGGCTCGTTTCCCGGATTGTGGCAGCAGCGGATCTATTGTCCGAAGCCCGCACCGTCGCAGCCGAACATGCAGCATTCTCCCTGCCGATACTGAAGATGATCAAGGCATCGGTGAATGCGACCAGTGAAATCCCGCTGGAAAGCGGCTTGTTCATGGAACGTGGCTTGTTTTACAGGTCGTTGGCAATGGCGGATTCGCGTGAGGGTATGAGCGCGTTCAAGGAAAGACGCGATCCCGTGTTTCGTGACCGGTAAATCCTTGGGGCGTTGGTAGGTTGTCACGCGTCGCTACCTGCCTTGGCTTGAACCGCGCGCCGTGCACAGCGACCTTTTCCAGGCGATCCGAGACGAAACATGGATGTGCAGGGCGGATTCGCTCATGCCGATCTGAGTTTTTCTCAGTTTTCCGCGTTCCGGGAGAACGCCGTGCTGGATGGAGGAGGTTTAACATGTTCGATCCGATCAAACGCGCACGCGACAGCTATGCTCGACAGAACTTCCTGCGGTTTCTGGGCACCGAGCTCGAAAGCCTGGAGCCGGGCAGATGCACCATTACCCTGGCCATCCGCCCCGAACTGACCCAGCAGCACGGTTTTGCCCATGCCGGGGTGATCACCACGCTTGCCGATACCGCGGCCGGATATGCGGCCTATTCCACGATGCCGGAGAATGCGTCGGTTCTGACCGTCGAATTCAAGGTAAACCTGATCAAACCGGCCATGGGTCAGGCCCTGCGCGCCGAAGCGAACACGATCAAAGCGGGGCGGACGCTTTCCGTGGTCGAGGCGAACGTGTTTGCCATCGACGGCGGCAACGAAGCGCTAGCGGCTCGAATGCAGGCCACCATGATGTGCCTTGCGGGCAAGGCCGATGATCCCTCGATTTCGCAGCGGCAGGAAACCGAGCGGAAGAATTGACCGCGTACCGATATTTATGCCGGAGGCGCGCGAAACGGAGCAGGACGGCGGAAGCGTGCGAACCGGTTCAGAGCGGCTAGTATTGAGAGGCGAGCCCATATCGACTTGCTGACATTGACGATCTCCATTGGCCTGCTGTGGGGGCTCGCTGTGCTGGTGCCCGGGCCGGACACGCTCATGATCGTGAATATTGCCATGCGAGCGGGGCGATGCCGCGCCTTGTCCACGGTCGCCGGGATCGTTTGCGGCACGCTGATCTTTTGGCTGACCGGATTTTTCGGGGTGGCAGCCCTGTTCTATGCCGCACCGTGGAGCTATCATGCCTTGAGAATTGGTGGGGCACTCTACCTGATTCATCTCGGCCGGCGGATGATCCAGACTGACATGAATTCCCTTACGCGGGCGGCTGTTGACGCTCCCCGGACGACGACCATTTCGACACCACGCGCATTTGCGATTGGGGTTACCGTAAACTTGTCAAACCCCAAAACCGCACTGTTCATCGCGAGCCTTTATGCAAGCGCCCTGCCGCCCTCACCGCCGATGATGTTGGTTGGAGCCGTTACATTGACGACGGTATCGCTGTCCGCCACCTGGTACAGCTTGCTGGCATTGGCCCTGACTTCCCGAACGGGACAAGGCTACCTCGCCGGCGTCAAACGGCATCTGACGCGCGTCTTCGGCGCCATTTTCGTGGTCTTTGGCGTGAAACTGATTCTGCAAAAATGATGGTGCGCGCTTCGACATGGCTGCAGCTGTATCGCCCCCTCCCCCCACCTCCCACTACCTCCCGAGTGCCCCTTCTACCCGTGGGCATGACAGCCCCGCGTAGTGCCCTCGCCTGCCTTTTCGTTCCTGTAAGGCGAGTTTATTCTTGCCGCATGCCAGACAAACCCA
Organism: Oricola thermophila; assembly: GCF_013358405.1. Classification (NCBI taxonomy): domain Bacteria; kingdom Pseudomonadati; phylum Pseudomonadota; class Alphaproteobacteria; order Hyphomicrobiales; family Ahrensiaceae; genus Oricola; species Oricola thermophila. Next base: position 1,502,487 of record NZ_CP054836.1, read on the forward strand.
ATCCCATGCCGCGACTCAAAGTGCCGCTGAACGCCCTGCGCGCGTTTGAAGCGGCTGCGCGTCTACGGTCCATCAAGGGGGCCGCCATGGAGCTCGGTGTGACGCCTTCTGCCGTATCCCATCAGGTCAAGGCGCTTGAGGCCGCTTTGGGGGTGGACCTCTTGCGGCGGGTCGGGGCATCGCTTCATCTGACAGAGGCCGGCGGCAAGCTGTCGGGGCAGTTGACCGGCGGTTTTTACCAGATCGCCTCGGCCGTGGAAGAACTTACCGCCGAGCGCAAGAACGGTCCTGTGCGCCTGACCATGTTGCCCACCTTCGCCGTGCACTGGCTTTCGCCCCGCCTGTCTGATTATCCGTTCGAGCGCGCTGGCTTCGAATTGCTCATCTCCACAAGTCAGGCCGCGCTCGACCTCTCTGCCGGTGAGGCCGACGCCGCCATCCGCCACGGCCGGGGACAATGGGACGGGCTGATGGCCGATCTTCTGTTCGATGAGACGGTCACGCTGTTTGCTCCGCCCGGACTTCTTGACGGTAACAATCCCCGTGCCACGGCGGCAGGTGCAAACCTGTTCCTCTCACAGCATCGCAAACAGAATTGGAAGGTCTGGAATGCCAGCCTGCCGGGCGGGCCACTGGAACCGGCGGCGGTCACGATTGTGGATTCCGCCGGTCTGGGGCTCAAGGCCGCTGCGGATGGTGCGGGGATAACGCTGGCAGGCTGGGAAATCGCGCAGGCCGATGTGCAGGCCGGGCGGCTGATTCCGATGTTCGAGCACCGCATCGATACCGGCGCAGGATACTGGCTTGTCTACCCCGAGGCGTTAGCTCGTGACCGGCGCATCAGGAACCTTCGCAAATGGCTCTTGGAAGAAACCGAAGCCTGCCGGGCGCCGAAAGCGTGCTGAGTGCCCGGGCCGCGTGATGCCCGGCCCGTTCGGCCCCTTGCGGCAACGCGCGGTCTCGCTCACTCCCCCAGCCAGTAGTCAACGCTGTCCGTCTTGCGCCAAGTGGCGGCAAGCCGTCGCTCGGCCCGATTCCCGCCCGGCGCGCTGCCCGCGAATACAGCTACCTTGCTGCTGTCGGGATATTCTGCAACGTCAGGTTCGCGCATCGAGCTTATCGCGATATAGCGCAGCGCCGTATCCCCCGCTTTCAACTGGTGCGCTGTCTCCGGCCCGCCTGCGGGACAAACCACCACATCGCCCGCACTTACCGACCATTCTGTTTCCCCATGGCGCAACGTGCCACTGCCTTCGAGGATGATGAAGATTTCATCATTTGCATGATGACAATGAAACGGCCAGGCACTTTTTCCGGGTGGCACTTCGGTCAGGCGGGCCCCGAGGTAACGCGCGCCCTTGGGAGCGGCAATCGAAGCGAAGCATGCGTCGAAGCGGTCTGCATGCGTCTGCCGGGTCATGGCAAGGTCCGAAAGCCTGACGAGAGGGCTTGTTTCTTCATGTGTAGTCATGGCGTCCTCCTTTCCCCCAAAAGGGCACTGCCCGGCGAGTCATGACAATTGAATCCTTCTCCACCATGATGAAGAAGTCTTCATGCCCACGCGCTCCCAAGACCCCCACCTTACATCCAGAACATCGCGCCGGTGAATGCCGTCAGCCCCGCCATGATCCGGTTGATCAGGCGAATTCGGTGGCTGTTTGTTGTAAGCCTCCGCACGCTTGCACCGAAACAGACCCAGGCGAGCATTGAGGGCGCACCCACGGCGAGAAAAGCCAAGCTGAAAACCGTGATCTGAAGGAGCATGGAATATTGCGAGCTCAAAAAGACGGAACAGATGGTGACAGCGATCAGCCAGGCCTTTGGGTTGATGAACTGAAAGACCGCTGCTTCCCGAAAGTTGATTGGCCGTGGAGATGAAACACTCTCAGGCGCGCCGGCCTGCCATAGGCGCGACGACAACCAGAACAGATATGCGGTTCCCAAGACCTTCAACGCGAACTGGATCGCGGGCTCGGCCGCAAAGATCGTCCCCAGCCCGAACCCCGTCAGCAGCAATTGAAGTGCCACTCCCGAGGTTATTCCCAAGATATGAGGCACGCTTCGTCCAATTCCGAAGACGAGCCCTGAACTCGCCAGCATCATGTTGTTCGGCCCAGGCGTTATCGTCATCACAAATATGTAAATGGCGAGCGGCACTAAGGCAGATATCTCCATGAAATGTCTCCTGAATCGCTTCGGATCCATCTCGCCCGGAGGCTGCCCGGAGCGCCAATGAAGAATTCTCATCAGCGAGTGAGATCAATTCTGCTAGGCGACCATCTTCCACCGTCTTCTCCCTCAAAAGGGCGCATTCTCTGCCGCGAAATAGCAATCCGCGACCTGTAAGCTTCCCTCCAGGTTGGCAGTATCGCCTATTTTCCGCGGCCGGACTGACACGCCGGAACGGACATCCAGCGCGATCACGGCTCGGGTCGTGGATGACACACACAATCCTGCCTGACTGCCCTCAATTGCGGGATCATCCAAATGTCGACGTGCTGCCAGAACATGCGCGTCGTAATGCCGGCCTCCGCGCACCAAATGTTGCACAGTTTGTTGTACAGAAATTGCAACTTTGAGCCCGCAGGAGTGCCCGATTTCTCGGAAGTTCGTTGATTTTCTTACATCTCTTGGAGGGTTTTTTGGTGGCGCCGAGGGGAATCGAATATCTGGCAGAATATCCGGAAGTGCAATGAACTAGGCCGTGTGGACGGATTGGCTCGGCTATTGGCTTGAGGATTCCCGAAGCGTTTTCAATGTAATTCATGGAATGCCGACTGATTTGGAGGGTCGGCAATGTCCACGAGAATGACGGATGAGGATTGGGACAAGGCGTTGGCCGTGTTTCGGGCGGCGCTTCCCCGGCGCGGGGCCAAAGGCCGCGATGACCGGTTGTTCCTTGAAGCGCCGCATTATTTCGCGGTTCACAATGTCACGTGGCGTGCGTTGCCGGAACGCTTCGGCAAAGGGAACAGCATCTGGAAACGGTTCGACCGGTTGAGCAAGGCCGGCGTATTCGACGTGTTCCTTGATCATCTGGCGAATCTGAGCTCAGCGGCACATCTGGTCCAGATGTTCGACTCCACGGTGGTTCGCGCCCATGTCTCCGCAGCGGGCGCAAAAGGAGGCAGAAGAACCAGGCACTCGGCCGCTCGCGCGGCGGGTTCTCGACGAAAATCCATCTGAAAACAGACTTTGACGGCCATCCGATCGCTTTCGACCTGACCGGTGGCGAGAAGGGCGACGCGCCCCCTTCCCCGTCCTGCTTGCGCTCGGTCCCGATGTCGAACCACGCGCGGTGGTGGGCGACAAGGGATATGCCAGCAGGGCCAACCGGCAGGCTGCACGCCGCTGTGGCGCAATTGCCGTGATCCCGCACAAGGCCAATGAAAAGAGAAAGCCAGCACGCTTCACAAACTCAATCTACAAGGGGCGCGCCCGCATCGAGCAGGCCGTCGGTAAACTGAAACGCTTCAAGCGGATCGCCCTACGCTGCGAAAAGACCAGACGCAACTTCGCCTCTATCGTCGCCCTCGCCACCAGCTTCATCTTGATCAAATCCGTCCACACGACCTAGCAATGGTTCCCGGTTCCACGCACTTCGAAGAAGCCAAGCACTCGACAAGCCCCGCCGCGATATAGACTCGGCCGGACTTACAGGCTTGCGTGGTCGAATCGCCGTCCGTGCTTGCTACAAGCTAAAATGCCCAAGAATCTTGCTCGACCTTGTGGCACCGAGTGGTCAGTTGTGCGGATAATTCATTCCGCCTTGGCACCCGTTGCGCCTCAAGAACCAAACCGCGCGCATCCATGCCGATGTCCACGTCCGCATAATCTCTCCTTGACAGGATCGTTCGTCAAGCTAGGCTAGCAAGCAAATATACATCGGCATTTGGGCCTCGCTGGGAATATTGTTGTTCCCATCGGGGCTTTTTGTGTTTTGGGGAACGAGCGTGAGCGTTTATCCGATCGGCGTCTTGTTTTCATGTTCCGGCAGCTACAGCCGACCCGCCGAGCAGGGTTACAGCGGTGCGTTGGCGGCGGTGGCCGATATCAATGCGGACAGCAGCTTCCCGTTCCAGCTCAAAGCCCACCACGCCGACCCGGCGGGTAATACCGATCGTTATGCCGAACTTTGTCGGGACCTGATCCGCAAGGCAGGAGCCCGACACATTGTCGGCTGCACCACATCCTGGAGCCGCAAGGAGGTGATTCCGGTGGTCGAGAAACTCGACGCACTCCTGTGGTATCCATGCGTCTACGAAGGTTTCGAGGTTTCAGAGAGCCTCGTTTATGTTGCTGCTTGTGCCAATCAGCACCTCGTACCTCTGCTCGACTATATCGTTCCACGCTTTGGTGCACGCGGCTTCCTGACCGGGTCCAACTACATTTGGGGCTGGGAAACCAACCGGATTGCCCGCGATATACTCACCCGCTCCGGAGGTAGCGTTTTGGGCGAACGCTATGTGCCTATCGGTGACACGGATATCGGTCACCTGATTGCCGAAATTCGGGAGAAGCGTCCCGATTTCATTCTCAACAACCTGATCGGCGACACCTCGTATGCTTTCCTCGCAGCCTACCGGGCGCTGGGTCTCGAAGATCCCGCTTTCCTGCCAGAAAACCGTCCCGTCGTGAGCTGCAATCTGTGCGAAAACGAAACCACACGACTTGGGAAAAACGCTGCCGGGCACTACACGGTTTCCAGTTACTTCCGCTCCTTGGCAAGCGAGGAAAACGACCGCTTTGCAGCACGCATGAGCGCGAGCGCGCCGACACGCGTGGCTGATGCGTTCTTTGTTCAGGCTTACGCAGCCGTTGTTATGATCGCGGAAGCGATCCGGCGCACGGGCAGCGACGAGGCCCATGGTGTTCTGGAGGCGGTGCGCAGCACCGAAACCATGACGCCGCTCGGCTCCCTGCGTGTCGATCGCAGCACCAATCACGTCAGCCTTTGCGCGCATATCGGACGGGCAAAGGCCGACGGCGATTTCGAAATCATGCATCATTGTCGGGATTCCATCGCCCCGGACCCTTTTCTTACAGCGACGCCGCTCGATCGGCTCTATGCGGGTATCGACAATCATGCAGGCCGGTTGAGGGTGGTGAGATGACCCCTTCCCTCGCCTACACACCAAATTTCGTTGGCTGGCGGGCACTGATCCTGCATCGGCCGCACCAGAACGTGGACGCGCTCATGACCCAGTGTGCGCGCATCGGCATTACGGCTGAACAGGCATGGCCCACGCTTGAGGATGCACAAGCGATGTACGACTTCGACGTACTGCTGATTGATGCGGACATGGGCTATGATGAGCAGTTTCCTTGGGCACCGGGACTGGCGCCCATGCCGATCATAGCACTTATCGGATCGGAAGCGCCGGGTCGTATTGCATGGACCATAGGACAGGGAGCAGATGCACAGCTCCTGAAGCCCATAGGCAGCGCCGGACTTTACAGTGCGCTCGTCGTGGCAAGCCAAGGATATTTGCGGCGCACGTCGCAGACGAAGGAAATAGCCCGTCTGAAAGACCAGCTCGCAAAACGGCAGATCGTCGCCGAGGCGACAGCCATTCTAATGCTGAAGCGAAACTGTGATGCCGAAGCGGCCTACAATCAACTTCGGAAAACGGCCATGACCGAGCGGCGCTCCATTGAGAAAGCTGCTGCAGCCATCGTGGCCGGTTTCAATACAGACGGACGGAAGAATGTCACGAACGTTCGCTGAAACCGACACACAAGCCATGACACCCTCGGTTCCGGCACGCCTTCTGCGCAGGCCACTGGCGCTCGTGGGCCTGTTCATCATCGCGGTTGTGGTTCTGGCAGCGGTCCTTGCGCCGTGGCTTGCTCCTTACGATCCTTATGAACAGTTTTTCGAAGGACTGACGCTTGAAGGCGCGCCACTGCCTCCCAACGCGCAGTTCTGGTTCGGTACAGACCTTGTCGGACGAGATTTGCTCAGCCGCCTCGTATACGGCGCGCGCACATCCCTTGTGATCGGCGTTCTTGCGAATGGCATTGCAGTTGTTATCGGCTCGGTGATCGGTATCACCGCGGGCTACTTCCGCGGCTGGGTCGATACTGTGCTCATGCGGTTTACCGACCTGATGATGGCATTCCCCGCGCTTCTACTCGCCATCGTGCTGGCGGCCATCTTCCGCCCCAGCCTGTGGATCGTGGCATTGGTAATCGCAATGGTGAACTGGGTGCAAATTGCCCGGGTCACCTATACGGAGACCCGCTCCATCGCCGAACGGGATTTCGTGATAGCCGAGCGCGCGATGGGAGCCGGCGCAGGGCGCATTCTCGTGCGCCATATCCTGCCGCATCTCCTGTCCACCATCATCGTCTGGGCTACGCTCGGCATCGCCACCACCGTGCTGCTGGAAGCCACCCTTTCCTTCCTCGGCATCGGCGTCCAGCCGCCCATCCCCTCTTGGGGCAACATCATCTTCGAAAACCAGACCTACTTCACCTCCGCTCCCTGGCTCGTCTTCATCCCGGGTGCGGCAATCCTGGCGCTGGCGCTCGCCTTCAATCTGGTCGGCGATGCGCTTCGGGACATTCTCGACCCGACACAACAGGGAAGACACTGATGGCTGCATACATCGCCCGCCGCCTCATCCAGACAGTTCTGATCCTGTTCGGCATCAGTTTCGTTACGTTTGTGCTCTTGTATCTCGTGCCAGCCGACCCTGCCCGCCAGATTGCGGGGCGTAGCGCAACCGCCGAGACAGTGGAAAACATCCGCGAGCAGCTGGGCCTCAACCTCCCCTTCTACCAGCAGTATCTGCGCTATCTGGGAGGATTGGTTCAAGGCGACCTTGGCCGCTCCTACCTGCAGAAGACAGAGGTATCAGCGCTAATTATCTCACGTCTGCCGGCAAGTCTGCTTCTAATGACCGGGGCTATATTCTGCGAACTCCTCCTCGGTTTGACGATGGGCGTCGTCGCCGCTCTGAAGCGCAACACGCGCACCGATGATGCGCTCATGATTGCCTCCTTTGTTGGTGTATCCGCACCGCAATTCGTCATCGGTATCCTGCTGTTATACGTGTTCGCCGTAAAGCTCGGCTGGTTTCCTATCGGCGGCTACGGCACTTTCGCGCATCTTGTCCTGCCCTCGGTTACGCTCGGGTTCCTGGGGGCCGGCTGGTATGCGCGGATGATGCGCTCCTCGCTGATCGATGTCCTGCGTCAGGATTACATCCGCACTGCGCGAGCTACCGGACTGCCGCGCACCAAGGTTCTGTTCGGCCACGCGCTTCCCAACGCCATTCTGCCGATCATCGCCATGATCGGCATCGACATCGGGTTGTTCATGTCCGGCATCGTGGTCGTGGAAAGCGTTTTTGGCTGGCCGGGCATAGGTCAGCTTGCATGGCAGGCAATCCAGCGTGTGGACATTCCCATCATCATGGGGGTCACGCTGGTCTCGGCCTGCGCCATCGTACTCGGCAATCTGCTGGCCGACCTCATAACACCCTTGATCGACCCACGGATCAAGTTGCGCTGACGCAACGACAAACAAAGCGCCTCAACCAGAGAAAGGAACACTTGAAATGAGAAAGCTTCTTCTTCTTAGCGTTGCTGCCATCGCCCTGAGCGCTGCGGCGCCCTCGAATGCTCAGGAAATCAAGCAGGGCGGTTCGATGACCGTCACCTACAAGGACGATGTCTCCACACTTGATCCAGCCATTGGCTACGATTGGCAAAACTGGTCGATGATCAAGTCGCTTTTTGACGGGCTGATGGATTATGAGCCGGGCACCACCCAGCTACGCCCGGAACTTGCCGAATCCTACGAGATTTCCGAAGATGGAACGGTCTTCACCTTCAAGCTGCGCGAGGGCGTAAAATTCCACAATGGCCGCGAGCTCACTGCGGAAGATGTGAAATATTCCATCGAGCGGGTGGTCAATCCCGAAACGCAAAGTCCAGGCGCCGGCTTTTTCGGTTCCATCAAGGGCTTTGAGGAAGCATCGGCAGGCGAAGCGGCAGGACTATCGGGAATCATCGTCGAGGATCCCTACACGATCCGCTTTGAACTTTCCCGGCCGGACGCCACCTTCCTGCACGTCCTGGCGCTGAATTTTGCCCATGTGGTGCCCAAAGAGGAAGTTGAGAAATACGGCGCGGACTTCGGCAAGCATCCGGTTGGCTCCGGCGCCTTCCGCCTCGCCGAATGGACGCTCGGCCAGCGGCTCGTCTTTGAGCGCTTCAAGGATTACTGGAACATCGGCGCACCGAAGCTAGATCAGATCATCTTCGAAGTGGGCCAGGAACCGGTCGTTGCCCTCCTGCGACTTCAGAATGGCGAAGTGGATGTCCCCGGTGACGGTATCCCGCCCGCAAAGTTTATCGAGGCAATGAACGATCCGGAACTCAAGGATCTCATCATACAGGGTGGACAGCTTCACACCGGCTACCTGGCAATGAACACGAAGATCCCGCCCTTCGACAAGGTTGAGGTGCGCAGGGCGGTCAACATGGCGATCAACAAGGATCGCATTGTACGCATCATCAATGGCCGCGCCGTGCCCGCCAACCAGCCACTGCCGCCGACAATGCCGGGCTATGCGGAGGACTATGAAGGTTATCCCTACGATCCTGAAGCAGCCAAGGCACTACTGGCCGAAGCGGGCGTCGCCGATGGCTTCGAGACCGAGCTCTACGTGATGAACACTGATCCGCAGCCACGCATTGCGCAAGCGATCCAGCAGGATCTGAAGGCTATAGGCATCAATGCGTCAATCAAGTCCTTGGCGCAGGCCAACGTGATTGCCGCAGGCGGAGAGGAAGATCAGGCACCGATGATCTGGTCCGGCGGCATGGCCTGGATCGCCGATTTCCCCGATCCGTCCAACTTCTATGGGCCGATTCTTGGCTGTGAAGGCGCGGTTCCGGGCGGCTGGAACTGGTCTTGGTATTGCAATGAAGAACTTGATGCGATGGCAAAAGAAGCTGACGCCATGGTCGATCCGGCCCAGGCCGAGGAACGCATCGCGCTGTGGCGCGACATTTATCTGAAGATCATGGAGGACGCGCCCTGGGCGCCGATCTTCAACGAGGAACGCTTCACCATCCGTTCCGCGCGCATCGGCGGTGACGACAGTCTGTTCGTCGATCCGGTGCACATTCCGGTCAACTACGACGAGGTATACGCCAAAGATGTGCAGTAACTGCGATTACACGATACACGGCCACCATCACCATTATGGGTGGGATCATTCGATCCCGCCCGCGGACCGGGTCGCTCCCGGTTCCACGCTGGAGTTCACGTGCCTTGATTCCGGCAACGGCCATTTCACGCCCGACAGCACGGTGGCCGATGTTGCGACTCTGGACTTTTCGAAGGTCAACCCGGTCACTGGGCCCATCTATGTCGACGGGGCTATGCCCGGCGATGCGCTGAAGGTGGAGATCCTCTCCTTCAAGCCTTCAGGCTTCGGCTGGACGGCGAACATCCCCGGCTTCGGGCTGCTTGCCGACCAGTTCAAGGAAGCTGCCCTCACGCTGTGGACCTACGAGGCCGACACCCTTGCCCCTGCACTTTTCGGCAAGCATGGCAAGGTGCCGCTGAAGCCATTCGCTGGCACGATCGGCCTCGCGCCCGCCGAACCGGGTCTGCATTCCGTGGTTCCGCCCCGGCGCGTGGGCGGCAACCTGGATATCCGGGACCTTGCCGCCGGCACCACGCTCTATCTGCCGGTTGAGGTGGAAGGGGCGCTGTTCTCCATCGGTGACACCCACGCCGCGCAAGGCGACGGGGAGGTGTGTGGCACGGCTATCGAGAGCGCAATGAATGTGGCACTGCGGCTTGACGTCGTGAAAAACGCCAACCTTGCCACGCCGCGGTTCACCACTCCGGGGCCGGTGACCCGCCATCTCGATTCCGACGGATATGAGGTAACCACCGGCATCGGGGCAGACCTCATGGAAGGAGCGAGGGCCGCGGTCTCGGGAATGATCGACCTGCTGTGCGCTACGAGGGGCATGACCCCAGAGGAAGCCTACATGCTTTGTTCGGTGTGCGGAGACCTGCGGATCAGCGAAATTGTCGATCAGCCCAACTGGGTGGTTTCCTTCTACTTCCCGCGGATCGTTTTCTCGTGAGGCCAATGCGGGTTGAAAGCACTGACTACATGACACAAGCGGACTCTTCCTGCCTTCTGGAGGTCGATGGCCTGACCGTGCAGGTGGCCACGCCTGTCGGGGCGCGGACCGTGGTCGACAACCTCTCGTTCCGGCTGATGCGCGGCAAAACGCTGTGCATCGCCGGCGAGAGCGGCTCGGGCAAGTCGATGACGGCTCTGGCCCTGATGCAGCTTCTGCCCAGACCAATGGCACGTGTCGCCGGCGGTTCCGCGCGCCTTTCGGGTCGGGATATCCTTTCCTTGTCGGAATCGGAGATGCAGCAGGTGCGTGGACGCCACATCGGCATGATCTTCCAGGAGCCGATGACATCACTGAACCCGGTGCTCTCCATAGGCCGACAACTGGCGGATGCCATTTGCGCACACGAAAGTGTCTCTTCCGGCGCCATGCGCAAACGCGCGATTGAACTGCTGGATCAGGTGCAGGTCCCCGAGCCGGCGCGACGGCTGGAGCAATATCCGCACGAATTGTCCGGCGGCCTGCGCCAGCGCGTGGTCATAGCCATTGCCTTGGCGCAGAATCCGGAAATCCTGATAGCCGACGAACCCACAACAGCTCTTGACGTAACCGTTCAGGCGCAAATCCTGGCCCTCATACGCAAGCTGCAGGCCGATCGGGGAATTTCCGTGATCATGATCACTCATGACATGGGTGTCGTCGCCGAGATGGCCGATGACGTCCTTGTCATGCAGCATGGTCGCATGGTGGAGCACAACGCGGTCGACGCGATATTCTCGACGCCGGGCGAAGAGTATACGCGGCGTCTTCTCGCCGCTGTTCCCCGGCTCGGAGAGATGAAGGGTACGACCCTGCCCAAGCGTGTCCTGAAGCGGCAGAAAAAGACGCCGGCCGCAGAGCCGCAGACAGACCGGCCTCTGGTTGAAGTCGAGGATCTGACCGTGCGCTTCGACATACGGGGCGGTTTTCTGCAGCAACCGGTACGGCGCGTTCACGCAGTCGAGGGTATCTCATTTTCCATCAAGCGCGGTGAAACTCTTTCGCTCGTCGGTGAATCGGGCTGCGGCAAGTCCACGACCGGGAAGGCGCTCTTGAACCTAGTTTCCTGGCAGGGAGACATTCGTGTGGACGGACGCTCCACGCGGGGTCTGCGTCCCGCCGCCATGAAACCCGTCCTGCGCGATGTGCAAATGGTGTTCCAGGATCCGTATGCCTCGCTTGATCCGCGCATGCGCGTCGGCGACCTTGTGGCCGAGCCGCTCGTTATTCACGGGCTGGCCACTGGCAGCGAACTGGCAGACCGGGTGGCCTATCTGTTTCGCCGCGTCGGGTTGTCTCCGGACCAGATGCGCCGCTATCCGCACGAATTCTCGGGTGGCCAGCGCCAGCGCATCTGCATTGCCCGCGCGCTCTCGCTTTCACCCAAGCTCATCGTCGCGGACGAGTCGGTCGCCGCGCTCGATGTGTCGGTCCAGGCGCAAGTGCTCGACCTTCTGCAGGACATCCAGGACGAGACCGGCATATCCTATCTCTTCATCAGTCACGACATGGCCGTGGTCGAACAGATCAGCCATCGTGTTGCAGTGATGTATATGGGACGCTTCGTGGAAATGGGCAGCCGTGCCCAAATCTTCGAGAATCCGCAACACCGCTACACGCGAAAACTGATGGAAGCGGTACCCGTAGCAGATCCCTCGCGCCCGCGCCGCGCCTTCATCGCGAAGGCGGAAGACCTTCCAAGCCCGATCCATGCGCTCGACTACGTGCCCCCCAAGCAGGTGGCACGGGACGTTGGCGACGGACACCTCGTATGGGAGGAGCATTAACAGCAATTTGTACCGGCCGGATTAGCCGAATCATTTCAGCGAGCCGCAGACGTGGCCGGTCGGTTAAGTCCCGCATGCACATCCGGTCGGTCACCAGAATGAATTTTGCCTTGTGCTTCATAGTTGCAGCGATTTCGCGAAGGGCCGCGAGCTTAGCCGTCACCTTTCCCTTGGCGCAGGCTTGAATGTAGATCCGCTGAGCATACGGAACATTGCCAAGGTCCGACCTAAGAGCCTGACCAAAAAGATTGAGTGATATCAGCGGGTTGTGATTCCATCGGATTTGCGAAGACACGATGGAGAGCACGATGCCCTGGACTGATATCACCCGGTCTCACCATGTACGCCGGCACTGCCGTTATGCAAGCGATCTCAGCGATGCGGAATGGCGATTGATCCAGCCGTTGTTGCCGTCGCCGCGCCGGCTTGGCCGCCCTCTCAAGGTCGACCTGCGCGAGGTGATGAACGCGATCCTTTACATGGCCTCGACCGGTTGCCAGTGGCGCATGCTGCCGAAGGAGTTTCCACCGTTTACGACGGTGCAGAACCATTTCTACGACTGGCGCGACAATGGCATCCTGCGCTCGATCAGCAACACCCTGGTGGCCCGGGCCCGCGAGAAGAATGGCCGGGAAGCCAGCCCTTCGGCCGGCGTGATCGACAGCCAGTCGGCGATGATCACCGAAAGCGGCGGAATACGGAGGCTTCGACGCGGGCAAGAAGATCAATGGCCGCAAGCGCCATATCGTCACCAACCCAGCGAATGGTCGATCGGTGTCTGAGTCAAACCACCCGAGAACTGGCACCAATCGTATGACTATCGGTGTTTATTATCTCCGGGCTGCCGAACTTGTGGACCGCCTCCTTCAGTGCCTCGACGCAGAACCCGGCATCCATGCTGTTCGACAGCCGCCAGCTCAGAACTTTCCGGCTGTGCCAGTCCATGACCGCCACGAGGTACAGGAAGCCCCGGCGCATCGGGATATAGCTGATGTCCGTACACCAGACCTGATTGGGTCGGGTGATGGCCAAGCCTTTGAGAAGGTACGGGTAAATCTTGTGCTCGGGGTGTTTCGTGCTCGTCTTCGGCTCCTGGTAAATCGGCACCAGCCGCATGAGCCTCATCAGTCGCCGCACCCGATGGCGCCCGCATCTGTGTCCCTCTCGCTGCATGTGGCGGGCCATTTGCCGCGAGCCGTACCATGGCGTTTCCAGGAACTGCCGGTCGATGATTTTCATGAACGCCAGGTTCTCGGCGCTTTCCCCGCGCGGTTGATAGGAGAGGCTGGAGCGTGCCAGCGACAGCAGGCTGCACTGCCGCCGGACGCTGAGATCGGGATGGTCCTGCTTCACCGCTTTTTGCCTCCAGTGCCGAGGATGAGACTGGAGGCTTCCGATAAAAAATCGCGCTCCACGACCAACTGGCCGATCTTGGCATGCAGCTTCTCGACATCCTTCCTGGATATCGCCGGCTCGGCCGATACCGCACCACCAAATGCCGATGCCATGTTCTCGATTGCCGTTCTCTTCCATCCGCTGATCATTGTCGGATGGACGCCGTACTTCCTGGCCAGCTCGGCCGTCGTCAACTCTTCGCGGATGGCTTCAAGCGCAACCTTGGCCTTGAACTCCGCCGAATAGCGTTTCCGCTTTGTCATCTGGGGTATTCCTTCGTCAGTCGCTAAAGCTTAGCAACTGGTCCAAAATCTCGCGACCACCTCTACAGGGCGGGGTCCACCGAGCGCTGCACCTTGCGGTCGCGCTGCGTCGGGATGTGGCCACGGCCGCCGTGGGCCGCAATCAGGTCAAGGATTGCACGCGCATCGTAACCACGGTCGGCCACCACGTCGCCGGGCGCGGGATGGGCCGCCAGAAGATCGCCCACCGCCGCCTTGTCCGATGCCTGCCCTGGCGAAAGCGTGATCGCCACCGGCAGGCCGCGATGATCCACCATCGCGTTGATCTTGGTGCTCAGTCCTCCACGAGAGCGACCGAGGGCGTGATCTTCGCCCCCTTTTTTCCGCTCGCCGCGTGCCGGTGAGCGCGGATGATCGAACTGTCGATGAACTGCATGGAATCGGGAGATTTCTCGGCCAGTTCCTTGAAGACCCGCACCCAGACGCCCGCCTTGGCCCAGCGGTTGAAACGGTTGTAGACGGTGGTGTGCGGACCGTACCTCTCGGGCAGGTCGCGCCAGGGAGAGCCGGTCCGCAGCACCCAGAAGATTCCGTTGAGCACCCTCCGGTCGTCCCACCCGGGGCACGCCGCGCGGCTTGTTCGGGAGCAGCGGCTGGATCAGGTTCCACTCGAAATCTGTCAGGTCGAAACGCGCCATGGATCACCTCCTGTCGAGAAGTGAATCAGAACACGATGTCAATGGGAATCCCGTTTATGGGATCAAACACCTAGCTGCAGTGCGCAGGCACGTCCGATACCTGACCCTCCGCCCGTGATGAATGCCGTCCCGTATACCGTCTTGTCTTTCATTTCCCCTCCTCGAACCTCAGCCTCAACGCGCCATCATCGTGTCCGGCAGCCAAGTGACGATCTGCGGAATGCAAAAGAGAAGCACGATCGTGGCCATCTCGATCGCCACAAACCAAAGCGCACCCCGAAACACGTCGGGAAGCGGTGTATCGCGGTCAATCCCGGCGATAACAAAACAGTTCAGCCCGACTGGCGGTGTTATCAATCCGATTTCACACATCTTGACACACAGGATGCCGAACCAGATCGGATCGAACCCAAGCCCGGAAATCGTAGGAAAGACGATGGGGAGCGTGATCACCATCATCGAAAATGCATCCAGAAACATACCGAGCGGGATGTAGAGCAGCAGCAATACCGCTACGATCAGATGCGGTGAGATGCCGCTTTCCGTGATTGCGCCAGCGATCATCTGCGGGATTTGAACCAAGGTGAGAAAGAAGCTGAAAATTCCGGCTCCGATCATGGTAAATAGGATCATTACGGTCGTCGTAGCCGTCGAACGGAAGCTCTCGGAAAGACAATTGCCGAGCTGCCCGCGTACCGATTTTGCGAAAACGAGCATCAGGAGCGCCGCGACCGCACCAATCGCCCCAGCCTCGGTCGGTGTGACTAGCCCGAGATAAATTCCCCCGAGGACAATCAGGAAGAGCACCACGACCTGCCACGCCTGCGTCGTCGAACTTATCCGGTCGGCCCATGAAGCACGCGGTGCACGTGTGGAGCGGTCCTGCACCCGCCTGCCAATCAGTGCGACACCGAGCATGAACGCGATCGTCGTGATTAGACCGGGCACGAACCCTGCTATCAGCATTTTGCCCGCGGAAACTTCCGTCAAAGCCGCATAGAATATCAGCAGGACCGAGGGCGGGATCAAAACTCCGAGCACGCCACCTGCCGCGACCGCGCCAGCAGCGAGGCGCCGGTCATATCCTTTCTCCTTCATCTCGGGAATAGCGACAGCGCCCACGGTCGCCGCCGTGGCGACAGACGATCCGGATGTTGCGGCAAAGCCGGCCGACGTCAGGATGCTGGCCATCGCAAGTCCGCCCGGCAGGTGCCCCACCCACTTATTGGCTACCTCGAACAGCCGCCTGCCGACCTGCGCGTGATGGGCGAACGCGCCCATCAGAATGAACAACGGGATGACGGTCAGCGAATAATTGGCGGTCTCGCCGAAGGGGAACGTTTTCAGGCGGGCGAGCAGGAAGGCGAGATCCTCCACCATGACTACACCGAAGGCACCGGCCACTGCCAGTGCTGCGAAAACCGGCGTGCCAAGTGCCATCAGCACAAAGATCAGTCCGACAGCGAGCAATGTGACGAAGATTACATCCATGGTCGACGTCCTGTTGTTGCGGGCGTGCCACCCGTTGCCGAAGCCGGCGCGGCAGCGCCAGACGAGGCGATGGAACCGCCGCGAGATCAGTGCATGTTCGGCTCTGAATGATCGGAAGCCAGCGGATCGACTTGTTTCGCCGCTATCCGCAGGGCATGAACGGCAGACTGCAGTGCCGCGAACCACAATCCCGCAGCAACGGCGATCTTGGCCCACCAGATAGGCACCTGGAAATAGCCCCAACGGAACTCCCGGATCGAGAAGGAATATTCCGCTTCCTGCGTTGCCGGCCACGCCAGCAACAGAAAAGTCAGCGCCGCGAAGCCCCAAGCCAGAGTCGTGCTGATACGAGCAAGAGGTGCGGGAAGCCGCTCGGTGAGCATTGTAACCCGGATATGCCCGTCGTCTAGCAATGTGGCCCCCAGTCCCATGAAGACCACCATCACCATAGACAGTTCCGTCATCTCGAAAAGGCCGGGAACAGCGCGCCCGATCGAGGCGCGGGCCACCACGTCCAACGTGATGGCCAACATCATGAAGGCGAGGAAACCCAGCGCCACCCATGATGTGATCCGCGCGCCCACGTCAAGAAGCCGGTTCAGACGCGCCAGCATCCGCTCAGAGCCCTGCCGCAATTTCGGATGGACGCTTCATTGTCCCGGTTCCCGAATAGCGCGCGATCGCTTCTTCCACGACTTTCTGCATGGCTTCGCCGTCAATGCCATTCGGCTTGGCAACGGTCTCAACCCACTTGTCGACCTGTGCCGGCTGAACCGTTGCCTTCGCCTTTGCCTTTTCATCGTCGGACAGCGACGAGAATAGCACGCCTTCGGCCCGAGCCTTTTTTGTGTACTCGGCGAGAACACTGTTGTAGATCTCCGCAAATTTTCCGCCATACAATTCGTTGGCAAGATCGGTACAGATCTGCTGTTGCTCGGCCGGCAGACTTTCCCAAACGCGCCGGTTCATGATGGTGACGGCTGGAGCGTGGGGCCCGTCGCCGATGTCATGGAAGTATGGTGCTATTTCATGCAACTTGTACGCCACCGCGGTGACGAAATCGAAGCCGTAAACACCATCGAGGACCCCGCGCTCAAGCGCTTGGTAAACCTCTCCCGCGGCCATCGGAACCGCGATACCGCCGAAGCTCTCGATCACGTCCGTGGCCACTCCGTAGGCTCGAATTTTCTTGCCTTTGAGATCCGCCAACGAGGTGATCTTCTCGCGCAGGATCAGTGGCGCGTAGTTCCAATTGGTCCAATAGAGAACCTTAGCGCGATGCCGGTCCTCCCACTCTTGGCGAAGCGGTTCGAAGTTCTCGTAAACCTCTCGGCAGACTTGCTGCAGCTCGTCGGCCCGCTCCATGCGGAAATACCATTCTAGCCCCCGAGTGACCGGAAGCTCGGCTTGGTAATATCCGGGCGAGATCAGCGTGGTTTCGCTCGTTCCGTCGCGCACGGCGCTAAGGTGGCCACCCACCTTGGTCAAGCTTCCAGCCCAGTAGTAGCGCATAGTGATTTCGCCATTGCTGCGCTTCTCCAACTCATCAAAGAACCAGCGATCAATCCAGGATGGCCCGGCGGAGTCACTCACATAACTGTCGAACTTCAGCGACGTCGCCGCCTGCGCGAGGTTTGGCAGGCTGGAGAATACGCCGACACCGGCGAATGCACCGACAGTTTTCAGAAATTCACGTCTTTTCATTGAATTTTCTCCTCCTTTGATATCCGGCTTCCTCTGCCCGATCGCTTTGATTTTCAGGCTATTGCGCTCCCTCGGTCGCACGCGAACGAGCCCTGAGATCGGTCTTCAGAATTTTCCCGTAGCTGTTTTTGGGAAGGTCGTTGACGAATTCGTAGCGTTTCGGTCGCTTGAATGACGCGATTTGCTGGCGGCACCAGCTGTCGAGTTCCGACACCGTGGCACTTTTGCCGTGTTCGAATACGACAAACGCGACCACCTGCTCCCCCCATTCCGCCTCGGGTTCCCCTATAACGGCAACCTCGAAAACCGCCGGATGCCGAAGGAGCGCTTCTTCAACCTCCCGCGGGTAGATGTTGGTCCCTCCCGAAATGATTACGTCCTTTGAGCGGTCCGTGAGGAAAAGAAACCCGTCTTCATCCAGATGGCCGAGATCGCCCGTGTGAAGCCAACCGCCCTGCAAGGTCTGTTGGGTCGCTTCGGGATTCTTCCAGTAGCCTTTCATAACTGTCGGCCCCTGGACGCAGATCTCTCCGGTATAACCCGCCGGCAAAGGCGTCCCGTCCGATCCAAGCACGGCGAGTTTGATTGCCCCTTGAGCGATTCCCACGGAAGCACGCCGCGCCCGCCAACGGGGATGTGACTGGTCCGCGACCAAATCCCTTGGCAGGACGGATATCGTCATCGGCGACTCGCCTTGGCCGTAGATCTGGACAAAACGCGAACCGAAACAGGCTACTGCTTCGTCGATGTCATTCGCATACATCGGGCCGCCGCCGTAGATGATCGTGCGAATGCCCTCGCCGCAATATCCTTGGGCCTTGGCCGCTGTGATTAACCGCTTCACCATGGTCGGCGCCGCGAAGAAGACAAGATTGCCACGAGTTTTCGCCAAGCCAATGATTTCTTCGCAGTCAAACCCCCGTGATGCGGGGATTAGGTGTGCCCCGCCAGCACGGATCTGGGCAAACATGTAAAGTCCCGCGCCGTGCGACATTGGTGCTGCGTAAAGCATGTGATCATCGGATCGCGCCGAGTCCACGTCGAGGGCGTAGCACAACGTCATGTACCGCAGATTGCTATGGCTTAACATTGCGCCCTTCGGGGTTCCCGTCGTCCCCGATGTGTAGAATAACCAGGCGAGGTCATCGTTCCCGACCTCAGCAGGCGCCGTAATCTTTCCGCGATTCGAGACCGGCGCGGCGAGCGCGGCTTCGCGGATGTCATGGCAGTCCGAAAAGAAGGTGCCACTTTCCGTTAGAACAAGCGCCGCTTCGGCATCCCGGACGATCCATTCGGCCTCGCGTGCGTGGAGCTTGAAATTGACCGGGACGACAACTGCGCCCAGCCACCAGCATGCATGAAGCACCTCAATATATTCGGGGGCATTCTTGGAGAAAATTGCGACTCGGTCGCCCCTTCTTATGTCGTATTCCGCAGCCAGCCATGCAGCGCGGTTGCAGACCGCCTGCAGGAGCTCGGCATAGTCCTGGCACAGAGCATTGCCTTCGTAGACGGCGGGACGTTTCGGCCATGACAAGGCTGCTTGATACAGCCAGTTCGCGATGTTCATCGTCTTTCTTGTCCTCGGAACGTCAGCAATCAGATACGATCGGCCTGCAGGATCGTGGCATAATTGGCAACCGCAGCGCCGCCCATGTTGAAGGCGAGCCCCCATTCCGCGCCCGGACGCTGAATTCCACCTGCACGACCCGTAAGCTGCCGGAACCCCAGAGCATGCATGGAAACGCCCGTGGCACCGACCGGATGCCCCTTGGCCTTGAGCCCGCCAGAGAGGTTCACCGGAATGCGCCCGTCCGCATAAACGGTGCCGTCTTCCAAAGCACGCACGCCCTCTCCTTTCGGAGCGAGTCCCATCGCCTCGTAGATCAACAGTTCCGCCGGGGTGAAGCAGTCATGCACTTCAGCAAAATCAAGGTCGTCCACGGTGATCCCGGCCGTCTCATAGGCCATTCGAATGGCACGTTCCGGGCCTTCGAACGCCACGAAATCACGGCGGCTCATCGGCAGGAAATCGGACACATGTTCCGCGGCGGCAATCCTGACCCTGGCGTCGGCATCGCTTGCAGAAGCATTGTCAGCACTCAGCACTACCGCTGCAGCACCGTCGGTGATCAGCGAACAATCGCTCAAACGCAGCGGGGGCGCGATCAAGGGATTGCTCTCGCTCACTTCGCGACAATGCTCGTAGGTCATTCTCTTGTGCATGTGCGCGAGCGGATTGTTCATCGCGTTTTCATGATTCTTTGAGGCTATCCGGGCCATCGCATCCCTTGGGTCGCCATATCGCTCGGCATACTGCTGAGCAGCAATGGCAAAGACCTGCGGGAAGCTCAGGTCGGCCTCGGCCGTATCATTCTGATAACCGGCCCCCGCCAACGCCTTTGTCACGTCCGGCGTAGAGCGGTGGGTCATCTTCTCTGCACCCACCACAAGGACATTCCGCGCGGAGCCGGCACGGATGGCATTCAGGCCGGCATGGATCGCCGCTGCACCGGAAGCACAGGCGTTTTCGCATCGCGAAGCCGGCTTGAACCTGAGGTCTGGATAAGCCTGCAGTATGAGCGATGAAGCAAAGCCGTCCGGCACCAACCCGGAATTGAAATGCCCCAGAAAGACGGCATCGATTTCCGCAGGAGCAATTTGCGCCTCTTCTATCGCTTCGCGGGCCGCTTCAACAATCAGGTCTTCGAGACTCTGGTCAAGCCTGCCGAAGCGCGTGTGCCCGGACCCGGTGATAAAGATATCGGCGGTCATGAATTATCCTCCTGCGACATTCGTCACGGAAAATTCGTATGGCAACAATTCGTAAAACTACGTATAAATCTACGTAGGTGTTACGTAGTCACGGCCATGCGATAAGAACGGGAGGGGAATGTGGACTTTGACCGCATTTCGAATGCAGACCTCAATTTCACCGGCTTCATGGACGCACCCGTAGGCCTCATGGTTCTTTCGAACCGTATGATTCAGCGGGTCAACACGGAAATCGAACGCATATTCGGCTGGTCCCGGGAAGAGCTAGAAGGCCAGTCGATCCGTATTCTCTATCCGTCGAGCGTCGACTATGAGAAAACCGGGGCACGCTGGAAGCGATGGCTGGAGAGCGGACCGCGTTACACCGATGAACGCTTCATGCAATGCCGCAGCGGCGAGATAATCTGGACACGTGCCACCGGGCGAACACTGACGCCAACCGATCCCTTCCGCCTGATGGTCTGGTGCTTCGAACACCTCGAAAGCCGCCCGCCGAATTCAGCCATTCTGACACCGCGCGAGCGCGAAGTCGCGCGATATATCGTGAATGGCTACACCAGCAAGGAAACAGGCCAAGCCATGGGGATTTCGCCGCGCACCGTGGAGGTTCATCGCAGTTCGGTCATGAAAAAGCTTGGCGTCCAGAACGCAGCCGAACTGGCCGCCAAGATGATCGTGCAAAAATGAAACGGTCGCGGTGTTGCCGAGGCGAAGAAACTACCGAATATGCGGCATGCCATGGTCACGCTACGTTCAGATATGGACGCTTCCGCCATGGACTGCGATAGCGCCCAAGGCAATACGACGATACTGCGCGGAAAAATTTGTAAAGTCTGAACTCTTTGCAACCGGGGCCACGCCACGCGATTAGAAGCAAGCCAAGGAGCGTACCCTATCCACCAAATGGTAAAAGAACACCATAGCGCACCAGAACAAGGCGACTGACATCGACAGTCGGATATACATAACCAGGTCCGGCAGATCTCGAACGTAGCCAGATCACTCCGTCCCGCGACGCACAAGCTGGGCGCTCTGCGGGTCATACACGTAACCGGCAATCGTCCCATCCCTGATTTTCCTGATGGCCTCGTCGATGGCCGAAAGCGGAACGAGGAACCACTCCCGCGGCACGACCGGATTGCCGAACCGGTCCCTGATCTCGATGTCCAGCCTCGCCGGATCGAAGATGCGATGGATCAGCTTTTCAAGCCTGGAGCGGTTGATGTTGAAGAGTTTGTAGGTTGCGACCACCTCGACATCCGCCATCAGGAAGGTCGGCTGCAGCCGCGCACCCGCTATGCGTTGCTCGACGCTCATGTTGGTGACGCCGATCTTGTGAACCAGATCGCGGTTCTCGGCTACAAGCGGCAGATCCGACTTGCTGCGCAGGACATAGATCGTGCCACTCGCCTGGTCCTCGTCACCGTGCTGATCGGAAAACAGGGGGCCGGCAACGGGCTCCGTGATGCGCCGCCCCGCCTCGTCCTTGTTCAGTGCCCGCTGGAGCGAGCGCATGAGCATGTTGCTTTCCGTTCCGTTGTCGAAGATCACGCGCAGCCGTGCATCGGATCGCCCCTGATCGTTTGTGAAGACCTCGCCCATGTCCGCGACATAGGCCTTCTGGCCACCAACGATGAACCATGCGCCCGGCCTGATTTCGGCTTTCAGCTCAAATGGCCGAGTTTCGCGAACTCCGGCATCAAGCTCTTCCTGAACTTTCTGGAACAGTGGTTTGAATTTACTGAAGTCTTCGCAGCGCTGACGACTGGCGATCTCCTCTGCCGCCCGCTTCTCTGCGCTCGGGCGGACATGGCGAAGCTCGGTGATCTCGAATCCGTTGATGGTGCCGAGTTCGGCTGCGAGCTCATCCTCGTCCATATCGTCCGACCCGGCATCAGCTGTCGTCCCGGCTCCACTCAACAGGCCTTGTCGGTCCAGCGGCGCGAGCAATGTCCGGCAATCCTCCAGCTTGCGTATCCGGTCAAGCCGCACTGCATAGAGCCGCTCGAAGATGTCTCGGTCCTCGCCGTGCCGGGGCGCGCGGCCATGCTCGTCCACGAAGCGCTGGATCTCCTCGAAACCGGCAATGATGCGCTCCTCGCGAGGCGATCGACTCGCCTTCTTCTCGGGCTGGGCAAATTCTTCAAGTTCGGCGCGAAGCTCATCAAGATCGGGATCACGCATAGCGGCCCTCGTCCTTGTACCGAACGAACGCCGCCGCGCCTTCCGCCAGATGCCGCTCCCATGGATCCGTCGCGGTCACAGAAGGCAGACGCCCCCTCTCCCGTTTGAACTCGACTGCCCGCTTGGCGATCGCTTTGGCATCTTCCGGCGAAATGCGCGTCTTCTTTGCCGCGATGGCCGTCGCGACCTGCTTGAGACTGTCCTCGCTCATCGTCTTGGCAAGAATGGCGTAGGCCTCCCCGAACGGATTGATCCGGTCGATGAGGTCGATATCCAGCTCGCGGACATCCATTGCGAAACGCCGAACACCGTCGATCAGCGCCGTGTTGCCCTTCACCGCGTCTTCACCCTCGATGATCGCCTTCTTGGCCTGCTGGGTCAGGTTGAGCGCCGCGATGGCATGCTGGCGGATCGCTTCCTGGTCCTCGTCCTCAAGTTCCGGGTATTTGTCCTTGACGATCTTGCCCATGCGTACCTGGGTCAGTTCCTCGGGCACGAGTTCCTCGTCGAACAGGCCGCGCTCGATCGTGTTCTTGTCCTGCACAAAGGCGGCGATGACCTCGTTCAAATCCTCCTGGCAGATGCGTTCGGCCTCCTTGCTCTTTGGCTCCGCCAGTCCCTTGATCTCGATCTGGAACTGCCCGGTTTCTTCATTGAACCCGACATTGCATTTTTCCGGATCGTAGCCCCCCTCCCCGTAATCGTAGCCTTCGGCGGGGCCACTCGTATCCGTCTTCGGCGTAAAGTTGAAGCGCGGCGCCAGCACCTGCTCCATGAGCAAGCTTGCGGCAATCGCCTTCAGCGTGTCGTTCACCGCCTCGGTCACTGCCTCTTCGGAAGCGTCCGGCTCGGCGATCAGGTTGGTGAAGCGAGCCCGCGTCTTGCCCGGCGCATCGCGTGTCGCCCGTCCGATGATCTGCACGATCTCCGTCAGGCTGTTGCGATAGCCGACTGTCAGGGCGTGTTCACACCAGATCCAGTCGAAGCCTTCCTTCGCCATGCCCAGCGCGATGATGATGTCGACATGGTCGCGGTTGTTCTTCTGCGCCGGATCCTTGAGAGCGGCGAGCACCTTGGCATGCCGATCCGGTCCGTCATCGACAAGATCGGCAATCCTGAGCACGCGGCCATCCGCGCGCTTGACCAGGTCGAAGCCTGTCACCGGATCCTTGCCTTCCCAGGTTCCCAGCGCATCCATGATTTCGCTGACCTCGGTGGTCTTTCCGCGCTGGGTGCTCTCGCGCGAATTGACATTGGGAATGTGAACGATGGTCTTTTCGTCGGTGTCGAGCACCTTGGCGATGTCGTCGACATAGGGCCCGTTGTAGAAGAAATAGCCGATGTCAAGCGACTTCAGGTGCTCGTAGCCATTGAGCTGCTCATAGTAGGTATAGGTAACGGTGTCGAACTTTGCCTCGTCATGGGGCGCCAGCACGGGCTCGGCATCGCCCCGGAAATATGAACCTGTCATCGCCACGATATGCACCTTGTCGCGCGCGATGAACTGACCGAGATGCTGGCCCAGCTTGTTGTCGGGATTGGCCGAGACGTGGTGGAACTCGTCCACGGCGATCAGCCGGTCGTCGAAGGCCTCCACGCCGAATCTGTCGACGGCGAAACGGAACGTCGCATGGGTGCACACCAGCACCTTGTCACCGCTTTGAAGGAATGAGCCGACGGCATCGACCTTGCCGCCATTGTCACCGCCGGGCGCGTTGCACAGATTCCATTTCGGCTCCACCTTCCAGTCGGCCCAGAAACCAAACTTGCTCAGCGGCTCGTCGTGGAAGCTGGCGCCGATCGACTTTTCCGGCACGACGATGATTGCGTGCTTCAACCCCTGGTTCTCCAGCTTGTCGAGCGCGATGAACATCAGCGCACGGCTCTTGCCGGATGCAGGCGGCGACTTGATCAGCAGGTATTGCTCGCCGCGTTTCTCGTAGGCGCGCTCCTGCATCGGCCGCATGCCGAGCTCGTTGGACCGGGTCGAACTGCCGGTTTGCGCATAGGAGACGGAGACAAAGGGTACGGAGCTCATGTCACTCATTGCACGGTTCCAGGGTTTGTCGGGAACCATGACGGAATATGTCCATCGCATAACGCCTTCATGTGGCACGCAATCAGCTCGGCACGTGCATTCAGGAAAGCGTCATAATCGCCGGCTATCAACGCATCATACGGTATCAGATGAGTTGCCAGCCTTTGGCGGACAACCTCTTCACCGAGATTTGCCGCTTCGGCCCGCGCCTCGATATATTCCCTTGGCGTCTTGGCGGCCACTTTCCGGTTGGTCCGCCACGTGATGAGTGCGCAATTGAGTGCGCGATTGACCAGCGCGTCGCGACGGTCTCCGCTCAGTATCGCGACGGGATAGAGATGGTGATACTCGCGCCGGGCAATATTGCCCGGACCGATCGGGGCACCGTCGGCGAAGTCATGCCCGCCGGCACGCAATGCCGTTGCAAGGATTGCGCGAGGCAGCCGATCCTTGCGACCTGGCCAGCCGGCGCCAATCAATTGGCTGACGTCGGCAATCGGATACTGTTCCTCGTCAAAGAGCTCACAGGCATCCGCGCTGCCCCCGCCGTCGAGCGCACCTGACAATCTTGTAAAATCGGCATAGGCCCGTGTGGCGGAAGTCTTGCCGTATCGGTCGGTATAGCATGCGCGCCACAATACCTTCCTGATCAGCGCGCGGGCATTGCCTTCCGCATCGAACCCTTCCTCGGGCGCCCGTGCCCAAAGCGCGCAGGTCAGATAGACGGCGACGTCCGTCGGCAGGCATTTCTCGTTGAACAACGCCTCCTGCTGCAGGAACGGAAGCCCGCGCGCGAAGCCGCGCTTCACCTCCTGCCAGACATTCGCAAGCTCGTTGCCGAAGCCTTTCTCCAGATATGTCTTCTTCAGGGGTGCACGCCCCATGAGAAGGGCGCCGACAGACAGGACGATATCCTCGACCTTGCCGTATTCGCGCGCCTGCGGAGCGTCGTCGAGCAATTCTTCCACCATGTCGTGCAGGGACTGGCCTGTCGCCTCCTCCAGCTGGGCCACGACGATATCGAAATCCTTCAGCGGTGAGGCGGACGTATTCATGCGAATGAAGACATCGAGTGCGGTTTCGCGTCCGGTCTCCACGCCAAGGGCCAGGAAAGGAATCATGTAATTGGCAACGCGTCCCCTCAACTCGTAGAGACGCGGCAGCATTTCCGCCGTGCTGGCGCCGCTCTCGCCGACCGTGGCAAGCCATGTCTTCAGGGCCTTTTCGCCGCCACTGCCCGGAACGAGAAGCGAAGCCGGAAACAGGCCACGCTCGAATTGCTGAACCGGGTCATCCGCCCAGACGGGCTGCCGTATGTCCTTGCGGAACCACCGCTTGACCGGAACCACCTGCGGCGCATCCACCTGCGCGGCCTCGTCTGGATCGATTTCGGGATCGGCCTCCCTGAACGAGATGAACAGCGTCAGGTCGTCATAGTCGTCGTTGAGGCTGCGCCAAAGCGCCGTCATGCGCTGCTGGCCGTCCAGCAGGTGCATGGATGGCCGGGTTCCCGTGTCCGGGGCGGGTGCGCCAACGATCGGGCGAGAATGGAACGGCTCCTCGTTCCCGATCTCCAGTACGAGCAGCGTGCCCATGGGCAGTGGCGGCTTGCGGACAACGTTTTCGAGCAGGGCCGCGATCTGCCCCCGTCCCCAGGCCTCGTGGCGCTGGAACCTGGGCAGCACCACCTGCCCCTGCTGGATCATGGAAAACCACTGCTCAATGGTCTTGTTGCGCGCTTCCAATGTCTCCTCCTTGATTTCGTGCCCGGCCTTCCGGCTTCACTCCTGCCTGGCGCTCTGCGACGTGCAAGCTCAATGGAACTCGTGCTCGCCATTCCCCTTCTGCGAGGCCGAAGCGGTCGGCCGCCCCTTCCCCTTCGTCATTTTCGTGTATAGCTCGAACAACTTCTCCAGCCGCTCGGTGTCGTTGCGGAAGCGGCGGCCTATGTAGATGCGCTCCAGTACCTCATCGTTGCGGTCATGGGCGGCGCGGAGGTTTTCGGGCATGGCGTCGGGTTTGTAGAGGTCGGCGATGGTGGCGGGAAAATGCGCCTCGCGGGCCAGAAGGATATCCTCGGCGCAGCGGGTCAGGTCTTCCTTGTTCTTCTCTGTCAGCTTGGGGACGGGGAAGGTGTTCCAGCCGAGGGTGTTGGAATAGCGGTATCGGGTTTCCAACTTACCGCAGACCGTGGCGATCCAGACAAGGTGGAGGCGTGACGCGATCAACGACATGTTCCACAGCGGGGCATCGTAGAGGGCGAAGGCGAGGTTTGATACAATTGTATCTCCGCTCAACAAAGACGCAGGCAAATAGTGCCTATTCTCGGAAGTGACCGTCGGCACAGCAAGTGAATGCACCTGCGCCGTTCCTGCAATTTGCACAAACCTATGCGGTCTCTTCGCGAACTCTTGAGTTGAAGCCGCAGGACTCTTCATACGGTTTTCACTGACAGCGGCAAGTACGCTCGACAAGTAAGCATGCCCCGCCGCGAATTCTTGATCTGAATCTTCGATCCAAAAACACCACCGCACTTTACCTTGGATAATTTCTTCTGACCCGAGATACGGACGAATGAAGCGGTCAAGGTCCGGATACTTCTCCAAAAGGTTTTGTTTTTCTGTGTCTGACAACACTAAATGACCGCCATCTCGGGGCATGTTTCCAAACAGCATTTGGCTGAGACCACTGAGATTATCTCTGCGCTGCGAAATAAATGCACTTGGCCCCTGAACAAGATAGCCGTTAATTTGTTCAACCTCCTTCATTACGGTCTCGCCGTCGGCACCTAAACTGTAGAGCCTGAACGTCTGGTTGGTCATATTCGAGACCGCTATGATCGCCACGGTGACACCTGCATTATGGCTGGCAAGATTGGCCCATTTGAACGAGGTATGGGCAAAGGCGATGTGGAACCCCATCTCGAAGATCGCGGGCCAGAGGATTGGCACTTGCTGCCCCTGACAGATCGAATTGGTGGACACGAAAGCGGCGGTGCAGTCTGTGTGCTGGCCGTAATCGGCGGCCTTCATGAACCAGCCCGCGACATAGTCGAGCGATTTCCAGCTTTTCACCCGCCCGTCAAAGATGACTTTGAGATCCTCTTTCTGTTCCTTGCTCTGCCATTTCGAGCCAAGATAGGGCGGGTTGCCGCAGATATAGGTCTCGCCGCCCTCGTTCTCGAAATCTATCTGCGCCTGATCGAGCGGCGAGTGAAACAAGTCATCAGCATGGTGCTTCACGCCCGTTCCGGCCGGCGGGCAGATGCTCAGCCAGTCGAGCCTGAGGGCGTTGCCGCAGGTGATCCAGTTCTGGCTGTCCAGCGGCAGAAACTCGGCCAGCGCCTCTTTCTGGCCGCGATAGAGCACGTCGCACTGATACTCGGCGATGATCAGCGCCAGCCGCGCGATCTCGGCGGAGAAATCGCGCAGTTCGATGCCGCGGAAATTGGTCAGCGGAATGTCGCTGCGGCGGTCCGGCTCGCCGCGGCGGCGGTTGATCTCCGCCTCGATCTCGCGCATCTGCTTGTAGGCGATGACCAGGAAATTGCCCGAGCCGCAGGCCGGGTCGAACACCCGGATGCGCGCCATGCGCTTGCGCAGGTTCAACAGCTTGCGCGGATTGTCGCCCGCCTCGTCCAGCTTTTCACGCAGATCGTCGAGAAACAGCGGATTCAGCACCTTCAATATGTTCGGCACGCTGGTGTAGTGCATGCCGAGCGCGCCGCGCTCTTCGTCATCCGCGACCGCCTGGATCATCGAGCCGAAGATGTCCGGGTTGATCATCTTCCAGTTCAGGCTGCCGATATGCAGCAGATAGGTCCGCGCTATCTTCGAGAAGCGCGGCACAGCAACGCTGCCCGAGAACAACCCGCCATTCACATAGGGAAAGGCATCGGCCCAGCGCGGTATCCTGGCGTCAGCCCGGTCGGCGGGCTTCGTGTTCATGGCCCGGAAGATTTCCGAGATCACCTCATGCGTGTTGGAGGAATCCCGCGTGCTCATCTGGTCGATGGTGGCGGTAAACAGGTTGTCCCCCATGAAGATGTCCGTATCCTCGGCGAAGAAGCAGAAGATGAGCCGCGCCATGAAGTGGTTCATGTCGTGCCGGCGATCCACCTTCGCCCAGTCGGGGTTGTCCTTCAGCAGCTGGACATAGAGCCTGTTCAGCCGGCCGGTGGCCCGGATATCGAACGAGCTTTCCCTGATCTGCCTGACGGTCGAAATGCCGGCAAGCTGCAGAAAGAAGCCGAAATGGTCCGGAAAGTCGGGATAGGCGCAGGCCACCGTTTCGCCCGAACCGAGATCTTCGGCCTCGAAGTCCTCGCCATCGGTCGCCAGGATGAATTTTGCCTTGTGCTTCGTCGTGGCAGCGCTTTCGCGAAGGGTCGCAAGCGTCGCCGTGACCTCTCCCCTCGAACAGGTCTTGATGTGGATCTGGTTGGCATGCAGCACGCCACCTATGTCCGACTTGTTGGCTGCTCCTTTGCGCAATCGCTTGAGCGTCGCGTCCTTGTGCCCGAATGCCTGCAGGAACGCATAGGGAAACTCCTCCGCGTCGAACGGCTGTTCGGCCAGTTGGGATACCGCTTCCTCGATCTCGACCGGATTCATGTCCGCCTGCCCCTTGCCCGAATCTGTCGTCTCCCGACTTTCGAGATGAACGAAATTCCCTTCTGCACAGTCAAGACATCAACAACCGGGCTGCCTGGTGGCTGTCAATGGGAGCGTGCGGATTGGTGGCAGTGTCGTGAGGGCTGGAGGGCCGGTAGAATGAATGCCAGGGCATGATCGCCCCTGAAGGCCCTACCCGGCCGCGCATTATCCGAATCGCGCCGACGATATCCGGATGACCGACTCACCCGATCAGACATCCAGCGCTATCGAAACACAGATCCCGACCGAATCGAGAACCCGCCGCTGCGGGCAAAGCCCAGCCAAATCGCCTCAATTGTTGCACAGTTTGTTACACAAAAAACAGTCCTACAACAAAGCTGAAAACTTGGAATTGGGGCAATCTGTTGATTTTTATAGGCTTCTTTGAGGAGGCATTGGAGCGGGTGAAGGGAATCGAACCCTCGTCGTCAGCTTGGGAAGCTGCTGCTCTACCATTGAGCTACACCCGCGGCGGCCGGAAATTAGCCACGGCATGAACGATTTGACAACCGGAAAATCGCAAGCCGCCCCTTTGCATTCACGCGAACTCCCGCCGAAACGGTTTTCCGCCTGCCGGCGCCCGGCCCGGACGCGACCGCCAATGCCGCGTCCGTTCCGCAGTATCCGCGCGTTCGACCACCCGGCAGAACCACCCGTCACCGGCTGCGCGTCCCCGACCGGGTCGCGACCGGTCAGGTCGACATCGCCCGGTTGAAGCGGATCGACGACAGCAGCGACAGCCCGATTATCGATGCGCCGATCAGTCCCGTGACCACTTCGGGTATGTGAACCAGGCTCTGGCCGAACATGACGACGGCGAGACTCAGGATTGAGTAGAACGCCCCGTGCTCGAGAAAGCGGAAACGATTCAGTGTCCCCCTCTCGACAAGCATGATCGTCATCGAACGGACATACATCGCACCGATGCCCAGCCCGATCGCGATGAGAAACAGGTTCTGCGTCAGCGCGAAGGCGCCAATGACGCCGTCGAAGGAAAAGCTGGCGTCCAGGACCTCCAGGTAGAGAAAGGCGCCCAGCCCTCCCTGGCGGGCGGCTGCGCGGATCGCGCTGCCCTCGTCGAGGACATGGCTCAGCGCATCGACCATCAGGAAGACGACCAGCCCCAGGATCGCCGACCGGAAGAACGTCGCCTGCTCGGCCGGGGGCAGAGCAACGGAAAACGCCAGCACGACCAGCAGGACGAGCCCGTAGGCGACGCCGCGAATGTCGGCCATGCGGCACAGGCGCCCCTCGATGGAATGGAGCCAGTGAACCTCCTTCTCGTGATCGATGAAGAAGCTGAGCGCGACCATCATCAGGAAGGTGCCCCCGAAGGAGGCGATCGCCAGGTGGCTCTCGTGCATCAGGCGGGCATAGGCGCGCGGTTCGGTGACCGCGAGGATGACTGCATCGAAGGGGCCGGTCCGCGCCGCGACGGCGACGACGGCAAGCGGAAAGACGATCCGCATGCCGAACACCGCAATCAGGATTCCCCACGTCAGGAATCTCCGGCGCCAGACCGGCGACATTGTCTTCAGCTTGTTCGCATTGACGATGGCATTGTCGAAGGAAAGCGAAATCTCGAGCACGGCGAGAACCGTCCCGATCAGCAGGAATGTCAGCGCGCCGCCGGCCGTGCCGACATGCTGCCACCCCAGCCAGAAGCAAGCGACCAGTCCGGCCGCCGTGGCGACGAACGCCCATTTCAGGTAGGCGAACAGCGATTTCACTCGATATCTCCGATGCAGTTCGTGGACGATGAGCAGCCGGCTAGCGGCCACTGTCGGCAGGAAAATGACAGGCGGCGAGATGGGTCTCCTCGACTGTCTCCAGCGCCGGCTGCCGGTCGCAAGACTGTCGCGACCTCCAGCAACGCTTCTGAAACACGCACGCCTCGCTTTTCGTGGACGGACCGGGTGGATCGCCGCGCAGTATGATCCTTTCCCGCGCCGCGCCCTTGCGCGCGAGCCTGGGCTCGGACGAGACGAGCGCCTGCGTATATGGATGTGCCGGATGCCTGAGTACAAGGCCCGTCGGCCCCGTTTCCACGATTCGCCCGAGATACATCACCGCCACGCGGTCGCAGACCTGCCTCACCACGGAGAGATCGTGGCTGATGAACACCATCGACAAACCGCGCGTTTCCCGGATGTCGGCAAGCAGGTTCAGTACCTGAGCCTGGATCGAGACATCAAGGGCCGATACCGGCTCGTCGCAGATCAGCAGGCTCGGATCGACCGCGAGCGCGCGCGCGATGCCGATCCGTTGCAGTTGGCCGCCCGAGAGGCCGCGGGCGCGGCGCCCCATGTACTGCTCGCCCAGCGACACTTCCTCCAGCCGCTCGCGGACGATTCGCTGCCGTGCCGCCCGGTCAAGTTCCGGGCGCTGGAGCAACAGGGGTTCCTCGACGATTTCCGCAACCGTCATCCGCGGATTGACCGAGGCATAGGGATCCTGGAAGACCATCTGTACCGCCCTGCGGTATTCGGCGGCCTGGGCCCTGTCCGCCGGGTCGACCGCTCGGCCGCCGAGTTCGATTGTGCCGCCGCTCGCCCGCTCCAGAAGCAGAAGCGTGCGCGCGAGGCTCGTCTTGCCGCACCCCGATTCCCCGACTATGCCGAGCACCTCTCCGCGTCCCACGACGAGATCGACCTCTTCCACCGCCCGAATGTCCACCGGGAACCGTTTCAGACCGTGACGCTCCTTGATGCGGAACGTTTTCGACAGCTTCCTGGCCGCAAGCAGCGGCGCCATCCCGTCGCCATTTGCATGGTTCATGCCGGCACCTCCAGGGCGTGATGACAGAGTGCCGCATGGGTGCCGTTCTCCACACGGGGCGGAGAAACCCTGCCGCAGAGTTCGGACGCGCGCGAGCAGCGGGGGGCGAAGGCGCATCCTTCGCCCAGCCCGGTCAGGTTCGGCGCAGTGCCGGGAATTGCCTGCGGCAACCGCCCTTCCTCCTCGGTCGGCGATGCGGCCAGCAACGCGGAGGTGTAGGGATGGAGCGGCCGGAACAGCACGTCTTCCATGTCGCCCACCTCGACCACCCGCCCCGCATAGACAACGGCAATCCTGTCGGCGATCTCGGAAGCGACGGCAAGATCATGCGTTACCATGATCATCGCCGCGCCGCTTTCGCGCTGATGCCGGTTCAGGAGCTCGAGAATCTGCGCCTGGATGGTCACGTCGAGCGCCGTGGTCGGTTCGTCGCAAACCAGCAGCGACGGTCCGGAGGCAAGGGCGATCGCGATCATGATGCGTTGTCTCATCCCGCCGGAGAACTGGTGCGGAAACGCCCTGTAGCGTTTTGCCGCGTCCGGGATGCCGACATCCTGCATCAGCTTGATTGCGCGATCCGTTGCAGCGCCCCGGGCGACGCCCTGCATCCGCAGGCGTTCGGCGATCTGCCAGCCGACCGTGAACACCGGGTTCAGCGAGGTCAGGGCGTCCTGGAAGACCATTCCGATCTCCTCGCCGGCCAGCCGGCGCCACTCGCGCAACGGCATTGACAGGACGTCCCGGCCGTTGAACCGGACAGAGCCTCCCGTCACACGGAAGGGCGGATCGGAAAGAAGGCGCATTGCCGACAGCAGGCCGACGCTCTTGCCGGAGCCGCTTTCGCCCACGATGACAAGGGTCTCGCCCTCCCCGACCGAGTAGCTGAGCTCGTCGACAGCCCGCACGGCCCCGCCCGGGGCGCCGATCTCGATCCGGAGACCTTCGATATCCAGTACCGGTTTCAACGGTCTCCTCCATCGGATTGTTCACGGAACCAGTTCGAAACGATGTTCGCCGACAGGGCCGTGAGCATGATCGCCAGCCCCGGCAGGAAGGCGAGCCACCACGCCTGGGCGACGTATGTGCGCCCCTGCGACACCATCAGCCCCCATGTCACGTCGGGCGGCTGAATGCCGATCCCGAGGAACGAAAGGCCGGCTTCGGCAAGCATGACGACCGCGAAATCGACCGTGGCGATCGACAGCAGGGTCGGCACGACGATCGGCGTGATGTGCCTTCGCAGGATGTAGGCCCCGCTTCCGCCGAAACTGCGCGCCGCGTCGGTGAACAGCCGGGTTCGAAGCTCCAGCGTGAGGGCGCGCGCCGTCCGCAGATAGACCGGAGCGCGGGTCACCGCGAGTACCATCACGATATTGAGCGGCCCCGAGCCGAAGATGTAGAGCACGACGATCGCGAGCAGCACCGCCGGGAAACTCTGCAATATGTCGGCTATCCTCATGAGGACAGCGCCGACGACCCCGCCGAAATAGCCGGAGATCAGCCCCAGCGTGCCGCCGACGACAAGCGAGAACAGCACGGCGCTTCCGGCGATCAGCAGAGTCATTCGCGCGGCGAATGCGAGGCGGGCGAGCATGGAGCGTCCGAGCGAGTCGGTTCCCAGTATGTTGAGAAACCCGCCTTCCAGCGTGCCCGGCGGGACCATGCGCGCTCCAAGGTTCATTTTCGTCGCGGCGCTCCCCGCCAGTGCGGAACCGAAGACGACGCAGATCAGAAGGAGCGCGAGGAACCCGAAAGCCAGCCAGGGAAATCCGGCACCCGGTCGCATCTTGTTTAGCCAGTTCATTGAGGTCACGGCCGCACCCGCGGATCGAGCCATGCGTAAAGCAGGTCTATGACGAGGTTGATGGTGAAGACGGTTATCGCGACGACGATGATGACAGCCTGCACCACCGAGAAATCGCGCTGCTGGACGGAATCGATCATGACGCGTCCAATCCCCGGCCAGCCGAACACGGTCTCGACGATCACCGCGCCGTTGGCGATGGCAACCGCCTGGTCTCCGGCGACCGTCAGGACGGGGAGAAACGCATTGCGCAACGCATGCACATATATCACCCGATGCTCGCCCACCCCCTTGGCGCGCGCGGTCTTGACATAGGCCGAGGAGAGCGCATCCAGCATGGAGGCACGAACGACCTGGATCATGACGCCGAGCGGTCTGAGGAGCAGCACCGCGACCGGCATGACCCAGTAGGCAGGTCCGCCTGTTCCCGAGGTCGGCAGCCAGCCGAGCGTGACGGCGAAGAGCGTGATCGCTGATATCGCGATCCAGAAATCCGGCACGCTGGCGGCGAAAAGCGACAGAACGCCCGCCGTCCGGTCGACGAGGCTCCGCGGACGGTAAGCCGCGATTCCGCCCAGCGCCACGGCGACCAGCATGGCAATGACCATGGTCACCGCACCAAGACGGAGCGTCGTCGGGTAGGCGTCGAGCACCACGTCGATCGCCGGCCGCGCCTGGCGGATGGACTGGCCGAAATCCCCGACCATGAGACCGGAAAGGAATTCCCCCAGCTGCACGATGATCGGCTGGTCGAGACCGTGGTTGCGGGCAAAGTTCGCGCGTTCCTCGAGCGAGGCGTCGAGGGGCAGGTAAAGCGCTGCCGGATCGCCGGTCAGCCGCACCAGGAAGAACACGATGAGAAGAACCGCCACGAGGGCGATCAGTGTCTGCAAGCTGCGCCCTATGAGGAAATTGTCGTTCATTTGCAGCCTCTGGGGTTCGATACAGACAGCGGCGGGACCGCCATGTTGGGGACCGGCCGCGAAGGGCCGGCCCCCGTTGTCCTACTTGAAGCTGATCTTTTCCAGCGGCAGCTCGGAATTCGTCGAGATGTCCGGCGTGAAGGACAGCCGCTCGGAAACCCGCGTGTAGCCGACCATGTGGAACAGCATGACATCGGCGATGATCCGCTCCTCGATGATCGAGAACGCCTTCTGGAACAGCTTGCGCCGCTCGTCGCCCGTCGCCTGCTCGGCGGCGCGGATCGTCCGGTCGAGTTCCTCGTCATGCAGCGTCGAGTTGGCACCCTCGGAGTGGTACTTGTTGAAGACCGTGAACACCGCGTCGCCGTTGTTGTTGTCGTGCTGGTCTATCAGCAGGATCGGCGGCCGATCCTCTGCATAGGGCTTGAGGATGAGTTCAAGCCACTCGCCGACCTCGACCATCCTGAGCGACACGTTGAATCCCGCGTCCTGGAAGAATGCCTGCAAGGCCTCCATGGTCTCCGCGGAGTTCGGGAACATGCCTGTTCGGCCGATCAGATGAATCTCGGAATCCACCGGTGTCCCGTCGGCCTTGGCCTGCGCGATCAGTGCGCGCGCCTTTTCCACGTCGTAGCCCCAGGACACGATGTCCGGATTATGACCGTTGATCGACGGAGCCACGAGCTGTGTCGCCAACATCACATCGGGCGAAAGTATCGTGCCCTTGATGGCGCTGCGGTCGACGGCAAGGTTGAGCGCCTCGCGGATACGGATGTCATCGAGCGGCGCCGTTTCGGTGTCGATGCGCAGCCGCGTCGTCTCCGAATTCGGGTAGGAGAAATCCGCGGCCGGATCCGCATCCTGGACCGAGATGTTCGGCGCGATGTCGGCTTCGCCGGCAGCCACCATCGCGGCACGGACCGGGCTTTCCGAGCGGAAGATGTACTTCGCACCTTCAACCGCCGGCATATCGCCCCAGTAGCCGTCGAACCGCGACAGCGTGATCGAATTGCCGACATCCCACGCCTCGAACGTGTAGGGGCCGGTGCCGACCGGCGAACGCGTGTATTCGCCCATCGCGGTATTCGGCGACACGATCACGACCGTACCCATCATCGTCGGAAGGATCGGCGACGGCGCGTCGGTCTTGATGTCGACGGTCAGCTCGTCGACCGGCGTCACCTCCAGCGCGGTGCCGCCGAAGAACTTGGTCCGGATCTCGCAATCGATGGAAGTGTCCATCATGCGGTCGATCGAATGCTTGACCGCTTCCGCGTCGAAGGCCGCACCGTCATGGAACGTCACGCCCTCGCGCAGCGAGAACCGCCAGGTCAGATCGTCGACCTGTTCCCAGGCGGTCGCCAGCCTGGGCGCGATCCCGCCATCTGTCGGATCGATCTGCGTCAGCGTCTCGACTACGTTCTGCTTCAGTACCTTTCCGACATCGGAGCGGCTTGCCTCGCATGGCTCCACGAAGGACGGTTCCTCCGCCAGCACGATCGTCACCGTCCCCCCGTCCTGTGCCAGGGCAAGCCCCGGCGCGACGAGATACGTCGCAACGGCCAATCCCGCCATCTTGAGTATTCGCATTGCACTTCCTCCCGTTATACTGCGCCATACGGCGGCGCGACCGATCTGCTAGCTCAGCGCAAAGCAGACATTCTTCGATTTCGCGTAGTTCATGACGGCTTCCGCGCCGCGCTCGCGGCCGAAGCCGGAACGACCGAAGCCGCCGAAGGGCGACGCGATCGAGGCGGCATGCCAAAGGTTTCCGTACACCTGCCCGGCCCGCAGGCGTTGGGCGAGCCAGAGCGCGTCGTTCAGACGATCGGTGAAAATCCCGGCGGCAAGCCCGTACTGGGTGCCGTTCGCCAGCTCGACCGCCTCCTCACGCGTGTCGAAGGGCATTACCACCAGCACGGGACCGAATATTTCCTCCTGGGCGAGGCGGCTGGTGGCGGGAACGTCGGCATAGACAGTGAAGTCCATGAACCATCCCGCCCGGTCAGGC
Organism: Oricola thermophila; assembly: GCF_013358405.1. NCBI lineage: Bacteria > Pseudomonadati > Pseudomonadota > Alphaproteobacteria > Hyphomicrobiales > Ahrensiaceae > Oricola > Oricola thermophila. Next base: position 1,539,130 of record NZ_CP054836.1, read on the forward strand.
ACCCCTCCTCCCGTGACTAGGTCGAGCTTTTCGTTCGCGCCGATCGAAAGGTATTCCTGCACACGGTTGCGCTGTGTTTCGGACACGAGGGGCGTGAGAACCGAATTGTCCATGCCGGGGCCGACCGTGATCTCCTCGGCAAGCTTCCCGAGCTCGGCCAGCGCCTCGTCGTAGCGGGAGCGATGAACGATCAGCCGCGTCATGCCGGAGCAGATCTGCCCGGCATTGGAAATCGTCGAGGCGCGAACGGCCGCCATGACCTTCGACATGTCTGCATCGTCGAGCGCGATGCCGGCGGACTTCCCGCCCAGCTCCATGACAGTCGGCACGATGTTCTCGGCCGCGGCCGAAAGGATCCAGCGTCCGGTTGCAACGGATCCGGTGAAGGTGATCTGGTCGATGGCGGGATCGGTTACCAGGTGGCGTCCAGCGTCGCCCCCGGTGGCGCAGATCACCGAGACCGTACCAGCGGGCGCACCCGCAGCGTCGATGGCGCGCGCCATGTAGTGCAGCCCGACCGGCGTTATCTCCGGGCTCTTGAGAATGACGGAATTGCCGGTCGCCAGCGCAGCCGCGACCGACCGCGCCGCGATGGACACCGGGAAGTTCCACGGCACGATCTGCAACGACAGGCCAAGCGGCTCCAGGATGGTGAAATCGACCATCCCGTCTCCGAGCGGTATCTGCCGCCCCTCCGCCTTGTCGGCGAGGCCACCGTAATATTCGAATGCCGCCGCCGCCTTCTCGAACTCGTCCTCGGCGGACTTGAGCGACTTGCCCTGCTCGAGGCAGAGCATGCGACCGCCTTCCTGCTTGACCTTCCGCAGCTCGGCGGCAATGTCGAACAGCAGGCGCATGCGAACCGTCGGCTTCGCCCGGCTCAGTACGCCGCTTGCGAACGCGGCTCGTCCGGCCTCCACCGCGCGGGCGCAGGTTTCCGCCCCGGCAAGCGCGTGAAGGGCGACGGTCTCGGCGGTCGCCGGGTTTTCGACTTCCAGTGTCCGGTCGTTTTCCCCCGTGACGAATTCACCCGCCACGTAGTTCTCGTAAGCGCCCTGTGTCACGATATGGCCTTTCCTGCATGCCTTGTTTCCATGTCCGCCAGCGCCGACTCTCGCCACTGCGCGCCCGCCAGCCAGTCATCGTCCGGCGCGACGCCCCAACCCGGCGCGTCGCCGAGCGCCACCGCGCCGTCGTCGACCGCAAGCGGCGGGGAAAAGAACCGGTCGAGCGAAACGTCGTGAAACGCGTTTGGCTCGATGTTGAATTCGCAATGCGAGCCGGCATTCGGCAACGCGGCCATGACATGGAGCGAGAAAAGCGTGACCAGCGAGGAATTGGCCGCGTGGAACATGACGGGCTTGTTCCCGCCCTCGGCGATTTTCGCGACCTTCAGTGCCCGCGAGACGCCGCCGACATAGCAGAGGTCGGGCTGGCAGACATCCACCACGTCCGTCGCCACCATGTACTGCCAGGCCGGCAGGTAGTTGTCCTGCTCGCCGCCGGAGACCGGTATATCGAGCTCTCGGGCGACTGCTCGCGTGTCGTCATACTGCCAGTACGGGCACGGTTCCTCGAACTGGGATATGCCGGCGTCCTCCAACATGCGGCCGATCCTGAGCGCATGCTCCACGTCGTAGCAGGAGTTTCCGTCGACCAGCAGCTTCACGCGGGTGCCGGCGAAGGCCTCGCCCACCGTGCGGATCATCGCCGGCGTCCGCCCTTCCCAGGCGTCTCCGTTCCGGCCGTTTTTCTGGCCGATCCTGAACTTGAAGGCACGGAACCCGTACGCGTCCCCCAGTCGCCGGAAACGTTCGACCTCGCCATCCGGCGTGATTTCCCGGCTCATGGATGACGCATATACCGGCACGACACCCCCGCCCGCACCGAGCAGCGCCCATACCGGCTTTTCCTCGCGCTTGCCCGCCGCATCCCAGAGGGCGGTGTCGAGTCCTGCAATCGCCCGGCACAGGAACGTGCCGGGGAATTTCAGCTGCTCGGAGAAGACATGCTCCACGACGGCCTCTATCCGGGTGCCGTCCTGCCCGAGCGCCTTCGGCGCCACGAGGCGGTGGAACACCTCCGTCGAGATGTCCGCGTGATAGGGCGACATCTGTCCGAAGCCCTGGCTTCCGTCCTCGAGCGTCACCCTGACGATGGCAACGAACGGGCGTGTGAAGGTCTCCAGGCGCACGATCCTCATGCGTCACCCCCGAACTCGATGACGCATTTCAGCTCGCGACCCGAGCGCACGAGGTCCAGTGCCTCGTTGATGTCGTCGAGGCGGAACCGGCGCGCCACCAGTTCGTCGAGATGCATGTGGCCGGCGTGGTGGAGATCGACCAGGCGCGGCACGTCGACATGCGGCCGCGCGGATCCCATCTTCGATCCCAGGATCGAGATGCCCCGGCCGCCGAAAGTCCGCGCGATGATCTCCGCGATGTCGTCGCGGCCGGGGATGCCGGCGACGATCACCTGCCCCCCGTCGCGCGTCAGGTCCACCGCCTGCTGGATAGCAGGTGGATGGCCCACGGCCACGAAGGCGAAATCGACGCCCCTGCCGTGCGTGAGGGCTTTCACCTCCGCGGCCAGGCTCGCGCCGTCCATGTCGGCGCGGAAGGCGTGGGTCGCGCCGAACCGCCTGGAGATCTCCAGTTTCTCGTCATGGATGTCGAGGGCGATCACCGGCGTCGCACCGGCCAACGCGGCGCCCTGCACGCAATTGATGCCGACGCCGCCGGCACCGATCACCAGGGCGGAGGAGCCCGCGGCAACCTCGGCGGTGTTCGCGACCGCGCCGAACCCCGTCATCACGCCGCATGAGAGCGTGCAGGCGATGTCGCCGTCCAACCGCTCGTCCACCGGAACGCATTGAGACTGGTGCACGACCGCCTTTTCGGCGAATGCGCCGACCTTCATTCCGTGCACGACCGGCGTGCCGTCGGAAAGCGTCAGCGGCGACCTCGACGCCAGACCGAATTCCGCTTCGCAGAACGCCAAGTCGCCCTTCTGGCAGTAGTAGCAACGGCCGCAGAACCGGATCAGGCTGAGAACGACCCGATCGCCTGCCGACAGCCCCGTCACCGCCTCGCCTACCGCCTCGATTCGCCCCACGGCCTCGTGGCCGAACACGGCGGGAAGCTTGCCCTTCCAGCGACCGGAAATGGCCATGATGTCGCTGTGGCATATCGCGCAGGATTCCAGTGCGACCAGCACCTCGTCCCTGACGGGATCTGCAAGCTGCACGGACTCCACGGAAAGCGGTTCGCCAAACAAGCGGCACACTGCCGCCCTGATCGCCTGGGGCATCATCGTTCCTCCTCTAGCGACCGGAGGATTGACGCAAACGAACGCGACAACTTTCGATTTTTGTTGCCCGACTTTCAAAAATTGCTGCTATGGTGCGATTTCCGCGTGGCCGAGGGAGGAACGATGCGCCGGATCGATAATGTCACGCGTTTCGGCGTGGTCATCTCCAACGGCTTCGGCATGCTGTCCTACGCCTCGGTCGTCGATGTTCTCAAGCAGATGAGGGACTATCATTCCGGGCGGGCGATCAGCTGGACGACGCTCAGTTCGAGGGCCGAACCCGTGCGCGCGGCCAACGGGCTGCGCGTCCTTCCGGACGAGACCTTCGAATCGTCGCCCCTCTACGACTATGTGGTCGTCATCGGCACCGTCGACGCCTCGGTGATGGTGGACCCCGTTCTCGAGGCATGGGTGCGCCAGCAGCACAGCCACGGGGCGACCACATGTGCGACCGCGTCCGGCACGTGGGTACTGGCACGCGCCGGTCTGCTCGCCGGGCGCAGCTGCACCCTCCATTGGCGCGACATCGACGTGTTCAAGGAGGTGTACCCGGACATCGAGATCCTCGACGAGGTCTATGTCCATGACGGGCGCATCGTCACCTGCTCGGGTGCGCGAACCGCATCGGACATGATCTACTCGGTCCTCGGGCAACGTTTCGGACGGGAGTCCGTGCAGCGCGTGCGCGAGATCCTGTTCCACGAACGTCTCATCCAGCCGCACGAGAGCCAGCGGCCGCTGCAGGAGCGCCTGCGGACGCTTTCGCCGCCCGCCTACCGCCTGCTTCAGGAAATCGACGACGGCGTGGACACGCACGAGTCGATCGCGTCGATCTGCCGGCGGCTCGGTCTGGCACGGCGCCCGGTCGAAAGGGCTTTCCGCGAGCACGTCGGTGTCACACCCAAGCAGTATCAGCTCGATCTGCGCCTGCTTCGCGCCGCGAACCTTCTCAAGAAGAGCAGCCTGGCGATTTCGGAGATATCGGAAGCGATCGGCTTTTCATCGCCGGGCGCCATGTCGACCGCCTTCATGGCGAAGATGGGCTGCTCGCCCCGCGAATACAGGAAAATGGCACCCGCCCTTGTCCCGGCAAAGGTCTGGCGAAACAGGGAATGAGCGCCGCCTTGCCATCGAATTTCGCGGTCATTTCCGGGTCGTAGCGGACGATGCGAAACACGGATTCGTACTTCGAAGGTTGATACACGTGCGGCCCCTTCACGGGATCGTCATGGCGGACCTGCCCCGGCCTGCAACGTAGCCCGCAGGCAGGCATGACCGGCCTGCGCAAAGCGATAGGGCAGCAAATGCGCAACCGGGTGGGCCTCCCAATGGTGACCGCTGCAGCACGTTATTTGCCTGCTGTCCGGAAACCGGCAGGCCGCCGCTTCGGTTCGATGACACTTGATCTGGCTCAAGCCGAAGCCGGTCGATCACGGATATGAACAGGGAGGCCCCACCGACGACAGAGAGGATCAGGACAACAAGCAGGAGGCATGATGCGCGGATTTTCAGGCTTGCGGGCCGCTTTCGTCGCCCTTGTTGCAATGTCGCCGTTGGCCACAATGGTCCGGGCAAACGAACTGCCGGAACGGTTCTATCTTTTCTCGGCCATCTACTACGAGCCAGGGGTGGGGCTTTATTCCGAGTGGCCCGAGGAATTCGGTGGCGGTCCGGCACCGATCCCCGAAGAGGTGGCGGCGCTCGGGCTGACCACCGGGCAACGCACGGTGTCGTGGGCAAACGGTTTTGCCATTTTCGACATCGTCTGGCCGTGGATCGTTTTCGACGGCGGCCGTCCCGTCGCCTTTTCGCTCGACCACGACCACCCGGCAGATGCCGCGTTTCCCGATCGACGGACCGTCGAAGCCGAAGTCGGCGATCACCAATCCCGCAATCAGACCTACGAGAGGATCCGTGAACTGTCCTACGAGAGATCGGGCGAGGCGATCCGTTTTCGCGCACGTTATTTCACCGGTGACCACTACATGACGAAAGCCGGCGAGCGGATCTACGGAATCAACATGCGGGAGGGCGAAATCGCGCCCGAAAATGAGCCCGGTTGTTTTCGCATTTCGAACGAAATGTCACGGGAGGAGTACTACATCGGCACCACCACCCTTTTCGACCGGCGCTTCGATACAGAGCCCCATGCCCGGGTGACGGTCTGCCTCAACGTCGTCGAAAGCGCGGATTTGCCTGACGGCAGCAGTGCGCATCGAATGGAGGCCCGCATCAAGGGCATATGGGGCCTGAAAAAGGCCAAGAAAGCGCCGATCGACATCACGAGATACATGATCGCGGTGGCTCCACCGCACGACGACACGTCGGGGCCCTATCTCGCGGCCAGCGGCATGGATGGTCTGCACGGCGAAACACTGGTCGACGACATCAACCGTTTCGCCGCCGAGCTGGAACGCAGCATCACGGCACACCGGTTCGACCTGGCCGCCCGACAGATCGAGAGCATCAACGCCTACCTGGCGGAACTGGAGACCGAGGGCGTCGACTGGTACTGGTCGCGTCGGCCCACCGCCGTCGGCGTCACGCGCTACAACGAGCTGATGGAGGCGACCGAACTGTATCGCCTGGCCCACCTCGACATTCAGGCTCGCCTGAACGACGTCCGCCAGCAATTGCTTGTGCTGCGCACCAACTTTTCCGCCAACGTCGTAAAGTCCATGCTGAAATCGACGATCAACTGGCTGGACATGGTGCCGACCGATCCCGTTTCGGGGCTGGCCGGCTATTCCGACATCGCCGGCGCGTTGCTGATGCCGCAATCATTGCTGGAATGGCAGGAGACCGCGCGGTCCGATGCCTCGATCCTGGCAAATCAGGCTGCGGCGATCCGGCATTTCGAAGCGTTGGAAAGCAAGCTGGAGCAGCGCCTCGACACCGTTACCGATGCGCGACGAGCGCTGTACGAGCGCATTCGGGAAAACGACGAGCAGCGCGCGCTCGCGCTCGATGCCGCGCTGCGCAGCGATTGAAAAGGAAAGGAGATCCGAATTGTTCGTCCGTTTCTGTCTCGCCTTCGCCGCGCTTGCCATGGCGCCGTGGCCAACCGCTGCGCAATCGCTCAACCCCGGATACAGGCTGGTGCTGGAGCCCGGCGAACTGACCGTCACGCTTGACGGCGAGGTGGTGTTCGAGGTCAGCCAGGATCCGGCAGACCCGCTCTTCATGGTGCGCGGCGTGCGCGACATGACCGGAAACGGTCACGCCAACCTGGCCGTGATCTGGCGCCGGGCACGCAGCGCCGCGCAATTCGTCCTGGCCGAGATGCGCCCCGGCGACTTCGCAATCCTGCACCGCGCGCAGGGCATGACGTCCGACATCCTGTCGACCTACGAAGCGCTGAGCGATGAACAGGCCGCCGCGCTGGCCCGCGGCGAAAGCCTTGCGCCCGGCCCCGAACTGCGCCGGCCGTTGCCGGCGGATGTCGCGCCAGTCGAACCGGAAACCGGGCATTGGTCGTTCCAGCCGGGCAGTTGGGACTCGGGCGCGGCCGGCTTCCTGGGGTGGGTCGCGGAAGAGGATGCCGAGGACAACTTCTCCCAGATATGGTTTCGGTGCCCCGACAATGGCGACCCGATCTGGGTGCTGCCCGACAGAGAGCACGACAACGTCGAAGACGTGCCGGCGCACGTCTCTCTTGTCGCGGACGGCATGGAAATGCCCATTCACATGATGCCGCAGATCGACGACCAGACCGGCGCATGGTATCCGATCGGCACACTCGACCGCGATACCGACCTGTTCGCACGGCTGTTAAGCGCGGGGTCGGTCGCGCTGGCCTATGGCGAGGAATGGATTCCCTTGGTGAGGAACGGCCCCTCCCCCCGCAACGAGGCGGCGCTCAGGATGTTCATCGCCCGGTGCGACCTGCCCACCGGAAAATGAGGTCCGTCCGGCGCGGAGCGGCATCGCCTGCATGTGCACCCTTCCGGCGCAACATCCACCCGCAGACATGGCTGGTGGCCGGACGAGGACGGATCGCGGGTGCCGGATAAGCCATACCCCTGGCCATCGGGCACCGGGCCGCTCACTCCGGCAGTAGCATGAAGCCGTTTTCGTCGTTGGGCGCGAAGGGGTTGAAGGCCAGCTCCCACAGGTGCCCGTCCGGGTCGGCGAAATAGCCCGAATAGCCGCCCCAGAACACCTTTTCCGGCCTTTTCACCGGTTTCGCACCGCAGGACAGCGCGTGCTCAAAGGCAGCATCGACCTCCGCCTCGCTCGAAAGGTTGTGCGCCAGCGTCACGCCGGAAAAGCCGGGTTCAGAATCCTCCACGCCGGCGTCCTCCGCCAGGTCCGCCCGCCCGAACAGGCCGAGCACCGTGCCCTTCAGCTTCAGGAAGGTCACGCTCTCCTGCGAGGCCGACGACTTCTCGAAACCGAGCCGCTCGTAGAACGCGGTCGATGCGGCCACATCCGCCACGCCGAGCGTGACCATGGTAATGCGGGGATCTAGGGGCATTGCGGACTCCATGACAGAACATAGAGCGAACGTTACGCGACCATCACCCTGCGCGCAAGCACCAGCCCGCCGTGTGATTGCGTGCCCGCCATGTCCCATCAGAGGGGAATCGCGGTTTCATTCTTCGCGGTCCTGATGACCATCATGGTGACGAAGCGCGCGACATTGGTCTGGTCGCGGAACAGCCGGTCGCACAGCGCATCGAATTCCTCCATGTCGCGCAGATGCAGCAACAGGACGACATCCGTTTCGCCCGTGACTGCATAGGCCTGCGAGACCGCCTCCTCCGAGCACGCGAGGTCGAGGAAACGGCGCATGTGCTGTTCCCCGTGAAGCTTCAATTCGACCGTGACCAGGGCCTTGATCACGCGTCCGGCCCTGGCCGGATTCAGGATAGCTACGATCCGGTCGATAACGCCCGACCGGCGCAGCCGCCGGACGCGGCGCAGGCAACTGGACGGCGACAGACCCACCTCGTCCGCCATGTCGACATTCGTGCGCGAGGCGTCGCGCTGCATGATGTTCAGGATTTTCCGGTCAATCCGATCCACTGATGCTTCCTCCCGCCCCACCAGTCCATGCAATAAAATTGCACAAGATTGCAATCTTTGACGAAAAATGCGCAGCGGTCCGGGCTAGCAAGTCGGAATATCGAAACGGGGAATCAGGGATGCGGTTCATCATGTCCGGCCTGCGCAGGACGCGCGAAACCATCGAGGTCTACTGGCTGCTCGTGCGGATCATGGTTCCGATCATGATCGCGACGGAGCTGCTCTCGAGAATTGGTGCCATCGAGGCAACCGCCCCGGCGTTTTCCCCCGTCATGCATGCCCTGGGATTACCGGCGGAACTGGGGCTGGCATGGCTGACCGGAATGCTCGTCGGCGTGTGGGGAGCGGTCGCCCTGGTTTTCGTTCTCGTTCCGGCCTCCTCGCTGACCGTGGCGGACGTCACCGTCTTCTCGTCGCTGATCCTGTTCACGCATGCCCTGCCGATCGAGCAGAAGATCATCCAGCAGGCCGGCCCGGGAATGATCGTGACGACGCTGCTGCGCATCGCGGGCGGCCTCGTCTACGCCTTCCTGCTTCATCACTTGCTCGCGGCGACGGGGTGGCTGTCGTCTCCCGTGGACCCGGCATGGATTCCCATGACCACGACCGCCGACTGGATGGACTTCTTCACCGGGCTCTTCGAGACCCTGACCTGGATGCTCGTCATCCTTGTCGCCCTGTCCTGGGGACTTGACATCCTGCGCGCCACCGGCGTCCTGAACCTGATGATGAAGGTGCTTTCGCCCGCGCTGCGCCCGGTCGGGATAAAGGGCGAGGCCGAGCACCTCACCGCCGTCGGCCTGTTTCTGGGAATTTCCTATGGCGCCGGGCTGCTGATACGCGAGGCGCGGTCGGGCGCGGTCTCGCCGCGCCAGGTCTTCCTGTCATGCACCTTCATGGGATTCGCCCACAGCGTGATCGAGGATACGCTCGTGGTCATGGCGATAGGTGCGGATATCGGCGGCGTCCTGTTCGGACGGCTGGTCTTCGCCCTCGTCGCGATCGCCGCGGTCGCCGCCCTGCTTCGAAGCGTGTCGGACAAGACGTTCCACAACTGGGCGTTCCGCTCTGCGCCGCGCGCTCCTGTCGATCGGAATGTACGCACCCCGGCCGACGTGTGACGGGCCGGCGGCTGGATGGGCTGCCCCTACTCCCCCTTCCACTCCGGCTTGCGCTTCTGCAGGAACGCCCCGATGCCCTCCTCGGCGTCGCGGAACATCATGTTCTCCACCATGACATTGGCGCAGTAGTCATAGGCGTCGGACAGGCTCATCTCGGCCTGGCGGTAGAACGCCTCCTTGCCGGTCTTCAGCGTCAAGGGTGATTTGGAAGCAATGACTTCCGCGTATTTCTGAACAACCTGATTCAGGTACTCCTTCGGCACGATACGGTTGACCAGGCCGAACTCCTTGGCTGTCGATGCGTCGATCTGCTCGCCTGTCAGCAGCATCTCCATCGCCTGCTTGCGGTGGACATTGCGCGACAGCGCCACCATCGGCGTCGAGCAGAACAGGCCGATATTGACGCCGGGCGTGGCAAAAGACGACGTGTCGGTGCACACGGCGAGGTCGCAGGAGGCGACCAGCTGGCAGCCCGCCGCCGTCGCCAGGCCGTCGATCTCGGCGATCACCGGCTTGGGGTGCGTCACGATCATCTGCATCATCTCCGCGCACAGCCGCATGGTCTTCTCGAAGAAGGCCCTGCCCCGGTCCTCGTCGGCGCGGTGCAGCGTCATCTCCTTCAGATCGTGGCCGGCGGAGAACACCTTGCCGGCCGCCGCGATGACGATGACACGCACCGCCTCGTCGTTCCGCGCGTCCTTCAGCGCCTCCATCATCGCCTCCATGGTGGCGATCGACAGCGCGTTGGCCGGCGGGTTGGACAGCGTGAGGCGCATGACCGGCCCCTGCATGTCGCGGGTGACGGGCGGCGTCTCGACGAGGGCGGGCTTGGCGGTCATGCAGGGTTCCTCCCGGAAAGTATCGCTTGACCGGGAACCTACCAGCGGGTCAAACGCGTCCGCAAGCGAGGATTCAGTCGGCAATTCGTTGGAGGCACGCCCATGGGCAGGACACCGGTTCCCGTCGTCACCATCGAGGAACTCGAGGCGTTCATCGAGCGCGAATTCGCGCAGGTTCACGCGGACGGCCGGGTCTATTCCATCACCGAGCTCGGCCCCGGTTTCCTGACGCTCCGCCTCGACCCGAACGAGCGGCACCTGCGGCCCGGCGGCACCGTGTCGGGCCCGGCGCTGTTCACGCTCGCCGATCTTGCCGCCTATTACGTCATCCTCGCCCATGTTGGGCTGAAGGGCCTGACAGTCACCACCGGCTTCCACATGGACTTCATGCGCAAGGCCGCGCCGGGGCCGGTCTTCTGCACCGGCACCATACTCAAGCTCGGCAAGCGGCTGGTCGTCGTCTCCATCGCCATACGCGACGAGGCGGAGGAACTGGTCGCCCACGGCTCCTGCACCTACTCGATCCCGCCAGGCGATTCAGAGCGGTAAAATATTACCTCATTTGCAAGCCGTTGTTTTTGCACACTTTTCCCCCAAGGACCCGCAAAAGCACACTTGACGCGGCGGCAAAATGGCCGTAAGTGACCCCCAATCGCGCATGGATCCGTCCGGCGCGGTTTGTTTTTGCCGGGGCAGCCCGGCAATCCAAGCAACAAGAAAAGCCCGTTCCGGCCCCGCCGGTCCGGGATGAAGCCAAAGGAAAACCCCAATGCGGACATTCTCGCAGAAGCCCGCGGACGTGCAGAAGAAATGGGTGCTGATCGACGCCGAGGGTCTCGTCGTCGGCCGTCTCGCATCCATCGTCGCCATGCGTCTGCGCGGCAAGCACAAGCCGACCTACACCCCGCACGTCGACGACGGCGACAACGTGATCGTCATCAACGCCGACAAGGTGGTGTTCACGGGCCGCAAGCGCGCGAACAAGAAATACTACTGGCACACCGGCCATCCCGGCGGCATCAAGGAACGCACAGCGGCGCAGCTGCTGGAGGGCCGCTTCCCCGAGCGCGTCATCGAGAAGGCCGTCGAACGCATGATCCCGCGCGGCCCGCTCGGCCGTCGCCAGATGAAGAACCTGCGCGTCTATGCCGGCGCCGAACATCCGCACGAGGCCCAGCAGCCGGAAGTGCTCGATGTCGCCGCGCTCAACGCCAAGAACAAGAAAGTGGCCTGACCATCATGGCTGAATTGAACTCCCTCGAAGAACTCGGCGAAGCCGCCGGCACCGCGCCGGCCGAAACGCAGGAAGCCCCGGTCCACGTCCAGAAGCTGGACGAGCACGGCCGCGCCTATGCCACCGGCAAGCGCAAGGACGCCGTCGCCCGCGTCTGGATCAAGCCCGGCACCGGCCGCATCACGGTCGGCGGCAAGGACTTCACCGAATATTTCGCGCGGCCCGTCCTGCAGATGATCCTGCAGCAGCCGCTGGTGGCCGCCAACCGCAAGGGCCAGTACGACATCGTCGCCACCGTCACCGGCGGCGGCCTGTCCGGCCAGGCGGGCGCCGTGCGTCACGGCATCTCCAAGGCTCTGACCTACTACGAGCCGGAACTGCGCGGCGTGCTCAAGAAGGGCGGCTTCCTGACCCGCGACAGCCGCGTGGTCGAGCGCAAGAAGTACGGCAAGGCCAAGGCCCGTCGCTCGTTCCAGTTCTCCAAGCGCTAGGGCGCCCGGAACACGGACACTTCGAAAGCGGGGCCATCGAGCCCCGCTTTTTTGTTGCACGGCGCCGGCGCGACGATACAACAGCCCCGCAGCGACGCGAGGAACGACACCATGCCGACCAAGTCCATCGACCACGCCTTCACCGCGAAGGGCCTGACCGGGGCCGCCACCGACCCGACATATGCGGGCGCGCTCTCCTTCATGCGCCGCAAGTACACGAAGAACCTGAAGGGCGCCGACGCGGTCGTCTGGGGCATACCCTTCGACGCCGCCGTCTCCAACCGGCCGGGCGCGCGCTTCGGCCCGCAGGCGATCCGCCGCGCCTCCGCCATCATGGACAACGACCCGCAATATCCGTTCGCGCGCGACCTGTTCGCCGAGATGGCGGTGATCGACTATGGCGACTGCCTGCTCGACTACGGCAACCACCAGAAGACGCCCGCCACCATCGAGCGCGAGGCGGCGAAGATCCTGAAATCGGGCGCCTTCCTGGTGTCGCTGGGCGGCGACCACTATGTCACCTGGCCGCTGCTCAAGGCCCATGCCGCCAGGCACGGCAAGCTGGCGCTGGTCCAGTTCGACGCCCACCAGGACACCTGGTACGACGACGGCAAGCGCATCGACCACGGCTCCTTCGTCGGCCGCGCGGTGCGTGACGGCGTCATCGACCCGGCGCATTCCATCCAGGTCGGCATCCGCACCCACGCGCCGGAGGATTGCGGCATCGCCATGCTCTACGGCGAGCAGGTCGAGGAGATGCGGGCGGCGGAAATCGTCGAGGCCATAAAGGCCCGCGTCGGCTCCATGGCCTGCTACATCACCTTCGACATCGACTGCCTCGACCCGGCCTATGCGCCCGGCACCGGCACGCCGGTCGCCGGCGGCCCGTCATCGGCGAAGATGCTCTCCGTCCTGCGGCAGCTCGGCGATCTCGATATCCGCGGCGCCGACATCGTCGAGGTCGCGCCGGCCTACGACCATGCCGACATCACCGCCATTGCCGGCGCGGCGGTCGCGCAGCACTATCTGGGCCTGCTGGCCGAGAAGCGTGCGCGCAGCCGATGAGGCCGCGCTGACAAAATGATTCCGCTTTCCGGCACAACCCATTGAGACGAAACGACAAGATGAAACCGAAAATCTATATCGACGGCGAACACGGAACCACCGGCCTGCAGATCCGCCAGCGGCTCGCCGGGCGCGACGACATCGAGCTGCTCTCGATCCCCGAGGCCGAGCGGCGCAACCAGTCGATGCGGCAGGAGCTGCTGCGCGAGGCCGATTTCGCGATCCTGTGCCTGCCCGACGACGCCAGCCGCGAATCCGTTGCCATGATCGGCGACGCCGGCACCCGCGTCATCGACGCCTCCACCGCCTTCCGCACCGCCGAGGGCTGGACCTACGGCATGGCCGAGCTGGACCGCGAACAGGCCGGCAGGATCGCCACCGCGCAGTTCGTCGCCAATCCGGGCTGCTGGCCGCAGGGGCCCATCGCCACGCTGCGCCCGCTGGTCAATGCCGGGCTGGTCCCGGCGGATTTCCCCGTCACCTTCACCGGCATCACCGGCTATTCCGGCGGCGGCAAGGCGATGATCGCCGACTACGAGGCGATGGGCGAGGATGCGCCGGAATACCTGCCCTACGGGCTGACCCTGTCGCACAAGCACCTGCCGGAACTGAGGAAATATGCCGGCCTTGCCCGCGACCCGCTGATGGTCCCGGTGGTCGGCGACTTCGCCCAGGGCATGGTCACCATGGTGCCGCTGCAACTCGGCCTGCTCGACACGGTGCCGACCGGCAAGCAGCTCCACGAGGCGATCGCCGACCACTATGCGGCGCTGGACCACTGCGTCATCGAGGTCGCACCCTACGAAAAGCTGGAGCGCGTGCCCGAACTGCAGCCCGAGGCGCTCAACGGCACGGACGGCATGAAGCTTTACGTTTTCGCCAATGACGACCGCGCCCAGGCCGTCCTCATCGCCGTCTACGACAATCTCGGCAAGGGCGCGTCCGGCGCGGCGGTGCAGAACCTGGACATCATGCTGGGGGCCTAGCGCCCCCGCCTCACCCGTCCTTGCGGCGGATGGTGCCTTCCAGCTTCGTGGCGGCGGCGACGGTGTTGTAGATGGTGCCGTACTTGCGCACGTTCTTGTGCATCAGCTCCAGCCGCCGGTCGTCCTCGTCGGTGTCGATGATCAGCTCGTAGGTGATCTCGGCCATGAAGGGCGGCGAGTCCTGGCGCTTGCCCTTGAGCCGTACCTCGACGCCGCGATATTCGAACCTGTTGACCGGCGCGATGCGCTCGATCCCCTTGATCATGCAGGCCGAGAGCGCGGCGAGAAGAAGCTCCGCCGGGTTGAACGCATCGGCCCGGCCGTCGACGCCGGTGTCGAGCACGATCTCCGCGTCCTTGGTCCTCGCAACGCTGCCGCGCGCGTCGACGCGGCTGGTTTCGACGGAATATTCGAGCATGGGTGAGCCTTTCCGCTTGTTTCGCCGTGCCGGTTATGCGGGCATCAGGGGCGGATGGCGTTGACCGGGGTCAAGGGTGAAGGGGATGTGGGAGGAGATAATTGCAGAGCTGGTGTCGTTCTTCAGCTATCTGAAACCAGTACCGATATATCCTTCCGCCACAATTAGAGATAGCTACTTTTCACCATGGGAAAACACCTTACAAAGCTACGGAAGCGCACTGAAGCTAAACGGCGCCTTGAGGCTATTGCCTCGCGCCGAGATCTCACACTCATCATTCATTATTCATGTGAATCATTTTACGATATAAAAGATGGTCGCACACCTCGGATTACGTCGATTGCGATACGTAATTTCGACACCGGACAAACGCAGTCATTCTCGATACACAAATCCGCTGAACAAGAACATGTACCTATTTCTGACATTGCAGATAACTACGACAGGCTTGAGAGGGTCATGCTTGATGAGTTCTTTACATATCTGAAGACCGTCAACGCCTATACGTTTGTTCATTGGAATATGAGAGACATTAACTATGGGTTTCAGGCCATTGAGCACCGCTATAAGGTTTTGGGCGGAACACCTGTGATTATTGATGACAACAGAAAGTTCGATTTAGCTCGAGCGTTAATCGCGATATTTGGAGTTGGATATGCGCCCCATGGAAAATTCGGCCGAATGCACAGCCTTATGGAGATCAATTCGATAACCGCCAAGGATGCACTTACCGGCGCTGAGGAGGCCGAGGCATTTGAGAAAGGAGAGTTTGTGAGACTTCATCAATCGACGCTGCGTAAGGTCGATTTGATCGCAAATCTTTTAGATCGCACCTTGGATGGTTCATTGAAGACTTCTGCTACTTGGTGGGAGAAACACGGCATTCACCCCGCTACGATTCTAGAGTTTCTAGACGAACATTGGATTTGGCGTCTAGTTTTGGCTTTGAGCGCAATAATCGGCATAATAGCGGGGATTGCCACATTAGTTTATTAGCCGGTGCGTCCAACCCGTTACGATCGCCATTTGCGACAATATCGGGATCCTCGATACCCACACTCTTTCGATTGCTTCCTTTCGATTGCTTCGGATGCTAGCAGCATACTGCGGGGATAATTACCTGCCTATAGCCGCCATACTCTCCATCTTGTACTGCCCCCTCACCCGCCGCACATCGCATCCCACCTCCTCCTCTCTAAATCCCCCACCCAAAACTTTTCCACCTTCCATCCACCTCCCCTATCCTGTTCCCCGCCCGCGAAACCGGGCGGAAAGGAGGCAGGCATGGCGTTCGACTGGGAACGGGCGGTGGAAAGGAACCTGGACGATCTGTTGCGGATCGTCGCGCGGCTGTTCTTCATGGCCGGGATCAGGACGGGCCGCTCGCTGGTCTTCCTGCCGCGCGGGCTGCGCCTGCGCATCCTCGCCATGCTGCGCCCCGCCGAGTTCGCCGCCCGCCGCCTGGTCGCCATGGCCGCCTGCAAGCTGGTGACGGTCGTCACGCGCAGGGCGGAAGCGCGCGGCAAGCAGCCCCCGGCCGTACGCGGCACCGATCCCGAAGGCGACGAGGCCGCCCCCTCCCCCGTCATCCCCGGGCCTGATCCGAGGACCGAGGATGACCCGAGCGCCCATTCCGTGAATCCCGCGCCCGTTCCGAAGCCGAAGAACTGCGCGCACACGGTCGTCCTCCGCGACGAATGCCCGGACGGGCATCCGGGCGCGGCGCCGGCAGGCGCGCCGGAACCGCGGCCGGACATGGAACCCTCCGACGCCGAGCTGCTCGACCTCTTCCGCGACCGGCCGTGTTTCGCGCTGTTCGACCCGTGGAAGCGTTACGCCCCCTTCCTGTTCGACGTGACCGGGCTGGACGGCCCCTTCGGCCATGTCTTCCTCGAATACGACGAGGACGGCGACGACTGGCCCGAACCGGACACCGACCCCGACGAGCTGGTGGATGCCCGCGGACTGTCGCGCCGCATCCGCGCGCTGGCACTGGCGCTGGACGATCTCGACGGCCAGGCCGCCCGCCTCGCTCGCTGGAAGGCGCGCTTCGAGCGAGCCATCGAGCGCATGCAACTGGCGGATGCCGGAAAGCTCGGCGGCGTGACGCCGGATGCAGTGCGGAGACCGTCGCCGTGGCGCTTCCGCCCCTTCCGCCCCGGCCTGCCGCCGGGCTGGCGAAGGCGCCCGCGAACCGAGGCCGAGGAAATCCTCAAGGAATGCCACACCCTGGCCCTCGACGCCTGGAACACGTCATGAGCGGCGGAAGACAATTCGCGCCCGAGAAACCGGCTTCGGAGACGAGGCGCGGCAGCAGCGGCGCGCGCCTATCTCCCCCCTTGCGGGGGAGAAAGCCTTTTCCTGCATTTGCGAGGGCAAGGCCCGAGCAAGTGCTTGGAAAAGGCAAGAGAGGGGCTCGCGATGTTTCACACGGGCGCGGAGGCAGCGGCCGACCACCCCCTCTCCGGTCCTGCGGACCACCTCTATCCCGCAAGGCAGGGGAGAGGAAGCGACGGCAATTCCGCGCGCGCCTATCTCTCCCGCAAGGGAAGAGAGGCCCCTTCCTCAGTCCCGCACGCCCACCATTTCCAGCCGGTGCGGCGTGCCGTCGGAGAGCGGCAGCGGGCCCTTCAGGCCGCGCCAGTGGGCGACGGCGAAGCCAAGCACCACCAGCGCCATCGCCTGGTGCAGCAGCGCCCAGCCCATCGGCACGTAGGTCAGCAGGGTGACGATGCCGAGCACCGCCTGCATGGTGACGAGGACGAGGAGCAGGACCGCGCGGCGGGCATGGGTCGATCCCGGCGCCCAGCGCCAGGCGGCCACGGCATGGGCCAGCGCCGCCAGCCAGACGACATAGGCGAAGGTGCGGTGGACGAACTGGACCACGGCCGGGGTGTCGAGGACGTTGCGCCAGCCGAGCGCGGCGTCCCACTGCGAGGCCGGGAAGAAGCCGTTGTCCATGGTCGGCCACTCGTTGAAGACGAGACCGGCATCGAGGCCGGCGACCAGCGCGCCGAGATAGATCTGGACGAAGACCAGCAGCACCAGCAGCCCGGCGACCCGGTCCGAGCGCGCGGTCGGCTTCAGGTCGGCGCCGTGCGGGGCGATGCCGCGCGCCACCCACATGCAGGCGGCGAAGATGAAGCTCGCCATCATCAGGTGGACGGCCAACCGGTAGTGGCTGACATCGACGCGCTCGGTCAGGCCCGACGAGACCATCCACCAGCCGATGAAGCCCTGCAGCCCGCCCAGCGCGAGGATGCCGGTCAGCGGCAGCTTCAGGCGGGGGTCGAGCCGGCCGGTCGCCCAGAAGAAGGCGAGCGGCAGGGCGAAGACGAGGCCGACGCCGCGCGCCAGCAGCCGGTGGGCCCATTCCCACCAGAAGATCGCCTTGAACTCGGCGAGGCTCATGCCCTTGTTGACCAGCTCGTATTCCGGGATCTGCCGGTACTTGGCGAATTCCTCCTGCCACTGCTCTTCCCCGATCGGCGGGATGACGCCGTGGATCGGCTTCCACTCGGTGATGGAGAGGCCGGAATCGGTCAGCCGCGTCGCGCCGCCGACGATGACGAGCGCGATCAGCACGGCCAGCATCACGTAGAGCCAGCCGCGCACCTGGGCGCGGTGGCGAAGCTCGGTCTCGAGCGCGGCAGGCGGTTTGGGGTGGCCGGTGGCGGCCGCATCGGTAGAGGTCATGGTCATGTCGGAAAGCCTGTTTGGCGGTGACATAGCGCCCGGCGGCGCGGCTGTGAAGCGGCCTCTTGCCGCACGCGCGGGATTGGCTTTGGCGGGCGGGATGCTAAATAGCCCCGGAAACAGGAATTCGACCCATGCCCCAAAGGCTCAAACGATTCATCGGAATGCTGCTGCTGCTGGCGCTGGTGATTCTCTACGCGCTGGTCGCGACAACCATCGCCACCTACCGGCTGGCCGAAAGCCCGTGGTACGTCCACCTCGCCTTCTTCGCGCTGTCCGGCCTGGTGTGGGTGCTGCCCGCCATGGGAATCATAAGCTGGATGGAGCGCAAGCCGAAGGGCGGCGGCGCTACACGGTGATGAACCTGCGGCCGAGATTGGCCGCCGGGACGGTGATGCCGGTCAGCATGGTCTCGACATAGGCCACGCGCTGGTAGTTGCCGTTGACCGAGATGCGCGGCAGCGCATGCATGTGGCGGGCATGGGCCGGCATCAGCATTCCGTGGCGGGTCGTCACGGCGGTGTCGAAACCGGCCGCGCGGGCGATCTCCGCCTCCCGGGCACCGGCCGCCCTCGGCCCGCCATAGGGATAGGCCAGGTGGCGGGGCCGGGTGCCGAGCCGTTCGGCCAGCACGTCGCGTGAGCGGACGATCTCCCGCTCGGCGCGCTCGCGGTCGAGCCGGCGGAGCTGGTAGTGGCCCATCGTGTGGGCGCCGATATCGCCCAGCGGCTCGGCCTGGATGCGCTGCAGCTCGTGCCAGGCCATCAGCCCGTTGCGCCGGTGGGCATCGCGGTCGATGCCGTATTCCTCGCAGAGCTGCCGGGTCAGCGCGCGCTGCGCGTCCTCATCGATTTCGGTCAGAGCGTGCTTCATCAGCGCCGCATAGGCCCGGTGCTTTTCCGCGACCGTCCGGCAGGAAAGAACCCTGCGCCCCTCCGCCGTGTCGAAGGCGACCTCGTCGTTTTCCTCGACGATCCGTTCCAGCAGTTCCCACCACAGATCCGCATCGCCATCCGTCAGGCCGGGGCTTACATAGATGGTGAACGGCACCTCGTGCGCGCGGAACACCGGCGCGGCATGGACCAGGTTGTCGCGGCAGCCATCGTCCAGGGTCACGGACAGGAAGAACTCGTCCGTGTGCCCCGCCCTCAACCGCTCGGCGACCTCGTCCATGGAGACGAAGCGCGCGCCGCCGCGCTTCAGCGAATCGAGCAGCTCGTCGAGGAACTCCGGCTCGACATGCAACAGCCGGTTGAGGCCGGCGCCCCCCTCGTTCGGGCGCACGTGATGCAGCATCAGCACCGCGCCCATGCCTTTCAGCAACGGACTCAGCGCCGCGGCGAGCCCGCTGTAGCGGGCGCCGTTCATGTACGCCTTTCGCATAAAGGTTTTGATAACCGACATAAAAAGTCCGGTCCGATTCTGTCGCCCGCCGTTCGAAACAAAGGAATTTCGAAACCTCTCGGTGCCATATGTCCCAGCAAAGGATTGAGAGATGGTTGACGCCCATATTCCGGCATTCCCCGACCGCGTGGCCGCCGCACCCGACTGCACCGCCATTCGCCCCCGGTTCCACACCGATCGCGAGGCTGCACTCGCAGCGGTTGATTCACTTCCCGCGGACATCATCTGTTCGGGATACCAGCGCCCCGACTTTCTCCGTGCATGGTTGCATCACTCTCCGCACGAACCCCTCTTCGTGACACTGTCCGCGCCCGGCAGAGGCCCCGTCCTCCTGCCGCTGGAAAGGGCCTGCGGCAGAATCTTCTGCTTTGTCGGTGGGCACCATGCCAACGCGAACTTCCCCGTCGGACGCGCCGAGGACATCGCCGCGCTCGCTGCCGCCGGCGAGACGGCCATCGTTGCCGCGCTTCGCGCCGGCGGCAGTCACGGGCATGCCATCGCGCTGGAGCGGCAGTTGCCGGACTATCGCGGCGTGCGGAACCCATTTGTGTTCGAAGGATCGACCGTCAGCCCCGATCCGGCCCTGTCATTGTCACTCGAGGGGGGCTTCGACGCCGTCCTTTCCCGCCACAACGCCAAGAAACGGCGCAAGCGCTTTCGCAGCCAGGAAAGGGCGCTGGAGGCCATCGGCGGATACCGATTCGTATCCTCCGTTGCGGTTGAAGACATACCGGAAACGCTGGACCTGTATTTCACGATCAAGGCAAGACAGTTCGAGGAAAACGGCGTTCACAACGACTTCGCCGATCCCCATGTACGCGAATTCTTCACCGAACTGTTCGTCGAGGGCGCCCGCACGAATCCCAAGGGCCGCACGATAAAAGCCATCGAGGCCGAAGGGAAAACCATTGCCATCCAGGGATGTTCGATACACGACGGGCGGATCACCGTTGAATTCTGTTCATACGATCCCGATTACGCCCGATACGTGCCGGGCGAACTGCTGTTCTACCTGGCCATTCGCGAAGCCGCGGAAACGGGGCTCGACATCTTCGATTTCAGCGTCGGCGATGCCCGTCACAAGAGAACGTGGAGCGAGTTCGAGGTCTGGCACCGCGACACAATCATTCCGCTGAACACGATCGGCGTGCTTGTCGGCATGATGATAAGGGCTCGAAACGGCGCAGTGCGGACCATCAAGCGCGATCCGACGATGTGGAAGGCAGCGAAGGTGCTGCGCAAGCACCTTCCCTTCATAGGCTAGCCGCTATCAGCGTGCATTGGCACTGCGCGCCGGCGGTTCGACCTCGATCCGGTCGGCGGCCGACGCACTGATCAACGTGAAATCCTCGTACCCGGCATCAACCAGATCTTCTGCTGCCTCAACGACAGCCTGCGATTTCGGATCGACGACCGAGAGCACGATCCGGCTGCCGTCCCCGACAACTCGGTCCAGCTCCCGGGCGTTGCGCGGACCGCATTCGACAACGACGATGTCATAGGCGGAAACGAGCGAGTCGAGGATGATCGACAACCTGTCCATGGTCCGCGAGGCGCGCTCGAAGCCGGCGATGCCCGTTGGAATGACGTGTGCGGTGGTGACGACATCGGAATAGATGACATCCGCATAGGACGAGGAGGATGAAAGCAGGTCGGTGATCCCGGGACAATCCGGATCCTCCAGCATCCGACGGGACGCGGCACCGTCATCCGTCAGGTCCACGAGCACAGACCGAAGCCCCTCGCCAGCAAGCGCGCGCGCCAACGCAACGGATGCAGCAGTACCCGCATCGCCCTCGGGCGACAACACGACAGCGCGCGTGACACCGCTATCGACCAGGCGGCGAAGTACGGCGTCGACACCGTAATTGTCGTTGGCAGCCGCCTTCGCGGATTCATCGTTTGCCATAGGATCTTTATCCCCGCCGGCATGGACGGCGGGCATGACCACGGCCGGAGCCTCCATGGCTGGCGGCATTGCGGCTTCCGGATACGCCATGGCCGGCATCGCGCTTGCGGGAACTAGCGCACGTCCCGAAAACAGTTCACGCATCAATGCGGACAACATCAGAATGATCGTTGAAACGAAGAATGCGGCGCCAAGCAGCGGGATCATCTTCGGAAACGAGGGCTCCACTGGGACGATCGCGCGAGAGATCAGGCGCGCCTTGGCCGGGGCGTACTGCCCCTCGTCCCGCGACGCAGCCTCGCGATATCGGACCAGATAGCTTTCAAGCAACGCGCGCTGGGATTCCGCTTCACGTTCGAGTGCGCGCAACTGAACTTCGCGCTCGTTGGCGGTAGCCGCAGCCGCCTTCAGTTCGGCCACGCGTTCCATCAACTCCTCCTCCCGGGCACGAGCGATTTCGGCGGCGCTTCGGATACCCACCAGAACCTTTTGCGCTTCCTCGTCTATCTGGCGCGACAGGTCCTGCAGCTGGGAGCGCAGCCCCTTGATGCGGGGATGTCCAGGGAGCAGGGTCGCCGACAGGTCGGCAATTTCCGCGTTGAGCGATATCTCCCGTTCACGAAGGCGGGCGATCAGCTGGGAATCCACGACTTCGGGGATGGTGTCTATCGAGGCACCGCGCTCAAGTGCCACCTCGATGTTGTTCGCACGAGCCTCGGCGCTCGACCGCTCGGCACGCACCCTGGACAGTTCCGTAGACAGTTCGGCAAGTTGCTGGGTGGCGAGATTGGAATTGTTTTGGCCCAGCAGGAGATCGGAAGACGCGCGGAATTGCGCAACGGCAGCCTCCGCCTTTCTCACGCTTTCCTGAAGATCTGCGATTTCGTCGGCCAGATAGGATGCGGCCTTGCCCGTGCTCTCAAGCTGCGCCTTGCTCTGAAGCGCCAGATACGCCTCGGCAAGCGCATTCGGAAAACGTGCCGCCAGCTCCCGGTCGCTGGAGCGGAACGAGATGACAATGACACGAGAATTCGCAATCGGGTAGACTTCCAACCGCTTGCGCACATTGTCGAGTATGCGCTTCTCGGATGACACGAGCGCCGGGTCGCCGACCAACCCTAAAGAGATAAGCCCAGACTTCAGGCTTGAAACCTCTACGGTTTCATCGAACTCCGGGCTCTCTCCCAGCTTCAGATCCCGGGCCACCTGGATCAACAGATCGCTTGAAGTCAGAATCTCGACTTGGCTCGTAACACCCTCGCGGTCAAGCAACGATGAGTCCGATTCCTGAGACTGCCCGGACGATTGCGGTCGCGTAAAGATGGATTCGCTCGATTCGATAAGGATGCGAGCGTCGGACTTGAACTGCGGCGTCACGATGCTGATCAGCGCAAACGCGAGCCCCGTAAGCACGATCGCGCCGCCAAGTATCCGCAACCGGTTGCGCCACACCGCCCCGAATAGCCTGCCGATATCGATATCGGCGTCCTGCATTCTCGACTCTACTCGCGACATGGAAATCCCCGGTGCACTCAACTGGATGAGTCCATCTGTAAACAACCATGGTTT
Source organism: Oricola thermophila (assembly GCF_013358405.1). NCBI lineage: Bacteria > Pseudomonadati > Pseudomonadota > Alphaproteobacteria > Hyphomicrobiales > Ahrensiaceae > Oricola > Oricola thermophila. The sequence continues at coordinate 1,562,199 of NZ_CP054836.1, forward strand.
CCGACGGGTAAATGGCCGAGCCCGGTGCCGTAACTGCGCGTGCCTTGCCCGGCACCGCCGCCTTTACCGGACATTAACCGTAATCAGGCAACAAATTGGCAGCTGCAAATGGCAGCTTGATCAATCTCCTGGGGAATCCAATGAACTGTTTCAGGCGCGATCTGCTCGCTTTTGCAGCGGGCGCCCTGTCGGCGGCAATGTTGACCGGCTGCGCCGGTTACCGCCCCCCGCCTGCGGCGTTTCACGAAGCGATCAATCAACCCTACATGCTTGGCGCCGGTGACAAGGTCCGCGTGACCGTTTTCGGCCAGAGCGATCTCAGCAACACCTATTCCGTCGACCAATCCGGCTATATCGCCTTCCCGCTTATCGGAGCCGTGGCGGCGCGCGGACGGACTGTGCAGGAACTCGAGGGCGCCATCGCCGAACAGTTGCGCAACGGATACCTGCGAGATCCTGACGTGTCCGTGGAAGTCGACCAGTACCGCTCCATCTTCGTCATGGGCGAAGTTGGCGCGGCAGGCCAGTATCCGTACACGCCCGGGATGACCGTACAGAACGCAATCGCCACCGCCGGCGGGTTTACCGCACGCGCCAAGCAGTCGAATGTGGACATCACGCGACAGATCAGCGGCAATGTCATGACCGGAAGCGTTCCGCTCAGCGACCCGGTACTGCCTGGCGATACGATTTTCGTGCGCGAACGCCTGTTCTAGGAGCGCAAAGAGCCGGTCAATGCCCAATCATGAATCCTTACGCATCATCCACGTGCTTCGCGCACCGATGGGAGGGCTGTTTCGACATGTGCGGGACTTGGCCGAAGCCCATGCAGCCGAAGGGCACATGGTTGGCGTGATCTGCGACGTTCCCGGCACGACGGGATACAATGAGGAGATGGCCGCCGGCCTGGCTTCATCGCTTCCACTCGGTCTGCACCGCGTAGGAATGCGGCGCGAAATCGGCATTCGCGATCTGGCCGGCGCCGGGGAATTGTTGAGACTGATAAAGAGCTTGCAACCGGATGTCCTGCATGGACATGGCGCAAAAGGTGGCGTGTACGCCCGCGCACTCGGTTCGCTTGTACGGGCAGGAAGGTCTCGCGTAGCCCGTCTCTATTCACCCCATGGGGGAAGCCTGCACTACGACCGGGCATCCCGGTCGGGGCAGGTGTATTTTCGCATAGAACGCGCCCTGGAACGGCTCACCGATCACATACTTTTCGTCGCCGAGTACGAACGGCGAACCTATCGCGAAAAAGTCGGCGAGCCGCGCTGTTCCTGGACCGTCAACTATAACGGATTGCGCGACACCGAATTTGAACCCGTCAAGCCGGTGGCCACACCCGCCGACTTTCTCTTTCTTGGCGAAATGCGCATGCTGAAAGGTCCCGACCTGTTCCTTCAGGCATTGGACAAGGTTAGAGCCCGCGGCAATCCGGGTGTTCGCGCGATAATGGTCGGCGCCGGTCCGGACACATCTGCGATCAGATCCTTGGCTGACAGTCTGGATCTTTCAGGCAGTGTCGCGTTTCGTCCGCCAATGACTGCGCGCGAAGCCTTTTCCATGGCGCGGGTCTTCGTCATGCCATCTCGCGCCGAAGCCCTACCCTATGTGACACTCGAAGCCCTGGCGGCGGGAATGCCCGTTATCGCCACTGCCGTCGGCGGCATCCCGGAGATTTTCGGAACAGACAGCCTTGCGCTAGTCGCTCCCGACGCAGACGATTTGGCCGAAAAAATGGCCGCAGCGATTGCTGATCCCGCTGGATACTCCGCGACCATGCCTGACCGGGATACGCTGACCGCGCGGTTCTCGGCCCGGGCAATGGCCGACACTGCCATGCAGGCCTATCGCTCCGCCCTGGCGCTCCGAAGGTAAAAGCCCGGCCGACAAGATACCGCATCAAGCGTTTCTTAGGGCATTTCCACTACACAAATGCGCAGTATGTTTCAAAGGCGCCCAATGAAAAATTTCGATCCGCATTCGGAAAAGGCTTCGCCGGCGCCTGAAGAAAGCGATGCCGGCGACAAGCCACCAGTCCAGGAGAGCCGGCTCGATTCCCTGGTCGACCGCATCGCAGGCGAATTGCGCACGGATACGATTTCGCCGGTCATGGTCCGTGGGTGGCTTCGGATCGGGGAATTCCTCGGGCTCGCAGCCATCGCCACGATCATCATGCTGGCCTACCCCCAAACGGAAGCGAATCTGCAATACGCGCTCGCCATAACCGGCGGAAGCCTACTCTACATAATCCTCGCCGAGATCGCGGACGCCTATGAACTGCGCGCATTGCGACGCCCGCTTCGCTGGTTTCCCCGCATCGCCCTTGCCTGGGCGTCCACATTCGCATTGCTGGCATTGATCGGATTCCTGTTGAAGGTTTCCGGCGATTTCAGCCGCCTGTGGAGCGGCTCGTGGTTCATCGGCGGAATGTTCTTCCTGCTTGCGACCAGATTGTTGTTGGCACTGCGCATACGCGACTGGACGCGCAGCGGAAAACTGGAACGCCGTGCCGTGATCGTCGGCGGAGGCAGGCCGGCGGAAAGACTTATCCGCGCGCTGGAAAAACAGCGCGACAACGACATCCGCATTTGCGGGATATTCGACGATCGCGATGACGAACGCTCACCGCCGATCGTTGCCGGCTATCCCAAGCTCGGCAACGTCGAGGAACTGGTCGCTTTCTCGCGCAAGGCGCGTATCGACATGCTGATCGTTTCGCTACCGCTGGATGCCGAGGATCGCGTGCTCATGATGCTGAAGAAGCTGTGGGTGCTGCCGGTCGACATCCGCCTTTCGGCTCATTCCAACAAGCTGCGATTCCGCCATCGCACCTATTCCTTCATAGGATCGGTGCCGATGCTCGATCTTGCCGACAAGCCTATTCGCGACTGGGATTCGGTTGCCAAGCGGAGCTTCGATGTCGTGTTTTCACTTCTCGGCATTGTCGCGTTCTCGCCGGTCATGTTGGTGACGGCGATCGCGATCAAGCTCGACAGCAGAGGCCCGGTCATCTTCAGGCAGAAGCGATACGGCTTCAACAACGACGAGATCTGGGTCTACAAGTTCCGCTCCATGTACACGGACCAGTGCGATCCAAGCGCGCGCGCCATGGTCACCAAGGGCGATCCGCGAGTGACTCGCGTCGGTCGCATCATCCGAAAGACTTCCATCGACGAGTTGCCACAGTTCTTCAACGTGCTCCGCGGAGAACTTTCACTCGTCGGGCCCCGCCCGCACGCAATCACCGCCCAAGCCGCAAACCGCCTATACAACGAAGTCGTGGACGGATATTTCGCGCGTCATCGGGTCAAGCCCGGCGTTACCGGCTGGGCACAGATCAACGGATGGCGTGGCGAGACCGACACCGATGACAAGATCCGCAAGCGTACCGAGTTCGATCTCTACTACATCGAAAACTGGTCGGTCCTGTTCGACCTCAAGATTCTTTTCCTCACTCCGATTCGGCTGTTCAATACGGACAACGCATATTGACGGACATTGCCCAGAGCCTACCCCCAGCCGCAGCCAACCGGGCGCTGAACGCATACCTCGCGGCAGCGGCGGTATGGATCGGGGTGTTCCTGTCGGGCTTTGTCCTGTCGGAACCTGCCCCCTACGAACTGATCATGACCGGAATGATCGGCATCTGGATCATGCTCGGAATGGTGATTCCGCGCAGCGTCATGGCAATGTTCGTGCTTCTGATCTTGTTCAATGCAGGCGGCGTCATCGCGACGACCCAGCTCACCGAGCAGTTGAGCGACGCGGTACTCTATGTCGCTGTCTCGGCATTCCTCGCGTTGACGGCAGTGTTCTATGCCTCGGTCATCGCCACAAAACGTTCAATGCTTGCGATCATCTTCAATGGCTGGACCGCGGGCGCGGTCGTTACCGGTCTTGCCGGCATCGTAGGCTATTTCGATGTCTTTCCGGGCAGTGACATTTTCACGCTTTATGGCCGAGCCAAGGGCATGTTCGCGGACCCCAACGTCCTGGCACCCTATCTGGCCCTCCCCATACTTTTCGGCATGCATACCGTCATGACGGGCCGAGCGCGCCAGATCGTTCTGACCCTGCCAATACTGATGATTCTTCTGCTGGCGCTTTTCCTGTCATTCAGTCGTGCCGGCTGGGGCCTGCTGATTGTCTGCACGGTGCTCCTCGCAGGAGGGCTATTCCTTGGAAACTCGTCGGGCCGTTTCCGGCTGCGTATCGTCCTGATGACAGTATTCGCCTTCACGGCCGTTGCGGCAGTCGTCATCGTCGCACTGCAATTTGACGCGGTTCAGGACCTGTTCGTCCAGCGTGCCCGGCTACTTCAAGACTACGACGCGGCACGCATGGGCCGTTTCGAGCGACACTGGGCCGGATATGTGAAGGCAACGGAATTGCCGCTCGGACTGGGACCGCTGGCATTCGGGCGTCTTTTCGGCGAGGATCCGCACAATATCTGGCTGAAGTCGCTTTATGCCTATTCCTGGCTCGGTTTCGCAGCCTACTTAACGCTGGTGCTGCTGACGCTTGGCGGAGGCTTTCGCATCCTCTTTCGCCACCGGCCCTGGCAGCCATATCTGCTCTGCGCCTATATTGTCTTCCTGGGCCACGTGCTGATCGGCAATGTCATCGACACCGATCATTGGCGCCACTTCTACATGCTGCTGGGTATCATCTGGGGCTGCATTGCGCTGGAAGCACGGCACATGCGCGATGCCCAAAAAAGGAAAATGGTCGGAGCGGCGGGATTCGAACCCACGACCCCTTGACCCCCAGTCAAGTGCGCTACCGGGCTGCGCTACGCTCCGAACCGCGAGCAGGCTTAAAATATCGAGAGTTTTCGGGCAAGCGGTAATTCGGCTCCATTGAAAAAATGTGGCGCACTTCCCCCGCCGGACGGATGCGCGCCGCGACCCGCATGTGCTTTCGGTCCGCGTTCGGCGCAGAAGACATCTGGCAATACATGCCACTCCGCCTGCCGGTCAGTTCACCAGAACGATGTCCTGATGATTCGCCGCCGAGAACAGTTCATCGAAACGGGCCGGCACCAAGCGTCCGTCAGACACCACATGCAGCGAGGAGAAGTTCGTTTCAAGGAATGCGATGAATTCCGCCTTCTTCCGCTCTCCGTAGAACCGTGGCGTGAACTCCACATTGAAAAGGGCGTCGCGAATACCTGCATTCAGGACGCTTCTCAGGATCTCGAACTCGAATCCCTCGGCATCAATCCAGAGACAGCCGACGTCGCTCGCGGGCACGTTCGCGCGCGTTGACAGGAGCCGGGCGACGTCGAGAACCTCAACCTGCACCGATTGAGCACCGGTTTCCCCTTCCGGCTCCCGCAGGCTGTGCCCGCCGGAATTGAAGGTGTCGAAATACATGGACGCCGTACCCGGTTCCTCTCCGATCGCGCAGGGTACGATCGTGACAGTTTCCTCGAGGCCATTGATTTTTACGTTATGCGATAGAGCCTCGAGATTGTCGGGCACCGGCTCAACGGAAATCACTTTCCGGAACAGACCCGATTCAGCAAACTGAAGTGTTTGAGTTCCGATGTGGGCACCTATCTCGAGCATGACGCCGTCGGTCGCGCGCTTGTTGTTCGACCGATAGAATTCGAGGAATGCGTTGGTGTCGACCGAATTCCAGCTTCCGTCGACAGCGATCCTGTTCCCGACAAAGTCCCTGGGATCGAACAGCAATTCGCCGTGCGGCCCGTCTATCACGACATATTTGAATCGGCGGGGCAGGCTCTGCGACAACCACCGCGTTCCGACAGACGTTTCGAGAACGGACCGGAAAGCCGCTGTCCGCATCCTGCGAAATCGGGCTTCCATTTTCTTGAGCATCGCAGACCACCTACTTTGCAGGCATCGCGGATGCCTTGCAGCGTCTTCGCCAAATCGGCATCCCCTATCGTGCAACGAAAGAGGGGTGCCAAGCTTTGATTACCGCGCCTGATCAAGAAGCCGCTTGCATTCCAGAAGATCGAACAGGGCCTCCTGTAGCAATGCTCGGTTCTCCCGCGACAGGCCAGGCTTGCCCGAATTGTCACCTTCCTCGGCTTCCTTGCCACCGAAACCGAATATTCCCTTGCCACGAGCTTTCGCCTGACCGACGACCATGTCCTGCTCAGCATCCGCTGTCGCAGCCTGACGCGCCGTCCGCTTCGATTTTTCCTGCTCCGCGGCCCTCGCGGCCTCCGCGTTCTTCCGGGTCAGTTCCTCGAAGGCCGACATGTCGCCGGTGCCAATCGCAATGGCGAAATGCACCCCGTTTTCCCGCAGAATCTTTTGTACACCCTTGATCGTGTAGCCTTCCTCATAGAGCAGATGCTTGATGCCGCGCAGCATGTCGACATCGTTGGGCCGGTAGTATCGCCGGCCGCCGCCCCTTTTCATTGGCTTGATCTGGGAGAACCGCGTTTCCCAAAAACGCAGGACATGCTGCGGAAGATCCAGCTCTTCGGCAACCTCGCTTATCGTGCGAAAGGCATCAGGGCTTTTTTCCATGGGAACTTTGCCTTCTTAGCGATTCTCGGGAAGTTTATCGCCTGAGGAGACGAGCGCAATGCCAACCGCACAATCCGGCCATTTCTTGCAATCGTTGTCGAGTGGGCCGGTACGAACGCGGAAAAGGCTCTATTCACCAGCAGTTTCTACCGAAGCGGCACGCTTGGCATGCGCGTCGGCGATTTTCTGCTTGAGAACGTTGGACGCCTTGAAGGTCATCACCCGGCGCGGCGAAATCGGCACTTCCTCACCGGTTTTCGGATTGCGACCTATACGTTCCGACTTGTTCCGAACCTGAAAGGTCGCGAAGGATGAGAGCTTGACCGTCTCGCCCCGAACGATGGCATCGGAAATCTCGTCGATGATCATCTCGACCAAGGCGGCCGATTCGCTCCGGGACAACCCCACCTTGCGGTAAACCGCCTCTGCCAGATCCGCACGTGTAAGCGTTTTGGCTCCCATGTGACCCGGCTTCCCTCAACACACTGAAAATTCAACGGAAAGGCTAGCGTGTGACCGATCACTGGTCAAGCAAGCTTCCACGAATTGGCCAGAAATATTTACCATCGCAGCAAAACGGCTCCCCAAGTAAAGCCGCCTCCCATTGCTTCCAGCAATACAAGATCGCCTTTCCGGATACGCCCCTCCTCTACCGCGACCGAAAGGGCCAACGGGACCGAAGCCGCCGAGGTATTGCCATGGCGATCGACGGTTATGACGACCTTTTCCTCAGGAATTCCCAGCTTTTTGGCGGATGCCTCGATAATCCGGCGGTTTGCCTGGTGCGGAACGAACCAATCGATGTCGTCGGCAGTTATCCCGGCAACAGCAAAGGAATCCTCGATCACGTCGGTGATCATGCCGACAGCATGCTTGAAGACCTCGCGTCCCTGCATGCGCAGATGCCCGACAGTCCTCGTCGTCGACGGTCCGCCGTCGACATACAGCTTTTCCTTGTGGCAGCCGTCCGACCGCAGCTTGCTCGCCAATATCCCGGTATCCGAGGTCAGTCCCACGCCCTCGGTCGCTTCGAGCACCAGCGCCCCGGCCCCGTCACCGAACAGGACGCAGGTGGTGCGATCTTCCCAATCGAGCAGGCGTGAAAAGGTTTCTGCGCCTATGACAAGGACACGGCGGGCCATCCCGCCTCGTATGTACAGATCGGCTGTCGCAAGCGCGTAGATGTAACCGCTGCAAACCGCCTGGACATCGAAGGCCGCGCCGTGATGCATGCCGAGCCGGTTCTGGATGTCGACGGCGGTGGCGGGGAACGTGTTGTTCGGCGTCGACGTCGCAAGGATGATCAGGTCGATATCGGACGGATCACGCCCGGCGGAGGCAAGCGCGTTGCGTGCGGCCTCTTCGCCAAGCGAGGCCGTTGTCTCGTCGTCGCCCGCGATATGACGCTGACGAATCCCGGTACGCTGCACGATCCACTCGTCGGAAGTCTCGACGATATGCTCGAAATCCTGATTCGTCATGATGCGCTTCGGCAGCGCGCGCCCGATACCGGTTACTGCAGATCTGATCATGATTCCCGAGAGCTACCCTGATGTTTGACCGGGCGCGTCGCTCGATGCTCCGCCGCGCGCACGGCGTCCGTGGAAGTTTTGCAGATCGGTCTCGATCTTTTCGAGAAGCGAATTGCGCACCATGTCGTAGCCAACGTCGATCGCGGCCGCGAACCCTTCGTCGTCCGTACCGCCGTGGCTCTTGATGACGATCCCGTTCAACCCGAGAAAGACACCGCCATTTACCTTGCGGGGATCCATCTTGTCGCGCAGCCGGTTGAACGCTCCGCGGGCAAGCAAGTAGCCGATCCGGGCCATCAGCGTACGGCTCATCGCGGCACGCAGATATTCCGCGATCTGCTTCGCCGTACCTTCTGCCGTCTTCAGCGCGATGTTGCCGGAGAAACCCTCCGTGACAACGACATCAACCGTTCCCTTGCCGAGATCGTCCCCTTCCACGAAGCCGAGATAATCCAGCGTTCCCAGATCAGCTTCACGCAGCAGCCGCCCGGCTTCCTTTACCTCTTCCTGCCCCTTGATCTCCTCCACGCCGACATTGAGCAATCCCACTGTCGGCCGGCTCACCTCGATGAGCGCGCGCGCCATCGCGGCCCCCATAACGGAGAAATCGACAAGCTGCTGGGCATCGGCCCCGATTGTCGCGCCGACATCAAGCACGATGCTCTCGCCGCGCAGCGTGGGCCAGATCGCGGCAATCGCCGGACGCTCGATATCCGCCATCGTCCGCAGGCAGAATTTCGACATGGCCATCAGCGCGCCGGTATTGCCCGCGGAAACGCAGGTATCGGCGTCACCTGTCTTGACGGCCTCGATCGCCTTCCACATGGACGACTTCCAGCGCCCACGGCGCAAGGCCTGGCTCGGCTTGTCGTCCATGCTTACGGCAATATCGCAATGCTCGAAGCGCGAGGCCTTCTTCAGCTTCTCGTAGCGATCGAGAACCGGAAGAACCTTGTCCTCCTGACCATAGAACAGAAAACGCAATTCCGGGTGGCGATCCAGCGACTTTGCCGCACCTGGAATGACGACCGCCGGGCCGAAATCTCCGCCCATCGCGTCAATCGAAATTGTTATCAAACCGTCCGATCCCGTTTCAGTTGTCCGCCCGTGGGCGGTTGGCCGGGCGCGATGGGCCGCGGCGCGCAGACCATAGCCGTTCTGCCGGATGTCTCAACACCTTATTTTCAGGCCCTTTTTGCTTTCACAGCTTATCGCGCAGTCCGGCCAGCCTGGCGAAGGGATTCTCCGATCGATCTTCGCCCTCGTCGTCGGCGGCACCGACGAATTCTTCCAGTTCGACGCCCGGCGCACGCGGATAGGGATCGATCTCCAGTTCGAAGAACTCTTCCGCCACTGCCCCGACATCGATAACGCCGCCCTCGAAGGTTTCCGGCAGATCCGGCCCCTCGGGATCGACAATCAGCGCACCCTCGTCATCAAGCGGCCTCGCGAGGCGCGACCCCTCGGGCACAAAGACCGCATCGATCTCGACATTGATGTCGGACTTCACCGGATCCAGCGACACGATACATGCCTGCACGATCCGCGCACTGGCCGTTCCCTGTATCCGCACGCCATCCTTGCGCCAGCGCTTCACGACCAGATCGGCCGTGAATTCGTCCACGGATACCAGTGCATGGGCTTCCGCCAGCGCCGCGCGCTGCTCGGAGGTCGCCTCGATCCGCACCGGGAAGCCCCCGGACGGAAGAACGGAAACGACAACAGGTCGGGAAATGGGACTGTCGGATTCGGAACCGGTCATGATCTCTCCAGCGGCAACGGTTCGGCAAAGCGCACGACGCCTGCCAGCAACTCCTCGTCCGGAACATCGGCAAACGACCGCGCGGAGCGGATCATGTAGTCGGCCAGCGCGGAACGGTCGATGGACTCGGGCGCTTCCGGCGCGATGTTGTGCGCAAGCGCGTTTCCAAGCTCGACGGCATCGCCGGCGTCCAGCGCCGCCCAGTACCGCCCCATGCGCCCGTAGAACATCCGGGCCAGCTTCTTCATCCGTTTCGGCACACCCGGGTCGCCGACCCCGAGTTCGCGAATCGAATGATCGACATCCTTGAAGAACTCGTCGAGGACATCCTGAGCCAGCTCATCGGCCGGCGGCGGCGCCGACCGGGCACGATAAAGGAACAGGATGAGATGAAGCCCTACGCTCTCGTAACGGCCGAGCGGCGTATCGGGAATGCCCCAGTCGCGAAACAGGACGGGCTGGCGGGCCGCTTCGACCACCGCGCCATAGACCGTATCAATGATCCGGCGATTGAGGTTTTTCGGCGAACGCCGAAACAGTGACATAATCATCGTGCAAACGCACCTTCCGTCGCAGAGGCAGCGCGCTCCGGTACGCTTGCAACCGTACACGGTTCGCGGTACCGATCCAGACCCCAAGCAGGCCTGTCGGCCGAGATACGTAACGGAGATGATGGTGGCGTCGGAAAAAATCAAGCACAGAATGCGTCTGACGAGCGCCCTTCCAGTCGTGCTTGCGGCCGGCGCGGTCGCGCTGGGCGGCTGTTCGAGCACGGGCGTCTTGTCCCCGGCCGAAGTCTACAAGCAGGGCTATGTCATTGACGAGCAGACCCTGGCGCTGGTGCCGCCGGGTTCAAGCCGCGAACAGGTGCTCCTGACACTCGGAACACCGACGACGACCGAAACCTTCGACAACGAAGTGTTCTACTACATTTCCCAGACCCGGCGGCGCGGTGCGGCCTTCATGAAGGCCAAGCTCGTCGACCAGCGCGTTCTCGCCGTCTATTTCAACGACGAGGGAACGGTCGAGCGCATCGCAAATTACGGGCTCCAGGACGGAAAGCTGTTCGATTTCATCTCGCGCACGACGCCGACGGGCGGCCGCGACCAGACCTTCCTTTCGCAGATCCTTTCCGGAACGCTCGGCGGTCCGTCCGCCGAAAGCGTTGTCAGGGGCCTCTGACCGATACCGGTCACAGGCAGCCTAAAGAAAAAGCCGGCGGATCGCTCCGCCGGCTTTCTCGTCTCGTGCGTTGCGCAGATCAGTGCGCCAGGATCGCCAGCAGCAACAGCGCCACAATGTTGGTGATCTTGATGGCCGGGTTGACGGCGGGACCGGCGGTGTCCTTGTAGGGATCGCCAACGGTATCGCCGGTCACCGACGCCTTGTGCGCCTCGGACCCCTTCTCGTGCTTGACGCCATCCTTGTCGACGAAGCCGTCCTCGAAGGACTTTTTCGCGTTGTCCCAGGCGCCGCCGCCCGAGGTCATCGAGATGGCGACGAACAGGCCGTTGACAATCACGCCAAGCAGCATGGCGCCCAACGCGGCAAATGCCGAGGCCTTCGATCCGGAAATCAGCAGCACGCCGAAATAGACGACCAGCGGAGCGAGGACCGGCAGCAGCGACGGAATGATCATTTCCTTGATCGCGGCCTTGGTCAGGATGTCGACCGCACGGGCGTAGTCCGGACGGTCCTTGCCTTCCATGATACCCGGCTTCTCGCGGAACTGACGGCGCACTTCCTCGACGATCGAGCCGGCTGCACGCCCCACTGCTGTCATGGCGATGCCGCCGAACAGGTAGGGGATCAGGCCACCGAAGATGAGGCCCGCAACAACGTAGGGATTGGACAGCGAGAAGGAGATGTCGCCCATACCCTGGAAGTAGGTGAACCGGTCGGAGTTCTCGACAAAGAACGCGAGGTCGTTCGAGTAGGCGGCGAACAGAACCAACGCGCCGAGGCCTGCGGAACCGATCGCGTAGCCCTTGGTGACGGCCTTGGTCGTGTTACCAACCGCGTCGAGCGCGTCCGTCGACCTGCGAACTTCCGGATCGAGACCCGACATTTCGGCAATACCGCCAGCGTTGTCGGTGACCGGGCCGAAGGCGTCGAGAGCGACGATCATGCCGGCGATGCCGAGCATGGCCGTAACCGCGATACCGGTGCCGAACAGGCCGGCCAGCTGGAAGGTCCCGATAATGCCGCCGACGATGACGATCGCGGGAAGCGCCGTTGACTCGAGCGACACGGCAAGACCCTGGATCACGTTGGTGCCGTGGCCTGTCACGGATGCCTGCGCGATCGAGACCACCGGACGTTTGCCGGTACCGGTGTAGTACTCGGTAATCACAACGATCAGAGCCGTGACGAGGAGGCCGACAACACCGCAGATGAACAGGTTGGTGCCGGTGATGACCGAACCGTCCGCAAGCACTATATCGCCCCAGCCAACGGTCAGCGACGTGGCGCCACCGAGGCCGATGACCGACAGGATGCCGGTGACGATCAGTCCCTTATAGAGTGCGCCCATGATCGAGCCGTTGGCGCCGAGCTTGACGAAGAAGGTACCGATGATCGACGTGATGATCGACGCGCCGCAGATTGCCAGCGGGTAAACCATCACCGATTCGAGGATATCGGTGCCGGCGAAGAAGATCGCGCCGAGAACCATGGTGGCAACGACAGTCACCGCGTAGGTCTCGAACAGGTCCGCGGCCATGCCTGCGCAGTCGCCGACATTGTCGCCGACGTTGTCAGCGATGGTCGCCGGGTTGCGCGGATCGTCTTCCGGAATGCCTGCTTCCACCTTGCCGACGAGGTCTCCGCCGACGTCCGCACCCTTGGTGAAGATGCCGCCGCCGAGACGGGCAAAGATGGAGATCAGCGATGCGCCGAAGCCGAGTGCGACAAGCGCGTCGATAACCGTACGATCATTTGCCGGAACGATGATCTCGGTCAGCACGTAGTAGTAGACCGCAACGCCGAGCAGCGCGAGGCCGGCGACGAGCATGCCGGTGATCGCGCCCGCCTTGAAGGCGATGCCGAGACCCGCCGCCAGACTGTGCGAAGCGGCCTGCGCAGTGCGCACATTGGCGCGGACAGAAACGTGCATGCCGATATAGCCGGCAACGCCGGACAGGACGGCGCCGATAAGGAAGCCGAACGCGGCTTCCGCGGTCAGCAGCAGCCATGTCGCGACGAAAACAATCGCCCCGACAACGGCGATCGTCGTGTACTGACGGTTTAGATAAGCCTGCGCGCCCTCCCGGATCGCTCCCGCGATCTCCTGCATCCGCGCATTTCCCTGGTCAGCGGCCAGGACCGACTGCGTTGCCCAGATCGCATAGACGATCGAAAGCAGTCCGCAAGCGATGACAGCTAGAAGAACCATTACCGTTTCCTTTGATCTCCCCGGGCCCGAATTCCCCTCCCAGGCCCTTCAGGTACGATCGGCAGCGCAACTACACGCCCCGATGTTCAGGCATTGGTAGTTTACCGCGCAAGTCGAGGTCAAGCGGATAGAAGTACCGGTCCAGCGGGAAATCCTATTCGCCGGCCTGTGACGCAGCGGAACGGCGCGATGCGACTGCCAGAAGCCCGAGCAATGTCAGACAAAAGGCGGCAACGGGAAAGACGATCCAGTTGAGCATTTCCCAGCCAAAGACATTCAGCGTGAAGCCGGACATCAGCGAGGCGAAAGCGACCGTGGAGAACAGCAGGAAGTCATGCAGACCCTGCACCTGGTTCTTCTCGCTGGCATGATAGGAGTCGGTCAGCATCGCCGTCGAACCGATGAAGGCGAAATTCCAGCCGACCCCGAGAAGGACCAGCGCCGTCCAGAACTGCCAAAGCGCGATGCCCGACAGGGCGACGACAGAGCAGCCGACCAGCAGGAGCATGCCGACGGCAACGATGCGTTCCTTGCCGAACTGCGCGATCAGGCGCCCGGTCACGAAGCTCGGCGCAAACATCGCCATGACGTGGAAGGAAATGCCGAGCGCGGCCTCGTCCGTCGTGAAGCCGCACCCCACCATCGCCAGCGGCGCGCCTGTCATGACGAAGCTCATCAGCGCATAGGATCCGACGCCGCAGGCAAAGGCGACGATGAAACGCGGCTGAAGAATGATCCTGGCAAGCGGCCGCGGCGGCGGCCCGGAAACCGCATTCTCGCCCACCTTGTCCCGGCCGACATTCAGGGTGGACAGTATGCCGACACCGAGCAGACCGAGCCCGATCAAGGCCACGAAAGCACCCGCATATTGGACCGGATCGAACAGGTCGCGAGTCCACACGACGGCCTGGGGGCCGATGACCGCGGCAAAGACCCCGCCGCCGAGGACCCAGGAGATAGCCCTCGGCCTGAAACGGGGCGGCGCATTGTCTGCGGCCGCAAAACGGTATTGCTGCACGAACGACCCGCCCATGCCGATCACGAGCAGGCCGGTGGCAAACAGCCAGAAATTGAGCTGGAACAGCGCGATCGCCGCAATGGCACCGCCAAGCGCCGTCACCATCGCGCCCGACATGAAGCCGACGCGGCGGCCGAGCATGCGCATCAGCAACGCGGCCGGCAGCGCACCGAGCGCGACACCGACATTGAACCCGGTGACCGGCGCGGTGGCGAAGGACGGGTCGGCATCGTTCACGACGAGCAGATATTGCCCGGCCAGCCCGCCAAGCGAAATCGAGATCGGCGCAGCCGCCCCGACAACGGATTGCGCCACTGCAAGCGTGAGCGCCGTGCGCCTGGCCGCTGCCTCCCGTATTTCGCCGTCTGTCGTCATGTCCCGGCCCGTTTCTCCTTCGCGATCCTGTCGAGCACCGCATTGACCATCCTCGGCTCTTCGCCCTCCTCGTAGAAGGCGCGCGCGATGTCGACATACTCCGAAATCACGACGGCGGGCGGAACGTCCTTGACCGCGGTCAATTCCCACGCCCCTGCCCTGAGTATCGCGCGCAACGTCGAATCCAGCCGCGAAAGCGGCCAGTCGCCGGTCAGCGCGTTGCGAAGGACCGGGTCGAGCTGCTTCTGTTGCGCAACAACGCCGGACAGGATCGACCTGAACCAGCCAGGATCGGCCTCGCGATACAGCAACCCGTCGATCTCCTTGCCGAGACGAAAGGCCTCGTACTCGGCGGCGGTCTCAAGCACGCCGCTTCCCGACAGGTCCATCTGGTAGAGCGCCTGCACGGCCGCCAGACGCGCCGCGCCGCGCTTGTTGGCCGGCTTGGCGGCCGGTTTTTTTCGGGAATCAGTCATCGACACTCATCTGCCGGCGCAGTTCAATCATCGTCAGGGCGGCCCTTGCGGCGAATCCGCCCTTGTCCTTCTCCTCGCGGCGCGCCCGCGCCCAGGCCTGCGCCTCGTTCTCCACGGTGAGAATGCCGTTTCCGATGGCCACGGCCCCGTCAACGGCGAGTTCCATCAAGGCACGGCTGGATTCGTTTGCGACGATTTCGAAGTGATAGGTCTCGCCACGAATGACGACGCCCAGCGCAACGAATCCGTCATAGTGGCGGTCACCCTCGATCGCGAAGGAGATCGCCGCCGGAACTTCGAGTGCGCCCGGCACGGTGACGACATCCCAGGTCGCGCCGGCCTCTTCGAGCGCAGCTGTCGCGCCCTCGAGCAGCGCTTCGGACAAGCCCTCGTAGAAGCGCGCTTCCACGATCAGCAAATGCGGTGCATCATCGGCCATGAAGGGGAACTCCGGAGCGTTTGGGTTTCGGGCGGTGGCCTACGCCTCTTTGGCGTGGTCCGCAAGGCGATTCATGTAGCGTTCGACATAGCGCGCCATCTGGTCGACCTCCAGGTTCACTGCGTCTCCCGCGGCCCGCTCGCCCCAGGTCGTCACCGCCAGGGTATGGCGGATCAGCAGCACATCGAACACGTCGCCTTCCACCGAATTGACGGTCAGCGAGGTTCCGTCCAGCGCCACCGATCCCTTCGGCGCGATGTAACGGGACAATTCCGCCGGCGCCTCGATCCGGAAGCGGACCGCCTCCCCCTCCTCCTCGCGCCCCAGGATTACCGCCTTGCCGTCCACGTGGCCGGACACCATGTGCCCGCCGAACTCGTCGCCCGCCTTCATGGCGCGCTCGAGGTTGATGCGCGTGCCCTCCTGCCAGGCGGAGGCGGTGGTGAGCCGCAATGCCTCCTCCCACGCCTCGACCTCGAACCAGCGCTCGTTGGAACCGGTGTCCGGCAAGGCGACGACCGTGAGGCACACCCCGGCACAGGCAATCGAGGCCCCGATCTCAATGGTGGCAGGATCGTAAGCCGTCCCGATGCGTATCCGCCTGCCCTTCGGGCGGTCGGTCACGGCGGCTATGCGGCCTATGTCGGTAACGATCCCGGTAAACATCACTTCTCCTGCACGAATTCGAAACAACGATCGGCACCGAACCTCCATTTCCCTGCGGGAACGTAGCCCGCCGGAAGGCTGGCGCGCCCGACGGGCGCGGCAATGCCGTTCGGACCAATCCTAACATCGCTCTCGAACAGGAGGATACGATCCGCCAGCCCCTCGTCGAGAAAGGCCCGGGCGACACCGGCTCCGCCTTCCACCAGAAGATTCGTGATCCCCAGTGCCGCGAGATCCTCGAGCAGCTCGGGCAACGCCACGCGGCCCTCATGCTCCTCGCAGGCGATCAGCCGCGCACCCGCACCTTCGAGATGCCGCGCATTCCCCGACTCCGGCGCAATCGTCGCAATGGCAAGCGGGGCCAGATCGATCGAGCGCACCAGCCGCGATTCAAGAGGCAGGCGCGCCCGGCTGTCGAGAACGATGCGCATGGGCGAGCGGTCGCCAAGTCCGGGCAGCCGGCAGGTCAGCTGCGGATCGTCGGCCAGTGCCGTGCCGATGCCGACCAGAATCGCGTCATGTTCCGCCCGCATCACGTGGCTTTGCGCGCGGGCGACCTCTCCGGTGATCGGGACCTGGCCTTCGCCTTCCCGGCCGATCATGCCATCGGCCGACACCGCCAGTTTCAAGGTCAACCGGCAACGCTTCCTCGCGGAACGGGTCAGGTAGCCGGACAGGACCGATCCGGCCTCGTCGGCCATGACTCCGGATACAACCTCGATACCCCCGTCGCGCAGGATCCGGTAGCCGTTTCCCGACACGCGCGGATCGGGATCGGTCGCCGCGGCCACGACGCGCGCCACGCCTGCCGCCACCAGCGCCTCTGCGCAGGGCGGCGTGCGTCCGTGATGAGCGCACGGCTCCAGCGTCACATAGGCCGTCGCACCGCGCGCGCGCTCGCCCGCCTCGGCAAGCGCGATCGTCTCGGCATGGGGACGACCTCCGACGGCGGTCACGCCGCGGCCGACGATGACCGGGCCGTCGCCCGTGTCGGCCACGATCAGCGTTCCGACCGACGGATTGGTTCCGGTGCGGCCAAGGTGACGGCGCGAGTAGCGGATGCAGGCCGCCATGAAACGGCGGTCGAGTTCGGTCGTGGTGTCCATAGCGGCGCGAAAGTGGAGCTATTCCACGCCCGGCGCAAGCGGCTCTTCGTCCTCCGGCGGCAAATTGCCGCCGAGTTCGCCGAGGAGATCCTGAAAGTCCTGCGGATCGCGGAAGTTCTTGTAGACGGAGGCGAAGCGGACATAGGCGACGTCGTCCATGCCTTTCAGCGCCTCCATGACCAGCGTTCCGATATGCTCGGCAGCGATATCCTGCTCGCCGGAACTTTCCAGCTGACGAACGATGCCGGAAACGGCGCGCTCCACCCTCTCGGGATCGATCGGACGCTTGCGCAATGCCACCTCGAACGACCGGGCGAGCTTGTCCCGGTCGAACGGCACCTTGCGACCGCTCTTCTTGATCACGTAGAGATCGCGGAGCTGGACGCGCTCGAAGGTCGTGAATCTGCCCCCGCAATCCGGACAGACACGGCGTCGGCGGATCGCCACCCCGTCTTCCGCGGGGCGACTATCCTTAACCTGCGTATCCAGGGACTGGCAAAACGGGCAGCGCATGTGCGCTTGCTATCCCAAGTAGCCGTAGAGCGGGAAGCGCTCGGTCAGCGCAATCACATCTTTTTTCACGGCGCTCTCGATGCCCGAATTGTCGCCGTCCGGTCCCGCCTGCCTCAAGCCGTCGAGAACGCGGGCGATCATCGCGCCGATCTCTCGGAATTCCGCGGGGCCGAAGCCGCGGGTGGTCCCCGCCGGTGTGCCGAGCCGGATACCGGAGGTGACGAAGGGCTTCTCCGGGTCGAAGGGAATGCCGTTCTTGTTGCAGGTGATGTTGGCCCGTCCCAGCGCCGCCTCTGCCGCCTTGCCGGTGACGGTCTTCGGGCGCAAGTCCGCAAGCATCAGGTGATTGTCGGTTCCGCCCGAAACGATGTCGATACCGTTCTGCTTCAGGCTGTCGGCGAGCGCCCGCGCGTTGGCGACGACATTCTGCGCATAGGTCTTGAATTCGGGGCGCAGCGCCTCGCCGAACGCAACGGCCTTCGCGGCGATGACATGCATCAGCGGACCTCCCTGCAAGCCGGGGAAAACGGCCGAGTTGATCTTCTTCGCGATCGCCTCGTCATTGCACAGGATCATGCCGCCGCGCGGCCCGCGCAGGGACTTGTGCGTGGTCGTGGTGACGACATGGGCATGGGGAACCGGCGACGGATGGACTCCGCCTGCGACAAGCCCCGAAATGTGCGCCATGTCGACCATGAGATAGGCCCCGACCGAATCGGCGATCTCCCGGAAACGCTCCCAGTCCCAGAAACGCGAATAGGCGGTGCCGCCGGCAATGATCAGCTTCGGCTTGTGCTGCTCCGCCCTGGCGGCGATCGCGTCCATGTCGAGCAGATGGTCATCCTCCCGCACGCCGTAGGACACGACGTTGAACCACTTGCCGGACATGTTCACCGGCGAGCCGTGGGTCAGGTGCCCGCCGGAATTCAGATCGAGTCCCATGAAGGTGTCGCCCGGCTCCAGCAACGCCAGGAATACCGCCTGATTCATCTGCGAGCCGGAATTGGGCTGGACGTTGGCAAAATTGCATCCGAACAGCTTCTTCGCGCGCTCGATGGCAAGTTCCTCGGCGATGTCGACGAACTGGCAGCCGCCATAGTAGCGCTTGCCCGGATAACCCTCGGCGTACTTGTTCGTCATCACCGAGCCCTGCGCTTCGAGAACAGCGCGGGAAACGATGTTTTCCGATGCGATCAGCTCAATCTCGTGGCGCTGGCGACCCAGCTCCTTTCGGATAGCGTCAAATATCTCGGGGTCACGTTCGGCCAGCGTTTCGGAGAAAAACGCATCCGAATACGCATTGGAGTTGGCCGCGGCGTTCTGGGACATCGGTTTCATTCCTTTCCGGGAAACGGGAGAAATCCATTAGCGCGGGCGCATTATCACGTATCCCGCCGCACTTCCATTGCCTGATCGCGAATTGGTTCCAGCCGGTTCCCGACAGCCGGAAAAAGAAAATGCCGGCACGAGGCCGGCATGGAAGAAGGCCCGACGCAAGACGGTCAGAGCGTGGTCGAGGTCAGCATCAGCTCATCGACACCGTCGCGTCCGTATATGTCGTCACGGAAATGGACCACGCCATCGCCCGTCGACCACGCGGATATGTAGACGAAATACACCGGAACCGGCTCGACGAGTGCGACTTCGGTGTTCTCGCCGGTCGCGATCACCTCCTCGATGCGGTTCCGCGTCCAGCCGGGCGTGTCACGCAGCAGCCAGGTCGTCAGCTCGCGCACATTGTGGACGCGAACGCATCCGGAGGATTCGAACCGCAGCAACTTGCCGAACAGGCTCTGCTGTGGCGTGTCGTGCATGTAGACCGCGTGCGGATTGTGGAAGTTGATCTTGGTCGATGACATCGCGTTGATCTTGCCGGGATCCTGGCGAAACCGCAGGTTCACCGCCTCGTTCGTCGACCAGTCGACCAGTTCCGGCGGCACCTCGTTTCCATCCCGGTCGAACAGGCGAATCGAGTTGCGCGTCAGATAGGTCGGATCCTTGCGCATCAACGGAATGATGTCCTTTTCGATGATCGACTTCGGCGCGGTCCAATACGGATTGAGAATGACCTCGTGGATCTTCGAATTCAGGATCGGCGTCTGGCGATCGATCTTGCCGACAATGGCCTTGTGGTACTGCGCCACGCGACCGTTTTCCACGGCTTCGATCTCGGCCGCCGGAATGTTCACCACGACATAGCGATCGCCAAGGAAACCCGACATGGAACGCAGCCGGACAAGGTTGGTCTCGAGCTGACCGAGCCGGATATCCGCCGGCACGTTCAGCGCCGCGAGCGTCACATTGCCGATGATGCCATCGGCAGGCATGCCATGGCGCTGCTGGAAGCGCTTGACCGCTGCATCGAGAAACGTGTCGAAGACCGGGCTGTCGCCAGAATTGCGCGGCAGGTCGCCGGATATCATCAGGCGGCGGCGCAGCTGGCGCACCGCCGGATCGCTCGAACCGACCGTGACGCGCTGGGTCAGGTTCACATGAGGCCACCCGCCCTGCATGACAATGCCGCGATAGGTGCCGATCGCACGCTCGACATAGGACACGGTCGCCGGGCTCAGGATCGGCTGGCGGGACTTCACTTCCGGCGCCCTCGTCCCGACCGCGTCAAACTGGTCGTCCCAGTTGCCGCGCCGGGGGGACTGGAAGATCTCGTTCAGCGTGTCCTGGGACCTTGCCGGAACTATGCCCGCAGCAATCGCGCCTACGATCCCGGCATTCCTGAGGAAAGAGCGACGGCTGGTTTTTCCGGTTCCGTTCATCGATCACCTGCGTGTGCGCATTCAAGGGTACAGACCACCCGGTCTTATTGTGCCCGGCTGGTAACAACGTCAACTTAACAAAGCGGAAACCACATTCACGGTTCCGCGAGCGAGAAAGCAGCGATTGCATGATGAACGCTGTGCTCTTCGTCACGCCCGCCGTTGCCGCCGCAGTGTTCACAGGAATATGGCCAATCCGTGTCGCGAAACGGTATGCCGGCCCCGAGCGGCCAACCCGAACGGCAAGAGGGGCGCGGTTGCCCGCACCCCTCTCGACAATGCGCCGGCAGGCCAGAGATTCAGAGACGATAGAGAATCGTGTCGTTCCAGAAGCGATCAAGACGCTGCATGGCGCGGTTCATCGCCTGGAATTCGTCGGCACCGATACCGCCGACAGCCTCGATGGAAAGGATGTGCCGGTTGTAGAGCTCGGCAACGATATCGGCGATCTCCTTGCCCTTCTCGGTCAGGCTGATGCGTACCGAACGACGATCCGTCTTGGACTTCTCGTGATTCACGAAGCCGAGCTCGACGAGCTTCTTGAGGTTGTAGGAAACATTCGAGCCGAGATAGTAGCCGCGCGAACGCAGTTCACCGGCAGTCAGCACGCTGTCGCCGATATTGAACAGCAGAAGCGCCTGAACGGCATTGATATCGGAGCGGCCGGCACGATCGAACTCGTCCTTGACCACATCAAGCAACCTGCGATGAAGACGCTCAACAAGTTGCAGGGATTCCAAGTAAAGATCGCGAACTTCTTGCTCAGACGGCTTGTCGGGCTTTGCGCCCACCATATTGGTCGCATTCATCATGATCTTATTGCCTCTCTGTTATGCCGGTGATTGTTTTTTCTTCTCACCGTTGAGGGGCAAACTACCGAATGCGAATAAAATTCGACTTAAACGCCAGAGTTAACAGGCGATTACCAGACACACCTTTCCAAACGTCCTTAATATTCGTTTAATCGTTCGCGGAAGCGCCGGACCGCCAATATGACGATGAAAACGAAAAGCACCGACAGCGCACCAACTAGGCCGGCGACCAGTCCGGGCCGGGACATGTAGCGGTCGGCCCATATGCCGTAGATCGATATCTCGATGAGGCAGGCGAAGGTCCAGAGCACGATTCCCCAGGAGGTCAGCGTCCAGAGTCCCATCGAAGCCACAGGCAACAGGACCGCGAGCGTCACGCAAGGCACCTTCCAGTGCACCGGCAACCGGTCGAAGCGCGGCAGGGAGTCATTGTCGAGACCGATCAACTGGGCCCAGTAGGACAGGCCGGCGATCATGGCGACAGCCGCCATGGCGCGCAGGAACCACACAAAGACCGCCTGCACGACGGATTGCTGCTGTTCCCTTATCTCGCCGGTGAGCAATGCCACGAGGTTCCCCCCTTCGCCTTTCCCGGTGCGTCGACCAATGGCAATAGCCGATTTGCCATGCTAGGCAAACCCGCATCGCAGACAGAAACTGGACAGGACTTGACGATGAGAAGCGTCGATGAGGTTACCGGCAGCAGGCGCCTGCGCCGCATGCGCAAGACGGATTGGGCACGCCGACTGGTGCGCGAGACCGAGCTGACGGTCAACGATCTGATATGGCCGATCTTCCTGATAGAGGGGGAAGACGCCGCCGAGGACATCGCGGCGATGCCGGGCGTGCAGCGGCTGACTGTCGACCGAGCCGTCAAGGCTGCCGAGGCTGCCGCGAAACTCGGCATTCCCGCGATTGCCACATTCCCCAATGTCGCAATGGAAAAGCGCGACACGACCGGCAGCCACGCGCTCGACGAGGACAACCTGATCAACCGTGCGACAAAGGCTATCAAGGCTGCCGTTCCGGAAATCGGGATCATCACCGACGCGGCGCTCGACCCGTTCACCGATCACGGCCATGACGGGATCCTGCGCGACGGCGTCATCGTCAACGACGAATCGGTGGAACAGATCGCCAGGGCCGCCGTCGGCCAGGCCGCCGCGGGCTCCGACATCATCGCGCCGTCGGACATGATGGACGGTCGGATCGGCGTGATCCGCGACGCACTCGACGAGGCCGGTTTCCAGGACGTGGCGATCATGTCCTACGCCACCAAGTTCGCCTCGGCCTGCTACGGCCCCTATCGCGAGGCGATCGGCACTTCGGGACTGCTGAAGGGTGACAAGAAGACGTATTACATCGACCCCGCCAATACCGAGGAAGCGCTACGCGAGACGGAAGCCGACATCGAGGAAGGCGCCGACATGGTCATGGTCAAGCCGGGCCTGCCCTATCTCGACATCTGCCGGAGGGTGAAAGAGACCTTCCAGCTCCCGACATTCGTCTACCAGGTGTCCGGTGAATACGCGATGATCGAGGCGGCGGCGGCCAATGGCTGGATCGACGGGGAACGGGTGATGCTCGAGAGCCTGCTTGCCTTCAAGCGCGCCGGATGCGACGGCATCCTGACCTATTACGCGCCCCGCGTTGCGGAAATCCTGGGCAGCGGCGCCTGACCAGCCGCCCTTGATAATGCCGGCGGGCGATCCCACGTCGGAGACGGAAAGGATCGCCCATGCCCTACACACAGACCCAGGCCTCCCCGCAGGATTTTCCGGACCGCTACGACGACTGGCGGCTGTTCGAGGGCGTGCGCACGCGGCGCATCATCGCCTTCCTCATCGACTACGCGATGGTAGCCATCCTGATCATCATCGCAGTTCCGCTGATTTTCCTGCTCGGCATCGCCACCTTCGGGATCGGATGGCTGCTCTACGCGATCCTGACTCCCTTGGTTGCGCTCACATATGTCGGCTGGTCGGTGGGCGGGCCGTCGCAGGCAACGATCGGCATGCGGATGGCGGGCATCCGCCTCAAGCGCTACGACGGCCGGCGGATCGATTTCGTGACCGCGGTTGTCCACGCGGTGCTGTTCTGGGCCTCCGCCGCCATCTTCATGCCGCTGCTTCTCGCGCCGCTGTTCCTCGAACACAAGCGGACATTGCACGATCTTGCCCTCGGCATCGTTGCCGTGCGGTCCCAGGACTGAACAGAGATGCGCATCTATTGACCTTTCGACCGATCTCGCCAAATCTGATGCGTGAAGCGAGACTGGCGGCATGACACAGCATTCCCCGAAATCACCGCAGTTCTTCCTGACGTCGCCGTCGCCGTGCCCCTATCTGGAGGGGCAGTACGAACGGAAGGTGTTCACGCACCTGGTCGGGGAGAAGGCCGGGGAGATGAACGACCTGCTCACCCAGGGCGGGTTCCGCCGCAGCCAGAACATCGCCTACCGTCCCGCATGCGAAACCTGCCGGGCCTGCGTGTCGGTGCGCATCCTTGTCGACGGCTTCGCGCCCTCGAAGAACATGCGCCGCATTCTGAGGGTCAATGACGACCTTGTCGGCACGGAACACAAGGCAGAGCCGACAAGCGAGCAATACTCGCTGTTCCGCCGCTATCTCGATGCCCGCCACAAGGAGGGCGGCATGTCGGAGATGACCGTGCTCGACTACGCGATGATGGTGGAAGACACGCATGTGCCGACCGCGGTCATCGAGTACCGCAAGCGCGGTCCGGACAGCTTCGTGACCGGGCGTGGCGAAGGCCCCCTCGTCGCCGTCGCCCTGTCCGACAGGATGTCCGACGGCTATTCGATGGTCTATTCCTTCTACGACCCGGACATGCCCGAGCGGTCGCTGGGCACATGGATGATCCTCGACCACATCTCGAGGGCGCGGGCGCGCGGGCTGCCGCACGTATATCTCGGCTACTGGGTCGAGGGTTCGCGCAAGATGGAATACAAGACTCGCTTCCGGCCGCAGGAGCATTTGACCTCGGCCGGATGGGAACTCTACAAGGGCTGACTTTTCGTTCCCAGCGGCTTCGACGTTCATGTCCCCCCATCAAAAAGGCCTGCTGCTGACCGGCATCGGCGGCTTCGTGCTCACCTTCGACATACCCGTCCTGCGGCTTGCTGCCGCCGACATCTGGACCGTGCAATTCGTGCGCTCGGGACTCGGGATCGGCGTGGCGCTGCTGGTCTGGGGCATTGCCGGATTGTGGCGGAAACGGGCCATAACCTTTCTGCCGGGACGAACGGGCATCATCGTCGCCGCGCTCTACGGTTGCTCGGCGGTCCTGTTCATCGGAGCCGTGTTCAACACCGCAGCGGCCAATGTCGTGTTCATCCTCGCCTTCAACTCGATGTTCGCCGCACTGCTCGGCTGGCTCGCGCTGGGCGAGCGGCCGCACCGCGTCACGCTGGCCACGATGGCGGTCATGATGGCCGCGGTCACGCTGATCGTCGGGGACGGGCTGAGGACGGGCAACTATCTCGGAGATCTCATGGCGCTGGCAGCGGCGTTCCTGATCGCCATTGCCATCACGATCACCCGCAAGAGCGGCCGGGACATGGGATTCGCCCCGATGGCCGGCGGCGTGATCCCAGCCTCCATCGCCGCCGTGATGCTGGCCGCGGGCGACGCCGGGCAACTCACGGTCGAGGCGCCGTGGTGGCTGATCCTCAACGGCGCCATCCTGATCCCCGTCTCATTCTGGCTGCTGGCGACCGGGCCGAAATATATCAGCGGCCCGGAGGTGGCGATGTTCTACCTGCTCGAGACCGTGCTGGCACCGGTGTGGATCTGGCTGATTTTCGGGGAAACCCCGACGGCGGCCACCCTGACCGGCGGCGCGATCCTCGTCACCGCTCTCGCCGCACACAGCGCCTGGCAATTCGCGAGGCAGCGCGGGCGGCAGGCGGAAGCGGTCAGGAGCGCAGCTTCGTGAAACGGCCGCGAAGGTAGCCGAGCGTATCCTTCAGGGTCGAGTCGAATTCCAGAACCCGACCGATCAGTATGTCGTGATCGCCCGCCTCGACGACATTCTCCAGCGAACAGTCAAGCCAAGCGGCCGCGCCTCCGATCACCAGCCGGCCGGTGGGCAGCCGCTCGACCGGCAGATCGGCGAAACGTTCCTCCTGGCTGCCGCGGGTGAAGCGGTTCGCTATATCCTCCTGATCGGCGCCAAGGATGCTAACCGTGTAACCGCCGCCATGAACGAAGGCGTCGTGACTGGCGGCCGCGCGGCGCACGCTCCACAGGACCAGCGGCGGCTCCAGCGAAACCGTGTTGAACGAGTTGCAGGTCATCCCGAGATCCGCGCCGCCATGGCGGGTCGTCACGACGGCAATGCCGGTCGCAAAACAACCCATCGCCCGCTTCAGGTCGGCGTGGTCCATTTCCCCGATCTCGAGACGGGCGTCCGCGTTCATTCTGTCGGTGTTCCTCAAGGGACTTCCTTGCCTTCGGCGCGTTTTCCATGTTCGCGCCGCACATTCGCGTTCGCGAGCGTTATCATGACCGCGAGATGCGCGATAATCCGCCGCTTTGCAACCACCTGGGCGGCAGGCGGACGCGCAGGAGCGACCGACCGGCCCCGATTCGGGGACCGAGTGGCGGATATGGCCCCGAATTCCGCCGAGACAAGGCTTCCGGCACAGAATGCCTTTCGGCAGCGGGAACCAACAGCCTTAACAATTCCTCAATACCTGATGGTGATTATTCGCCGTCAGATTTGCCAGCCGGCCGGCCCGGCCACAATTGCGAGAAGACCTTTGCCCTGTTCCGGGGGCGCATCCATGTTCAGATCAGATATCATTCTCAAGTCCTCGCCCGACGGCACACCCGAGGTATCGACCGGATCGGCAACGGTCGTCGAACCGATTGATGACGATCTTGCCGGTTCGCACGGAACCGGGCCGGTCGCTTTCGTTCCACCGGCAACCGGCATCCTGGAAC